>CAYMVZ010000005.1:0-53688 GCA_964394335.1 uncultured Nitrospinota bacterium | reverse complement strand
TGCTGAAGCATTGGCGTCATTACCATCCTATGCGCCATCTTCATATTCAATTTTATTTCTAAAGCCATACCGTCAATCCCTCGTTATACGACTATTAAAGCGAAAACTGTTCCCCAAGATAAATTTGTTTTACTTTCTCGCAATTCGCAATAGTTTGTGGCTGCCCCTTAGCAATTATTTTCCCTTCATTAATTATATATGCCCTATCAGTAATATTTAAAGTTTCTCTGACATTATGATCTGTTATTAAAACACCAATCCCTTTATCTCTCAAGCCGGAAATAATTTCCTGGATGTCAGTCACAGCGATGGGGTCAATTCCAGCAAACGGTTCATCAAGCAAGATAAAAGAAGGCGAACTGGCTAAAGCCCTGGTAATTTCCACTCGCCGCCTTTCACCACCGGACAGAGAATAGGCTTTTGTGTTTTTGATATGCAAAATATTCAGTTCCTTTAAAAGAGATCTAGCTTTCTTTTTCATTTCTAATTTAGAAACGTTTTTTGTCTCTAAGATGGCCATGATGTTCTCTTCAACAGTCAATTTACGAAATACCGAAGGTTCTTGCGGGAGATACCCGATTCCTTTCCTAGCCCTTTGATACATCGGAAGCGACGTTAACTTTTTTCCATTATAAATAACCTCACCGGATTCAGGACGGATAAGCCCCACCATAATATAAAAGCAAGTAGTTTTACCTGCTCCATTTGGACCAAGTAATCCTACAACTTCTCCCATTTTTACTTCAATACTTATCCCATTTACGACTTTTCTTTTTTTATATTCCTTTACAAGGTTGATTGCTTTTAATAGTTGCAATCTTATTTAACCTCCTACTTAGAAAAAGCTATTCATCTTTCTTGTTTTTCTGGTCAGGGTATAAAGTCAATTTTATTTTTTTTTCTTTACTCCCTTTGACAATAAATTTATCTTCTTTTACCAAAAAAATCATTTCTGTCGCAACTATTTCGTTATCATTTTCCCATGCGTGAGGATTTCCCGTTAAAACAATTTTCTCCTCTTTTTCAATATAAACTGCACGGTCCCCTGAAGCAAATCTTTCTCCTTTTTCAATTTTCACATTTCCCTGGGCAACAATTTTTTTTAATTTTCTGTTTTTCTTATTATTATAAACGGTCATCTTATCAGAAAAAATAGTTAACTTATCCTGTTTTGCAACCACATTTCCAATGAAAATAATTTGATTGGATTTTTTGTCGGAAGTCATCTTCTCGGCTGTTATTTCTATGGGGCGGTTATTTTTTTTCTCTTTTGAAAATTTTTCCGCAGAACCAAGAGATGGGAAAATAATACAAATGACTAATAGCACTTTAGATATTTTGTTAAAGGTCATCATGAATCTTTCTTAATTAAGATGATTTTAAACCCCATTTTTTATTCCATAATATAGGACTCTAACACCGCCGAATATTTCAAAAATTTCTTTTTCCACATCAACTGTCATTCTTTTCCCAGTAATATCCAAATCCTCACCGCTGATTTCTATTTCTTCATCCGTTTGGATTGTTTTTTTATCAGACGTCCATTTCAGGTTTTCTGTTGTTAACTTGTATCCATCAAGGTTTGAAACCTTAATATTTCCTATCAACTCAATATTGTTATTGCTGTTCTGAATAATTCCTTTATCGGCAGAAACAAAGAGTTCATCTCCATTTTTTTGAAAAAAATTCATCTCGATATTCCTAAGGCGTGTAATTCCTTTTGAATTAACAACTTCAGCTTTATCGGCATTTAACTCCCACTGCTTTTCCCCCTCTTTCTCTTCAATTAAATGGAAATCTTCAATACTTACATTTATACCGGTTTTAACAATCTCGACATTAAATGATTTTGGAAATTTGTTTCTATTTCTAACTAAAAAAACCGTCATTAAAATAATGAAAGAAAGCGAAACCAAAAGCAACAGTTTTTTCAGCAGTTTTTTAGTTTTCATTTCTCTTATTAATTATCAGTTAATTTTAATTGCTTCATCGATTAACATAATAGGAATATCGTCTTTAATTTCATATTTTAATTTGCATTTATCACAGATTAAGCCATCACCTTCTTTTGTGAGATAAATATCCCCTTTGCATTTTGGGCATGCCAAAATGTCTAATAGTTCCTTATCAATTGCCATGACATTCCTCCTTTAGAAAGAATAGTTTTATGATCTTTAACTATACTATAATAATTTTTTTCTAACATCCAATACTAAATTTCCAGCTTGAGAATATAATTGAAAATAAAAGAAAAATAATGTAATTTGTTTCTAAATACTTCTTATTAGAGGAATTAGCATGAAATTAACTTTCTGGGGAGTCCGGGGTTCCATCCCAGCCCCCATATCCAATTCAGAAATTCGTTATAAGGTAACGGATGTTCTAAAGAAAGCTGTCAAAGAAAAAATCATCAAAGAAAACCAGATCGAAGATTTCATTAATAGTCTCCCTGTTGATTCACTGGGGACTACAGGCGGGAACACTGCTTGCGTAGAAATCCGAGCATCAAATAAAATTATGGTATTTGATTCCGGTACAGGGATAAGAATATTAGGTCAAGAATTAATGTCCGGCGAATTTGCGAAAGGAGAAGGAACCCTTCATCTCTTTTTGAGTCATACCCATTGGGATCACATAATGGGATTCCCTTTTTTTGTTCCTGCTTACATAAAAGGTAATTCTATTCATATTTACAGCTGCCACCCAAACATGGAAGATCGTTTTAAAAATCAGCATAATCCTCTCCATTTCCCCGTACACCTTGAATCTCTTTCTGCCAATATAGAATTTCATCCTATCAAACCCAAACAAGGTTTTGTCCTTGGTGATTGCACTATTACTCCAATAGATCTTCATCATCCTGGAGGATCATATGGATATCGTATAGAGCATGAAGGGAAGAAAGTTGTGTATGCTACTGACTCGGAATATAAAGATATTACCGATAAGGGTTTAAAAAAATATCTCGATTTTTTTTATGAAAGTGATATTTTGATTTTTGATGCAATGTACACATTGTCCGATGCATTAGATAAAGAAGATTGGGGACATAGTTCATCACTTATTGGAGCTGAAATTGCTATGGCAGCTAAGGTAAAAAAGCTGATTTTATTTCATCATGACCCTACCAATGATGATTGTGTATTACAAGATATTCTGAATAAAACAATAAAATTTATAAAAAAGAATACCGAGCATCAATGTGAAGTGATTCTTGCGCGTGAAGGGCTGACACTGGAAGTATAAAAGATTTACTGTTTAGAAGCTCGCTCCATCAATTTTTCTTATGACAAACAAAAATATTGGAGCTCCCCTTAGCAAACTAATCGGAATCTTCACAATTGTACCATAATGGTAAAATTGGATGGCTAAAAGAAAACCACCCTAAGGATTGAGACCATGGATGCTTGAAACCAATGTAGGCAATAGACACTCCCTGAGTGTAATATGCGTTTGCTAAACCCTTTCAAGTAATAAAAGCAATAAAATTAGTGCAATCAGGGTTTGAAGTCTCTACCAAGAGATTTGAACCAGCAAGGAAGTGGAATTAATTGAATAATAACTTTAGATTTTTCTTCAAGAATCTGAAGTCCGCAATTTGATGGTTCGGAAAGCGTTCGACTGAGCTCACGCCAAAGGCTCACCATGACATTGTCGCTATGAGTCCGTCGAAGGAGTATTTTCCCTGTTGTGATCGAAGCAAATGTTCCACAAAAATTTCAAGAATAAAATTTTAGAGGCTATCTCAACTTTTGTTGGCAAACATCCTTACTTTATCCTAATATCTTCAATTCTTCTGGCACTATTTTCTATCCATTACACAATTGATAATCTTAAATTTTTAACCAACCGGAATGACCTTATTTCACCTCATGCCAAGTACTATCAAGACTACCAAAAATTCCGCAAGGAGTTTAAAGATTCTGATGGGTTAGTTGTGGCAATAGAAGGATCGAACAAGGAGAGAGTAAAAGATTTTGTAGAAGATCTTGCGCATTTTTTCCATTCCAATCCTGATAAATTTCAGGATGTTTTTTATAAAATTGATACAGATTTTTTTAAAAGCAAAAAACTCCTCTTTCTCAGCCCAAATGATCTTGATGCTTTAGTGGATAAAATAAAATCAAATAGTTCTTTTATCAACAGCCTTATTAAAAACCCAGGTCTTGAATCATTTTTCAAACAGGTTAATAAGGAGATCAGTAAGGCCATGGTTGGGACAATAATCTCGGATTTTTTTGGAGGGAATGAAAAAAGTGATGAAAAAAATTTAGATAATCCATTAGATTTAACACTGGTTGAATCCATTCTGGAAGAAACGGTGGGTCACTTAAAGGGTGAGAATGACTTTTCATCCTTTTGGAATAGTTTTTTTATTAAGAAAAAAGGAGAAATAGATGAAGAAGGGTATCTCACTTCAAAAGAGAAAAAGTTTTATTATATTTTCATAAGTCCGGAAGAAAATCAGTCTGATTTTGCCAGAGCTGTCGGCCCAATAAAGCTTACTCGAAATTATATAAAAAAATTACAGGATAAGTATCCCGGCGTCATTGCCGGTGTTACCGGCCCCACCGCTTTAGCTTCCGATGAGATGGTGACGACAAGTAATGATATGGTCAGAGCCTCTTTGATTTCATTAGCAGGTGTCTCTCTCCTTTTTATCATTTCTTTAAAAAGACTCATCCTGCCAATTATCGCAGTTTTTACATTAGTTATTTCGCTATGCTGGTCTCTTGGTTTTACCACATTAACTGTTGGTCACTTAAACATATTATCGGTAGTTTTTACGACTATTCTAATCGGGCTTGGTATAGATTTTAGCATTCATTTTATTACAAGGTTTCAGGAAGAACAAACACTTGGAAGCAATGTGACAAATTCCATCACCAACTCACTTATTGGGACAGGAAAGGGAGTTATTGCAGGAGCTATTACTACATCATTTGCTTTTATGGCAACTATTTTTACCGATTTCAAGGGTATTGCTGAACTGGGATTTATAGCCGGAACAGGTATCATTATTTGCCTGATAGCCACAATTACTCTTTTACCGGCTATGATAATAATTAAGGTACGTGTAAAAAATACTCATTGGGTACAAAAATTGTCTAAAAAGTTTGCATTCGACTATAATCTGTCACAAAAGATCGTACATCCATTTTTTGATTTATTGCTGAAAAAACCTCTCAATTTAATTCTTTTGGGCTCTTTCATCACCTTTTTATCCATTTTTTTTATCAGAAATATCCGCTTTGACTACAACATTCTAAACCTTCAAGCCTCAGGTTTAGAGTCAGTAGATTATGAGATGAAAATATTAAATCATTCAGATCGATCCGCCTGGTATGGGGCTGTAATTGTAAATTCATTTGACGAAGTTCTTTCAACAAAAAAAGACCTCGAATCTCTTCCATCAGTTAATGTCGTGAGCAGTATCGCTTCTATCGTACCTGATCAACAGGCAGAAAAAATCAATATCATTAAAGAGATTTCTCGTTCATTCAGCAAATTTCCTGATCCAAGCAAGGATAGCAACCCTGTGGATTTAAATAGTTTAAGCAATATCCTGAATAAAATTAATTTTAAAATGAGAAATGAGAACAAAGATAGCTGGAAGGAGGAACGTAAACCTCAAGCCAAGTCTATTAAAAAAATCAGAGAATTAATTTCTGATTTTAATTATTTAGTAAAACGGCAAAAAAAAACATTCGTGGAAGAGAGTTTGAATAAGTACCAAATCATTCTATTTACTGATTTTAATAAAAAAATGAAAACGTTTAGAGAGGCCCTTAATCCGGAAAAAATAGTGATTAGCAATATCCCTGACAATCTAAAAGAACGTTTTATCGGCAAAACTAAAAAATTTCTCCTCCAGGTATTTCCAAAAATGAATATTTATGATAGAGAACCAATGGAAAAGTTTATTTCAGATATCTGGTCAATTGACCCCAACGCTACAGGCACAGCAATAACAGCAAGCGAGTCCAGCCGTCTTATGAAGGAGGGATACATCAAGGGGGGGATTTATGCGTTAATAGCTATTTTATTGTTCGTCTGGATATCTTTCAGGGATTGGCGTTGTACTATGCTGGCCATTCTACCATTGGCACTCGGAACTTTATGGACTCTCGGCCTGATGGGACTGTTTGATCTTCCATTTAATCTTGCAAATCTCGTCATTCTGCCTCTCATTATTGGAATCGGTGTTGATAACGGTATACATATCGTCCACCGGTACAGAGATGATAAAGATAGTTTGGTTTCCCCGGTTTACAAGAGCACGGGAAAAGCTGTCATACTGAGTTCGTTGACCACAATGATTGGCTTTGGCAGCCTTATGGTCGCTTCACACAGAGGAATTCACAGCATCGGCGTTTTATTAACCATAGGAGTAGGATGCTGCATGATCTCCTCTTTAACAATCCTTCCAGCAATACTCAAAATTACACGTGAAAAAGGATGGGAACCAAAAAAAACTTAGCTCAATATTTCAATTTTTTTAAACCATTTTACTTCTAATCTCAGGTCGTCCCATTGAGGCTTCTTAAAGGTATGTTATAATCAAATATTTTTTATTGCTTTAAAGCAATAAATATCTTAAATTGCGCGCGAATAAATCAGAAACAGCAAATGAAAGACTACAGAACAATTTTTCATTTAGTTAAGCCATACTGGAAAAGAGTTGCTATTGCCGGCGTGATTGGTATCATTATATCCGCTCTAAATGCGTCTCTTGCATGGCTTGTGAAACCGGCCCTGGACAGCCTTCTTCAAAAGAAAAATATTTCCATGCTTATGCTTCTTCCATATGCTGTATTTACTGTTTTCATTGCAAAGGGGGCCTTTGTTTATCTGCATGAATACCTTATGAGGTCGGCATCGCAAAAGATGGTTATGGACCTGAGAAACCGGCTTTACCAGCACATAATTAAATTACCTATGACATACTTTAGTAAAAACTCAAGCGGTTCATTAATGTCTAAAGTTGTAAATGACACAGGCGTACTCCAGTCAGTAGTATCTTTAGCTATTAAAGATTTGCTAATCGAGAGCGCTTCTCTTATAGCTCTTACAGGTGTTGCCCTCTACCGTCGCTGGGATCTAACACTAATAGCCCTTGTGGGACTTCCAACAGCTTTTTATGGTGTAGGCGTACTTGGAAAAAGATTAAAACGCATAAGCCAGCGTGCCCAGGAAAAAATCTCCATCATTACAGAAATCCTTCATGAGAGTTTTTCGGGAATAAAAATGATTAAAGCATTTGTCAAGGAAGCCGATGAAACTGAACTTTTTAAAAATAAAAATAAAGATTATTACAGAGAGAATATGCGGTCTGTAAGAGTTTCAGAACTTGCTTCATTGATGATGGAATCTGTAGCCGGGTTAGGCATAGCTTTTGTCATGTGGTACGGAGGAAAACTTATAATTGAGGATGTCATAACACCCGGAGATTTTTTCTCTTTTCTTACGGCAATCTTTATGCTCTACACACCGGCTAAGAGACTTGCAAAAGTAAATAATGGTATCCAGAAAGCCAGAGCACCTCTTCAAAGGATCTTTAGTTTGCTTTCTGCAGAAAGAGAGAAAGACGGAACGAATAATATCAATTCATTCAAAGGGGAAATTAAATTCGATGGTGTATTATTTACGTATCCTTCCGCAAAAAACAAAGCATTAGATAATATAAGCTTTGCAATTAACAGAGGCATGATAATCGCAGTTGTTGGACAAAGCGGCGCCGGGAAAACAACCCTTATTAACATGCTTCCAAGATTTTATATGCCTGATGAAGGCTCAATTTATATAGATGGCATGGATATATCAACAGTAACTTTAAAATCCCTTAGATCGCTGTTCGGAATTGTTAGCCAGGACGTTATACTTTTTAATGAGACTGTTCTGAATAACATTAAATACGGCAAGCCGGAATCAAATGAGAAAGATGTCATTCTCGCCGCAAAAGCAGCTTACGCTCATGAGTTTATTCTGGAATTTCCACATGGCTATGATGCTGTAGTTGGAGAAAGAGGGGTAAAACTTTCAGGCGGACAGAAACAAAGGTTATCTATTGCGAGAGCAATTCTTAAAAACCCACCGATATTAATTCTTGATGAAGCAACCTCGTCCCTTGATACCAAGTCTGAAGTGATAATTCAGAATGCACTCGAAAATCTTATGGAGAACAGAACCACTCTCGTCATTGCCCATCGGCTTTCCACAGTAAGAAAAGCGGATATGATCATTGTTATGGAAAGGGGGAAAATTGTAGAGTCTGGCACGCATGAAGAACTTCTCGCGAAAGAAGGCCTTTATCAAAGACTTTATGAAATTCAGTTCCGGGGTCAGGAAGAAGTGACAACCTCAAAAAATTAGTTTATTCTGCCACCAAAAATCACTGAAAAAAATAATGGCAAGAAAGCATAAAGTTGTTTTTTTACGCAGTATAATACCTCACACTGCGTCAGCTTATTATTTTAAGGGAATGCAAAAACAGGATGTGGATCTTATTGAAATTCCATTTGATCCGCATCAGCCTCAGCCGGACATGGAATTCCCGGATGCTGATTTGTTGTTAATGGTTGATTGTGGCCTACCAGTTGATTTTCCGGGTTTGAAATGTTACAGAAATCCTAAAGGGTATGTAAGTATAGATTCTTGCCATAAATTAAAAATTCATCAAGAATATTGTGTAAAATACGAGTTTGACTATATATGGGTCGCTCAAAAAAATATGGTAAGCGAACTTGGTTCAAACGCAACATGGCTCCCCCTTGCAGCGGATGAAGACATTCATGTTTATAAACCATCCACTACAATACATACAGGTTTGTTGAGAAAAATTTTAAGAAGAAATCATTACGATATAGGCATGTGTGCCGCTCCTTATAAACACCGTCGTCGCTTTGAAAAGCTTTTCAAAAAAGCCGGGTTGAGTACAAATTTTTATTTTAGAAAAAAGTTTGGAAAAACGGTTGCTTATGAAATTGCTCTATGCACTATTGGTTTTAACGCGGGCGCCGGTTTTAACAACGACAAAGGCCAGGATATCAATATGAGAGTTTTTGAAACAATGGCAAATGGGAAGGCTATGTTATTGACTAACAGCTATGATAGTCTTGGATATGAAGAGCTGTTTGAAGAAAAACAACATTACGTTTCATTTAAATCGGAAGAAGAAGCTGTTGAAAAAGCGCTATATTATGCAAAAAACTCCGCTGAAGCATCCTGTATAGCTCAGGAAGGCCAGAGTCAAATTTTATCAAACCATACTTATGCTCATCGTTGTCGTAAAATTCTTTCTGTCCTATGAACAACAATAAATCGTTCCATAAACATCCTGTTTCTGAAGCTTTGCTCAAACACCGGTATGGAAACTATCCTGATCTTTCGAATGTAGAACGCTGCTTGGTTATTAAATTCGCGCATATCGGAGATGTTCTTTTAACCACTCCTGTTTTTCGATGCATGCATGAATATTTTAAGGATAAAGAATTTGAAATAGATGCAATGGTATATAAGGATACTGAACCATTGCTCCGTCATAATAAATTTATAAAACAAATTCATATTGTAGATCGCCGCAAATCCAATCAAAGAAGCTTGAGAAAGGAATGGAATTTATTAAAAGCAGTAAGGAATCGGAAATACGATTTGGTGTTAAATATGAACTCCGGTGATCGAGGTGCAATATTAGGATTTTTGAGCGGCGCAAGGATAAGAGTTTCTCTTAATCCAGGAAAGAAAGGGATGTCCGGAAAAAAAAAGTTGTCTACTCATTTGATACGTTATCCTATAAAACCCCGCCATGCTGTTGAACGAAACCTTGATTTTTTAAGATATATTGGGATACATCCTGAGGTATCGCAGCGTCAACTTTACATTGATCCGGGGGAGGAATCACGAAAAAGTCTTTATAGTAAATTAAAGGATTATAAAATTGCTGCACCAAATTTTTCACCAGTTGTCATTTCTCCGACGACACGATGGCGCTTTAAATCATGGAGAACCGATGGCTTTTCAGAATTAATCGAATATCTCAATAAAAACTTTAATTTTCCTGTAGTTATTATTGGAGGGACAGAACCTCTTGATATAGAGATTTCTAAAGAAATAATAAACCGTTGCAAGAAGAAACCACTAGACTTAACCGGAAAAACTTCATTGTTGGAATTGGCAGCTTTACTGGAAATGGCAAAATTATTTGTGGGTGTGGATTCTGCTCCAATGCATATAGCGTCTGCTTTAAAAATACCAACTGTTGGAATTTTTGGCCCAACAAACATTGCCGAGTGGGCGCCATTGGATAATGGAAACGGTTTTTGTAAGACCGTGGCAATGGAAGAATTATCCTGCCTGCCTTGTGACCGGACAGGATGCGGAAACAGCAAAGTGAGCGACTGTCTGGTGCAATTGTCTGTTGAAAGAGTCATTGAAGTAATTAATGAAGTATTTCAGTATTAAGACACTATTATGAAAATAGTTTTCACACAGTTTACACCGCCATTTGAACATGGCATGACTGAAATGGAATATTTGGAATACGATGACTGGTTTTCAAAACTGCGCAGAGCTTTTGCAAAAAATGAAGAAGTTTTTTTTATCTCATTAACAAAAGAGAAAAAATTAATTACAATCAGGCACGATGGATACAATGCGCTATTTTTCCCCGTAAAAAATCCAAAGCAACGGCAAAGCAGAGGTCGCTTGTGGTATGAAAATGATGAGATAAGTTCATGGCTTCACCGTTTTAATCCGGATGTAATGCATATTATTGGCAGCGGTTCTCAAATGGCACTAAATGTACTGAAGAAGGTACGTGAACCTTTATCATTCCTTTGGGAAAGAAATGTTGTTAATAAAAATACACTTATGTGGGAAGATCTTGATTTATGTGACTATTATGTTCATCCCACTTTAGATTCAATTAAGCGAGCTATGGCCCGTGTACCAAAAGAGAAATTATTGAAAGTTCCCCTGGGAGCTGATACAGATTTCTTTAAACCCGTTAAATTAGAAAAACAGTTCGATATAGTTTCTGTTGGAGTACTGACCCCCCGTAAACAAATTGATAAGATTCAAAAGATAGTGTGCCAGAGAAAGTATAGTTGGATACATTCTGGTGGTTATGTTAAAGGACCTCCTTATACAAAAGTAGAAGATTTATTTTTTTTCCGTAAACTGAGAAAGTTATTTTCTAAATACCCTCAAAAAAAATCTTATTCAGGTGATATTTGTTCCGGCAGGTTTTCTCATCAACAAATGCCATTAATATATAATAGATCCAGAATCATGGTACATCCAGCTTTATTTGAAGGTGCTGCCAGAGCTGTTCAGGAAGCTTTGTGCTGTGAATTACCAGTTGTTGTTTCAAAAAAAGCAGTCCCTTGGGTAAAACCAGAATTTGGAATTGCATTGGATGATCTATCTCAGTTGGATTATGCGGTTCAAAGTTTATTGTCAGATAATGATAAAATAAAAAAAATGGGAAAGAACGGCCGTGAATGGCTAATGGCAAATCATAGTTTTTCTCATCTTTATGATGTTGTTGCAAGGTTTAATCATATGGAAAAGCCTGAAAAAGAAAAATGTCCGAGGAACTGAAACTATAGGTTAAAAAGAGGAAAATATTTTTTTCTCAATTACAGTCAGCAAAAAAATAAAATTGACATTCCGGTATGCAAATGTCAACTTGTTTAAAAGTTCATCATAGGGTTATCAATAATAGATGTCTAAAAAAGTTTTAATAACGGGAATTACAGGACAAGATGGAAGTTATCTGGCTGAGCTTCTGATAGAAAAAGGATACGAGGTCTACGGTCTGGTAAGAAGAGTAGCCTTAGAAGATGAACATCACAGGATGAGCAGGATCCTTCATATAAAGGATAAGATTCATTTAACCCCTGCATCATTAGAAAGCCATGCCAGTATTTATAAATCCATAAAAGCAATACAACCTGATGAGATATATCATTTAGCAGCCCAAAGTTATGTGAGCTACAGCTTTGAAGACGAATTTTCAACGTTAAATACTAATATTAACGGCACTCATTATATCCTTTCCGCTTTTCGAGATTTAGTTCCTAAGGCTCGGCTTTATTTTGCAGGTTCGAGTGAAATGTTTGGGAAAGTAAAAGAAGTTCCGCAAACTGAAGATACGCCATTTCATCCAAGATCTGCTTATGGTATATCCAAAGTTGCAGGTTTTGACCTAACCAGAAATTATCGGGAGGCTTACGGGCTGTTTGCATGCAGTGGCATCCTCTACAATCACGAATCTCCAAGAAGAGGCTTTGAATTTGTTACAAGAAAAATATCTTCCCATGTCGCTATGATTAAACGAGGGCGGACAGATAAATTATTACTGGGAAACCTTGATGCAAAAAGGGACTGGGGTCATGCCAGGGAGTACGTAAAAGCCATGTGGGCAATGCTCCAGCAGGATAAACCGGATGATTATGTTATTTGTTCCGGGGAAAACCATTCGGTAAAGGAATTTTGTGAAAAGGCATTTGCCGTTGCAGGCTTGGATTACCGGGAGCATGTGAAATCGAGCGAAAAGTTCTTGAGACCTGCCGAGGTTGATAGCCTGCTTGGGGACAGTTCAAAAGCACAGAAAAAACTGGGCTGGAAATATAACTTGTCTTTTGATGAGCTTGTTCGTGAGATGGTAGAATCTGATTTACACTCGATGAGTAAAAATAGTACAAATTAAATAGACAGGCAGTATTTTTGATAACATAGGTTTTTTAACTAAAGAAAGATAATACTTTTTTATTTTCTTTACTAAGCGTCTTAAGGAATATTTTTTTCTTCGGTTTACCATTTTCATTGCTTTATGGTAGTAATTTAGCGCTTCATAATAGCAATCTCTATCTTTAAATTCCGTTTTTATCAAGCCAGAAGCTTTTACGCATGCCTCAAAGCTGTCTTCTTTAATTAGCTCCTCTTCTTTGCCTATCTCATACAATTTAGTTGTTGGATAGACTCGTGTTATAAGAGGAAGGCTGATTGGTATAGCCAACTTTTTTATTTTTTTTAGGTTTTCTTCCACTGTTTTCCTGGAATCACCAGGCAATCCGAATTGTAAAGCGGATAAACAATAGATGCCGATCTTCTCCGCGTACCTGGTGATCTCACTAACCTTGTTGATATCCACTATTTTTTGAGCGGATTTTTGAATCTCCGGTAACAGGCTTTCAACTCCAAATAAAATTTCATTGCAGCCTGCGTCAGCCATTTTTTCTAAAAGTGGTATTGAAATTTTTTCAATCCTGGTTTCACAACTCCAGGTTAACTGGTATTTTCTCTCTTTTAATTTTTCACACATGGTTTCTATTCTTTTTTCATCAAATGTAAATATCTCATCATTAAAACTAATATGATCCACCTTATATTTCCCGTATAAAATATCAATTTCTTCCAAAACATTATCAGCGCTTCTGCTTCTGAAATTATCTCCAACCATTGCTTTAAAACAATAAATACATTTGTACGGACATCCCCTGCTACTGATGACCATAGTTTTTCTTTTATTACTTTTTTTCTGAGAATAGATGAGGTACTTTTCAAGTTCCAATAAATGAAACGCTGGATAAGACAACATGTCAAGATTTTCAATGTATGGCCTATCCTCGTTATGAATAATTTGCCCGTTATTATTACAAGACACCCCTTTAATTTCTCTCCAGTCCTCACCTTTTAAAAGTGCGTTTATCAATTCAAAGCTTGTTAATTCTGGCTCTCCCCTTACAATAAAATTCAATTTTGGGTTTTCTTTGAACACATAGTCTGGAAAAGATGTTCCATGAGGACCGACAAGAATAATCTGGCTTTCAGGAAGGGTTTCTTTAGTTATTTCAATGCAGTCTTTATGAATAGAAAGATAATCCTCTATCAAGCTCATACATCTATATGCTTCATAAGGTTCAGAGGTTGTCAGAATGATTTTAGGCTGAAGTTTTGATAATATTTTTTTAACTTCATCAAATGAATATCTATTTATGTTGGCATCGACAATTTCAAAATTAATCGTGCCTTCTTTTTCTAAAAGTTTCGCAATCCACCCCATATCAAGAGGGGGGGTCATTCTATTGCTGCCGCCTCCCACTACATACTTCTGCTTTCCAGAAGGAAATTTAGGGTAATAAAAAACTACATCCATTTTATTATTCCTTAAATAAAATAAGCATAAATCTTTTTCCTGCCTGCTTTCCTTGC
Source organism: uncultured Nitrospinota bacterium (assembly GCA_964394335.1). Classification (GTDB taxonomy): domain Bacteria; phylum Nitrospinota; class Nitrospinia; order CAJXCL01; family CAJXCL01; genus CAJXCL01. The sequence continues at coordinate 39,471 of CAYMVZ010000005.1, read as the reverse complement.
ATATTTTTAGTTAGGAAACCATGAGAGCAGGATTTTTTTTATTTTGATTACGGTTATGTCGCGTAAAGATATGGCATTAGAATATTCAGTTTATTTTTATAATTGATGAGATGTCCGAGAATTAAATATTTCTTCAAAAAACTTTTCATACTTTTTGACAATAAGTTTTGGATCATTGCGTTTCCTGAATAATTTATATCCCACTTGTCCAATCGACCTTCTTTTATTTTCATTTGTTGTCAAATCATCAAGCAGTTCCATCATTTTATTTATATCATTTAAAGGTGCAAGAAGACCACCTTCTTCTATCACCTCCGGCATAGCTGAATCATCATAACTTATAATAGGTATTTTTTGAGACATGGCTTCTAAAAAAACCATTCCATAAGATTCATTAGACGTTGGGTATAAAAAAATATCGAAACATTTGATTAAACTCATTTTTTCATCTTCGCTTAGATTTCCGCTAATCGCGGTAATTCTTTTTCTTCCAAATAAATACTTATATTTTTTATTAGTTTTTATTACAAAATGGACGTTCTTATTTTTATAATATCTGACTATTTTCATAAAATGAGCGTTTTCACGCCTGTTATTTCCTAAGGAACCGATGATCAATTTGTTTTTAGGCAGACCAAAATACTCTGTTGAATGTTTGATATTGTAATCGGTTATATCAAAAGGGGGATCAATCTGGAAAACATCTTTTATGTTTGTTTGAAGTGAAAAAACATAATTTGAAAGAACAATGCTGCCTGAAACATCATTTTTGTTTGATACAAGCCTGGGACACATTATCGTCTGCGTGACCGGAACTAATTTCGCTGCTTTAGTAATGTATTCCTGATGGGTACCGCCTCCCGGACAGGCATGGAGTATGTCTGGCTTAAACCTTCTTATATAGTTTTCAACATTAGGATAGCCAATATCGTCATAATAAACTGAATAATTAGATTCAAACTTACTTGAAAGCCCCCCCTCCTTCATCGCAAGTATAGTAATTTTAAACTTTGAAGAGTCTAAATGTTTTGCCCAATGATGAACACTTATCTGTGAACCTCCATAATCAAGTACATGCGGGCAAATTAAAAGATGGATCATAATGAACTTTTTATTTTTTTAGCATCATCGCTGGTTTTAATCTTGTCCCGTTTTTCTGAAAATAGTTTTTGGGATTTTGATTTGTCTACAAGGATGTCGTGTCCTAGATGGAACTGGATAGCGCGGTATCTTACCGATTTCATCCTGCATCCGGCTACCTTCAACCTCAAGGAAACATCAGTATCTTCTCCTCCTCCCCTGCTTTCATATTCCTCATCAAATCCTCCCACTAAAAGCAGGTCAGATTTATGAATTGAAAAATTGCACCCCATTAGATTAAAAAAGTTGTTTTTTCTTATATAATATAGAGGTCTTAACGCCTCTTCATAATATTTAAAACAACCTGAAAGCACGCAATTTATACCCCATAGATTTATTCCATCAAAGTTTCCTTTTCTTAGCATCTCAGCAGTTATTCTTTTTGCAAATTTCTTTGCTATCAATACACGTCTACCTCCCAAAAAGCTTCCTTTTTCATGACAATGCCAATGTTCAAAAAGAAAATCTTTGCTTAATATACAATCGGCATCTATAAAAACAATATAATTGGAGTTGGATTGCTTAACCGCTTTATTTAATATTTTGCACTTTCTAAAACCCTTGTCCTCCTGCCACAAATGAGTAACAGGGAAGCTGGTATTATAACTTTTCAACCACTCTTTGATCTCCCGTCCTGATCCATCATCCGCAACAATTACTTCGAAGTCTCTAAAAGTTTGTCTTTCCAGAGAAAGAAGGCAAAGTTGAAGGTAGGATAAGTGATTATATGTTCCTATAATGACACTGATTAATGGTTTCATAAAACTATTAAGCCATGCCCGCTCGGTGAATCAAATATATGTTTCTATTGAGTTTCATGTTCTGCTGTATCATTTAAAACATCATGACAAATAAATGGATATTATTAATTCCAGTAAAAAAATAATGCGCTCTGGTTTTTAGCCGGCATATATTGGGTGTGCTTAAGTATATTGCTCTTGAAGGTTTTAATGCTCTCGACAACTCTTTAATTACATTATTGGGATTAAAATTGTGCTCTATCCCTTTAATGCGCAAGCAACATCAAACATTTCATCATCATAGCTGATGTGTTCATTAAGATCGCTTATATTAAAGTTTTTATTATTTATTTTTAGCTGTTTTGGGTTAATGTCTGCCATGATTACATCTTCTCAATCAATGATCACTTAATAAAATAAAAACAGGCCATGTCTCCTTTGTTTTTATTATTAAGTTCTTTAGTTATCATTTTCCAGTTTTGTAATTGCGATTTCTGGAATATCCGCTTTCCCTCTTTTTTCATATAAGATTTATGATCTGGCATGAGAATTCCTCTTTTACATAATTCACTTCCGAGAAATTGAAATACTAAAGAGTCATAAATTACTTTTTTTATTTTTAGTCCGTATTTTGCTGCCAATACATTGATACTTTTCTCAGAATGCAAAAATAAATGTCTTGGGGCGTCTAATTGTATCCAATTTGTTCTATAGTGTTCCCATGCTGTAGACTTAGAAACAGGTATTCTAATCAATGCAATTCCGCCTTTTTTAAGAAGCCTGTTGATATGATGAAACGCTTCAAATTGGTTCGGTATATGCTCTAAAGAGTGGTGCATCATAATTAAATCAAAAAAACTGTCTTTTCTTAAATCCTTTAAAGTTGTTTTATTTATTTTTAGTCCGTTTTTATAATTTATATCATTTGGTATGAATGGATCAATTCCTGAAGCGTTGGTAAATCCTTCTTTCCAAATTCTCAAAAGCAGTGATCCACCCCCACATCCCACATCGAGAATCCTCGAGCCAAACGAAACACCGGAATTGTAAAACCATTCATGGTGCGGAGGGAGAGAAAATACTTTCCTTGTAAGAGTTCCATACCATTTCAGGGATGTCCCCAAAAACGCCCCTGTTTTTCGCAAATAACTTTTCAATAACCTGTCATAATGTTTTGCTGTTGATACCTTTTCAAAAGAATAATAGTTATCAGGATAATAGACAGAAATATTTTTTGGTATTTTTTTTATTTGAAGGCAGCTGCAGTGAATACATTGAAAATAGGTGAACTCTTCATTTCTGCTAACCCTCATGTCTTTTGCCGTCCAGGAGGTATGTTCAGCATTGGAGTTACAAATTTTACACTTCATGATGCTCCCTGCTTATTTTTATGATAATTTCTTTTCTCCCGCTGTTCTGTCCAAAAGCGTCATAAATTTATTCATAAGAATATTCTGATCATATTTCAAAGAAACGCCTATTCTTTTTTCCTTTTCCTTATCAATTTTCCCTGAAGCCTTCGATTCCTTTTCAGTCATAGCGGTCTCTTCTATTAATTTAGCAAGTTTTCCCGGGTCAACGGGCACATCAATCACCTTTCCAACTTTTTCCTGTTCGATGACAGATGAAACCCCTGCGCCTCTTCCTATGATAACGGGTAAACCGCAGGCTAATGCCTCGATAGCGGCAATACCAAAAGTTTCAAAAAGAGACGGCATAATAAAAATATCCGCAGCGGCATATAAACGTTCAATGCCTTTAATACCTCCGAGAAAGTGAACATTTTTTTGCAGCCCCAATTTTTGACAGAGTTTTAAATTTTTTTTTGTTCCTGATCTGTCTTTTCCCACAACAATCAATTCTGCTTTTAATCCTTTATTTACTAAAATTGATAAAGAAGCAATGGTGTTGTTGAGCCCTTTTATTCTAAATCCGGACCCAACATGCAACAGCAGCAAGGTATCATTTCCAATACCTAATTTATTTCTCTGCTCTTTCCTGCGGGTTTGGAGTTTAGAAGTATCAAAGCGTGTTAAATCCACTACTGGTGGAATAGTAGTAAAACGATTTTCATCTATTGGATAATGTCGACAAATCTGATGGGTACCCGTATCAGAAAGAACAATAATCTCTCCATTCATTTTTTGCATTCTGGAAAAAATAAAATTTTCTATTTTATTGATAACAATGTGGAGTGGATTTATGGCTATAGAAATTAAATCTAAAATATTACCGTGTTGTTTTCTAATATTTAACCATTCTTTGTGGCACGCATTTCCTGCTCTATATATATCCATTAAAAAAGTTCTGTCAAAAGCAACGATAATATCGAACTTTTTTTTCTCTTGATTCAGGTAAAATCGGGAGATAAGGGCGAAAGAAAGGACTTTAAGCCAGGACATACCCTTAAGCATTGGAATTTTTTGAAACTTGATACCGACATGTGAATCTCCAAGCCATTTGTTCGCAAATACAGTAACATCATCTCCACGATCTGCTAATGCACCCGCCAAAATAGCTGCCTGACGTTCATACCCACCAAAAGGGTTAAATTTCATCAAAACGATAGCTATATTCATTAAAAGTCATTATACCTTGTTCAATATTTTTACTATGTTTTTCATTCAGTAAATGCTGCAAAGTAAATAAGCAAAATTTTACTTTTTTGCAAGAAGCACTTCCGCTTCTGCAATTACTTCTTTGACAGTTATCTGTTCCATACAAGTAGGTGTGACACATTTGCTGCCCGTACACGGTTTACATTCTTCAGGTTTTGGTTTTGCGATTACTGAAGCTGTTTCACAATAATAAGGACCACAGCCCAGTGGATTAGTTGGTGAAAAAAGTGCAATTGTTGGTGTTTTCAATGCGGATGCTATGTGCATGGGGCCTGTATCGTTAGTGATAAAGAGGTCTAACCTTTCTATAAGAGCCGCTGTTTCTCTTATATCAAACACACCGGCGACACTTATTGCGTTTTTTATTTTAGAAGCTATTTTATCATCCAACATTTTTTCCTCAGCACTGCCCGTTATTATTACTTTACAGTTAAATTTCTCAACAAGGGCGTTTGCCGCTTGAATAAAACTCCTTTGGTTCCACAGTTTATAGACATGTCTTCCACCGGGATGCAGACCAACCATTAATGAGTCGTTACAACCACCGCAATCATTAAAATATTTTTTTACCGCTATCCTGTCATCATTATTTAAATAAATATCAATGCATTTTTTAGACGTAAAGGCTTTTAGTTCTTTAACAAGACTCAAATATTTATCTATCCAGTGGTTTATATCATCCGAAATAGTGATGCCCTTTGTGAGAATAAAGTCAAGACGCTTCCCCCTTGTCCCTTTAAATCCAATAATTTCTCCTGCTCCAGTAAAATAACAGATTAACCATACCATACGATCCCAGGCATGAAACATGAGTGCTACAGTAAATTTCCTTTGCCTGAGAATTTTTAAGAGTTTTGGTAATGAAAAGAATCCTTTAAAAGACCTTTTAAAGATAAACAGTTCATCAATATCAGGATTACCTTTAAGAAGTTCGCTTCCTGTTTTTGTTACCAAGACACCGAGATAACTTTCAGGATAAGTTTCTTTTAATGCTCTAATAGCGGGTGTCGCCCAGAGGGTATCTCCGACACCCGCCGGGGTAACTATAAGGAACCGATTGGGTTTATAGGTATAATTTCTTTCTGGCAGGTTTAGCGCTTTTGACAGCGATACAATAGCTTTAATTATAATATTTTTTAATACCATTATTTAAATCAACAGTATTTAATAGATTAGCCTATAAAAAAACTAAAGGCCGATGACTTTACTGAAAAGTAAGCCGAAGCGCAAGCGGAAGCCTTATCTTAGTTTGTTAATAACCAATTAGTGTCGAAGCAATATTTTGATCTGCCTCTGACCGAATTAAAAACCGATCTCATCAAATGGGTTAAGGGGGATCGTAGGAACAGAGTCTGCTTTAATCATTGCCATATTTAAACAAGTTAAGGTTCATGCCATTTTTTTGTATAGGTTTTCTACAGAACTTATCATTTTTTCCATAGTAAATTTCTCTACAACAAATTTTCGCCCATTATTCCCCATTTTTCGCATCAACTCTTTATTATTAAGAAGCAATATTATTTTTTTTGCAAGCTCTCCAGAATTCTTCATGGGCGAAAGAATCCCTGTTTCACCATCGGTAACAACCTCTCTTAAAGATTTGATATCTGACGCGATAACCGGAATCCCCATTGCCATACCTTGAATAATGGATTGAGGTACCCCCTCATTGGCATATGAAGGATGCGCGAGAACATCGAGAGAAGCCATAATTTCCGGGACATCTTCCCTGTGTCCAAGCATAAATATAGATTCCGATAGTCCTTTTTCTTTAATTATTTTAGTTAAATTCTCTTTCCGAGGACCGTCTCCAATAATTAAAAACCTTACATTAGAAAATTTTTTCAAAACAGTGACAGTCGCGTCAATAAAGTAATCGTGACCTTTCCAGCTCCTCAGCACGGAAACCATTCCAACAAGACGTGTTTTCTCTGTTAAACAAAGTTCCCTTCGTATTTTTTTTTGCGATTTTTTTGGATCGAATAATTTAAGATCCACTCCTGTCGGTATAGACATGATTTTTTCAGGAGATACACGGTTTCTTTCGATAAGTTGTTCTCTAATTGCTTCGCCGGTAGTAATGATTTTGTGAGGCAATAATTTATATATAACTGAACCAAAAATATTAGTCGCAACAGGAGTGGAAAGATGCCTTGTTCTGATAATAAAGGGTTTGTAAGTAGACAATCTTGCGGCAAAGCTTGCTACCCAGCTATCCTTTGAGCTATGGGTATTGATAAAATTCGGTCTTTTATTTTGAATCAGCTTTAAAATTTTGAAACATGTCGCAGGATAATCTTTCCTTTTAAAAGACGCAGATATGACTTCAAATCTCCGGTCAGAGGCCTTCTTCATGAGGGAGCTGTCGGCAGGGGTTATTATTATGATCTTGTGCCCTCTATCTCGCATACCCATTGATTCATTCAGGATTCTTATTTCCTGTCCACCCCAGCCTAAAGAAGCCTCAGTATGAAAAATAGTCCACATATTGAAAGCGTTATAATAATGTGATAGATTTGGTATTGCAAGTTATTTCATTTTTTTGCTTCATAATGCTGTTATTCCATAAAATCTTCTTCTTGGTGAATATTTTTTTAACCGTAAAGACGCAGAGTTCGCAAAAAAATACTCTTGTTCCCAAGCTTCAGCCTGGTAACAAGATCGTTATTTTCTTTTTCGAAATATAGTTTGTGGAATGGGTATAATCTGTGTTTTCTTTCTTTAATCCTTTTTTTTGAGAAAATGAATAATAAAATTCCAATTTCAGTTGCCATTGTTACAAAGAACGAAGAAGAGAATGTTGAGAATGCTCTTGAAAGCGTCAGAGATTTTGAAGATGTGGTTGTTGTTGACTCTTTCAGTAATGACAAAACAGTGGAGATTTGTAAAAAATATACTGATAGGGTCTTTCAACATGAGTGGCAGGGTTATTCAAAACAGAAGCAGTTAGCTGTAGACCATACTAAAAAGAACTGGGTTATTATTCTTGATGCCGATGAGAGAATTACTCCGGAATTAAAATCTGAGATTATCGAAAAAATAAAAAATAATTCCTTTGATGGTTTTTACATACCAAGAAGAAATTTCTTTCTGGGCAAATGGATTAAGCACAGCGGGTGGTGGCCTGATTACACTTTGAGGCTTTTTAAAAAAAATACGTCTTATGTAGAACTGCGGGAAGTCCATGAAAAGGTTATTGTAGACGGATCTGTGGGCTACATGAAAAAACCTATAGAGCATTTTACATACAAATCAATATCAAATTATTTAGAAAAGATGGAAAACTACTCATCTCTTTCAGCACAAGAACTTTCTAATAAAAAAGTTTCTTTTTTAACGTTCTGGATGTGGGTAAATCCTTTCTTAGTTTTTGCAAAGATGTTTTTTTTAAGGCAGGGCTTCAGGGACGGTATACACGGCTTTGTGCTGTCAGTGCTTTATAGCTTGTATACTTTTCTTAAATATACAAAGGTTTGGGAAAAAAGGAGCAATAATAATTTTCATCCCACTACCGGGATATCGAGTAAAATATCCATAATAATAATTTCTCATAATTCAGGGAAAATCTTAGAAAAATGTTTAGAAAAATTAGCGTCAAACGACAAAGTCACGCATCCCGACAATGCAGAGTGGATACTTGTGGATAATGCGTCTATTGATGGTGCCTTAGAAGCGGCCATTAAAAAGTATCCAAAGATTAAAACCATAAAAAATTCAGAAAACAAAGGTTTTGCTTTTGCTGCCAACCAGGGTTTTAAAGCAGCAAAAAACAAATATCTACTATATATAAATACGGATGTAGAAGTTATCAATACAGCTGTATCGAGTTTAGTGGAGATATTAGATAAAGAACAAAAAGCGGCGGTTGTGGGTCCACGTCTTTATCAGCAAAGTTTGAGTATACAGAAATCCGTTTGTCCACAGCCTACTATAGGGCATGAATTATTAAAACCTTTTTTTAAATTAAAAGCCGATATAAGAGAGATGTTCTACAAAGATGCTAAATCCTATAGTGTTCCATCCATTAGAGGCGCTTGTTTTTTAATCAGGAAGGAAGCTTTGGAATTAGTCGGCGGGTTTGATGATAATTATTTTTTTTACTTAGAGGAAACCGACCTGTTTTATCGCCTCCGGAAAAAGGGTTGGAAAGTCCTGTACCTGCCCCGCTCAGGGGTTATTCATTATAGCGGAATGGGATCGGAAACCATCCCTTTTGACAGAAAGAAAATGTACCGCGAATCATTAATGAAATATTTTGAAAAAAACAGGCCGGAATGGGAAACTCTCTTTCTAAAAAAATACTGGCGTTTTATGGGAAAAAACGTATAATTCATCTCAAAAGGAGGTGATATTATGCCGACATGGGCTTTGGTCTGGCTTATCTTGTTAACAGGCTTGCTGTTTTTCCATATTTATATGGATATTAGAGAAATTGGGGTTCTTAAAAAAGAAATTGAAGACATAAAATCAAAATAGTCTTGCAATTTTTTTTATCTTCCTTTATCGCTAATTCAGCTCTTTGCAGGTATTCTTCCATGGTCGAATCTGCAAAGCCACGCTAAGCGGGTTGAAGCAAAATCTGTGTTTTATTGACTTGAATGCAGTCGCTTGACTTATGCTTTAATTCTTATAGCTTTTTAGTTTGATTTCAGTTACCGGGCCAAATTTATTTAGCGGCGCTTCAAACTTTTCCTTATTTCCAACAACAAGAATAACTGTTTGATCCGGTTTAAGATATTTTTGCGCCACTCGCAGAATATCTTCTTTGGTTACTTTTCTTATATTGTCCAGGTAGGTCTTTAAATAATCTGTCGGCAAACCATAATACTCAAAGGTAAGAAATCGGTTTACTATCCGGGCAGTGGAGGTAAATTTAAAAACAAAAGAATTAATAATATATTCTTTCGCGTTTTTTAATTCTTCATCCTTAACAGGGCTTTCTCGCATCTCTCTTATTATATCTTCGATTCGACTGATAACAGTGACTGTAGATTGCAGTTTAGTGCCTGACCCTGACGCAAAGACACCGATATCCCGCATACCTAATTGAAAGTAGCTCCATACAGAATAAGCAAGTCCCCTGTCGTTTCTGATATCCTGCATCATTCTAGATTGAAAACTACCTCCACCCAATATATAATTCATTAGCATTACGGCATAATGATCCGGATTTCTATAATCAAGCCCCATATGTCCCAGGCGGATTACCGATTGTTTAACGTCTTTATAGACATAATTGACTGACCTTTTAAGATCTTTTTTAACCGGCGGTACTTCAGGAAAGGCAACCTCCTTCTTTTTCCAATCTTTAAAAACCATCTGAATTTTTTCTATAATTTCTTTTTTATTAAAATCACCGGTAATCCCGAGCATAACATTGTTTGGATGATAATATTTTTTATGGAACGCGATCATATCTTCCCTTGTTATACTCGAAACTGATTCAATAGTGGATTTTCGGCCATAAGGATGATCCCGGTACAATAACTTTCTGAATTCTCTACGAGCCACCATGCCGGGATTGTCATTTTCTCTTCTGATAGCTTCAACTGCCTGATTTTTTGTAATATCTATTTTTTCTTGGGCAAAAACCGGGTGCATCAGAACATCGGCAAAAATCTTCAAGCCCTCGTCAATGTCTTTTGTCATCACAGAAAGGCTTGCAGCGCCGGAGTCTGAACCTATATTCGTTTCAACGGAGCCGGCGATAAATTCCAGTTTTCCATCTATTTCTTCCCAGCTCATTGATTTAGTCCCTCCTGATCTCAGAACAGAACCTGTCATGGAGGCTAATCCTGTTTTCTCCTCCGGTTCATAAATGGCGCCGGTTTTTATTACAGCGTTAATTGTGAAAAGGGGCAGTTCGTGATCTTCCAGGGTATAAATCAGCATTCCGCTTTTTAACACTGTTTTATCCGGAATCACCGGATTCAGTTTGATAGGCTTGTAGGTAAGATCGTTCGGATGAACCCGTTCCAATGAAAGGGCATTAGCGTGGAAAAATATTGTTATAAAAATGATACTAACTGTTTGTAACAATTTTATTTTTTTCATAAGATTTATCTGTTATTTTTTATTTGAAACCATAGATTTTTCAGATGACGTAGTGGCAGTGTCACCGTCATAAGTACAACCCCCTCTATCCCCCTTTTTTAAGGGGGAATTTTGCGAGAGAATTCCCATCTAAGAAGAGGGGTGTCCCGCCGGGACGGGGTGTGTTAAAAAACTTTGCAGAGCTTAGCTCAGCTTTGCTACGCTCAGCGAGGCTTTGCTAAAAAAACACAATTTCACAGATTTGCAGTGCAAATTTTTATACATTGCTTCCCGTCAACTGATCACTTTTTTTTAATATAAGCTACTGTTTTATTTTTTTTAGTAAGATATTTTTTAGCGGTTTTCATAATATCTTCCGCTGTTATCTCTTTAATTTTATCAATATGGGTTAGGAAATATTTCCAGTCCCCGGCAATTGCCTCATAATAAATGAGCTTCGACGCCATCCCTGAATTGGATTTAAGTCCCCGGACCAAGCCCGCTTCCATCTGGTTGATAACTTTTTGAAGCTCTTCCTTGGTAACCGGTTGCGTCTTCAATTTTTCAATCTCTTCTTCAATCGCCTGTTCCAGTTCCTGTACAGTATGAGGGTGTCTTGGTGTTCCCGAAAAAACGAACAAATTCGGGTATATAGAGCCGGGGGCGGAGTACGTGCCAACATCTGTAGCAATCTGCTTTTTCAAAACAACGCTTTTGTATAGGCGTGATGTCCTTCCGCTGCTCAGAATACTGTCTATGACATCAAAAACATAATCGTCATGATCCGGTAAGGTTGGTTTGTGGTACCCCATAAGCAACTTAGGTTCTGCATCATGAACCAGCTCTATCCTTCTTTTTCCCGCTTGTTCAGGTTCAATAGTTAAAACAGGTGGGGGCTGTGGTTGTGAAGGAATATCGCCAAAATATTTTTCTATAAGTCTGATAACTTCATCGGGATTTATATCGCCGACAATTCCTATAATAGCATTGTTGGGCGAGTAATATGTCTTTAAAAAAATTTTTGTTTCCGCTTTTGAGAGGTTCTTAATATCCGACGGCCATCCTATAATCGGCACTCCATAGGGATGCGCTGTAAAGGCGGCGGATATGAACTGTTCATAAAGCTTTCCTCCCGCGGAGTTTTCTACACGCATCCTCCTTTCCTCCATAACCACATCACGCTCAGCATAAAACTCTCTTAATACCGGCTCCCTCATCCTGTCCGACTCAATTACCGCCCAGAGTTCCAGTTTGTTTGCAGGGAGGTGGATCATATACGTTGTTCCATCATTTCCGGTGCCAGCGTTATGCCCTACCCCGCCGTTTTTCGCGTAAAGTTGAGAAAATTCATCCGGGATCACAAACGGTTTATGTTTAGCCTGCAACTCTTTTAATCTTTTTTTCAATTCCCCGGCTTTGACATTATTCATTTTAACGCCTTTTCGATTTTCAGCATCCAGGGCAGCGGCAACTTTATCAATTTCATCCAGAATTGGCTTTTCATTTTCATAATCCAACGTTCCGAGAGTTTTAGTTCCCTTAAAGAGCATGTGTTCCAGCATATGGGCAATGCCGGTATTACCTGTAACTTCATCGACAGATCCTACATTCATTCTTATATAGGCAGTCACAGTGGCAGACTGGTGTCTCTCCATCATCAAGACTTTAAGACCGTTTTTAAAAGAGTGCTCAATCACCCGTTCCTCAAGATTCAAAGATGCCGAAAAAGAGCAAACGGGTATAAAAATAAGCACCGCGATCAGGCAAGTTGTCCTTCTGACTTTATTTAGCATAATTAAATTCTATATTAGTACATCAACGAGTGTCAATGTATATGTTTTTTTGAGCGCATTGACCATGTCAATGTGAGAAGTAATACTACAGTCATTGCACTCCTAAAAAACCTTATAGCCCTGTTTATCCTGCTTATCTTTTTTTAAAAAAATTACAGATCAGGTTTTTTTGAATGATGATCCGTGTTCTGTTGAAAAAAGAAAGCGGACCGGAAAATAGATTCCTCATCAAAATGTTTCGCCATTATCTGCATTCCAACAGGCAAACCGTTGCCCGTAAAACCACAAGGGATGGAAATAGAAGGAATTCCACCCAGGTTAGCTGAAATAGTAAATATGTCCGACAGGTACATCTGAAGAGGATCTTCTACCTTTTCACCCAGCTTAAAGGCCGGATAAGGAGTAGTGGGTGTAATGATTACATCGCATTTGTTGAAGGCATCATCGAAATCTTTTTTGATTAATGTTCTTACTTTTTGTGCTTTTAAATAATAAGCATCATAATATCCGGCGCTCAAAACATAGGTTCCAAGCATTATTCTCCTTTTTACTTCTTTCCCAAAACCTTCATTCCTGGTATTTCGATACATTTCCATGAGACCTTTTTCTGAATCAGCTCTATACCCGTATTTAACCCCGTCGTATCTTGCTAAATTAGAACTCGCTTCTGCTGAGGATAAAATATAATAAGTCGCGACAGCATATTCAGTATGAGGGAGCGATATATTGATACATTCCGCTCCTGAGTTTTTGAAAACCTTAATTGCTTCATTAATATTATTTTCTACTTCCTGGTTAAGTCCTTCAATAAAATATTCTTTCGGGATGCCGATCTTCATCCCTTTAACATTAATACCAAGTGATTTTGTAAAATCAGGGACAGGAGTATCCGCCGAAGTAGAATCAAATTGATCTTTTCCGCAAATAATATTCATTAACAGTGCCGCGTCTTTTACATCTTTTGTCATCGGACCGATTTGATCCAAAGATGAAGCAAAGGCCACCAAGCCAAAACGAGAAACACGACCATATGTTGGTTTCAATCCAACAATCCCGCAGAAGCTCGCGGGCTGTCGTATGGAACCTCCTGTATCGGAGCCTAAAGAAGCCACGCATAAATCCGCTGCGGCCGCTGCCGCCGAAGCTCCACTTGAGCCCCCCGGAACAGTTTCTAAATTCCATGGATTACGGGTAGGACCAAAATAAGAATTTTCATTAGAAGAGCCCATGGCAAATTCGTCCATGTTAAGTTTTCCAAGTATTATTGCCCCATTTTTCTGTAACTTTGTAATAACTGTGGCATTATAAGAAGAGACAAAATTCTGAAGCATCTTTGATCCGCACGTAGTTTTCACTCCCTCAATGCATATCAGATCTTTGATCGCAAGGGGAATCCCCAAAAGCGGAGGAAGATCCCTACCTTCTTTAAACTTCTTATCCGCCTCCACTGCCTGTTTCATAGCAGAATCTTCCGTAACCGTGACATATGAATTTATATTTTTATCAACAGTTTTAATCCTGTTAAGAAAAGATTTTGTCACATCTATCGAAGTAATCTCCCGATTTCTTAATAAGTCATGGAGTTCATGAATTGTAAGTTGGAATAATTTCATATTTTCTAATCCGTGGAGACCTTTGAGGTTTATAACAAAAGAAAGTTACTCAATTATTTTTGGAACTTGATAATGGTGTTTATCAAATTGTGGGGCATTTTGAAAAGAAATTTCTTTATTAAAGATTGTTTTTATCAGGTCATCTTTAAAAACATTCTGTAGAGGAAGCGCGTGTGAAGTTGGCTTGATATCTGTTGTGTCAAGTTCATTCAGTTTTTCAACATATGCGAGAATTTTTTTGAGTTGGGTTGTAATATTTTTTTTTGTTTCATCATCAAATTTTAGGTTAGCTAACGATGAAACATGTTCAACATCTTTTTCAGTTATTTCCATATAAAATCACCTTGGGTTCAATCTTCAGGGGACAGGGATCAGTTGGTGGATTTTATTGTTGAAAGTTTTATTAATGTCTAAACCCTGATCCCTGCAAGCGCTCCACTGACTTCATTTTTATTTTTCCTTTTTACTATCCGTAGAAGCTTTATTTGTGGTTTTCTTCTTGGCAGTTGTTTTAGGCTCTTTTTCTTCTTTTGCCTTTGGTACCGCTTTCTTTTTAGGCGCGGTCTTTTTCGCTTCCGAAGGCTTTTTTGCTTTACCTTCTTTTCCTTTAACGTCTTTAGGTTCTTTTTCTTTTACTTTTTTCTTTGCTTTTTCCGCAGCTTTTTTTTCTTTTGCAGCTTTTTTCTTTTCCGCGTCTTCTTTCTTTTTCTCAGCTTTTTTCTTTTCCTCCTCTTTCTTTCTTTTTTCTTCCTCTTCCTGAGCCTTTTTTCTTCCTTCCTGAATCTGCTTGAGTTTAGCGATTTCCTCAGCTTTTCTTGCCTTCTCCGCTTTATTTCTTTCTCCCGTTTTCTTTTCTTTTTCTGCTCTTTTTACTTTATTTGCTTCTTCCTTTTCTTTTCTTTTACCTTCCTTTTCAGTAATAATAAGACGTAACTTCAATTTCCTCTGAAGTCTTTTCAACCTCTTTCTTTTTACTTTCAACTCTTTATCTGAATCAGGTTTTTCTGAACTTTTAATCAATTCTGAAAGTTGATCTTTCAAAGATCCAATCTTTTTCTTTAATTTTCCAGCAGCGGGCATTTTGCCTCCTCTTTAAAACATCCAAAAAAAATCCACAAATAGAACTTGACATAGTATCAAAAGTGTAGAATCAAAACAAGCATAATGTCCTGACAAAAAATTAACGTTGCTGTCCCATTATTAGTTTTGTATAATTGAAATTCTCTGCTACAAAACTTAGTTAAAAGGTCCGGAACAGGATAAAACCAGGCTTGATAGCTCTGCAAGACAACGGGGGAATACGCTCACTAAACAATTTCACTAATTAAACTTTATATACGGCACCGTAGCCAAGTGGTAAGGCCGAGGTCTGCAAAACCTCTATCCCCGGTTCGAATCCGGGCGGTGCCTTCAAATTACTCCTCTATTTTCCTCTTTACCATCTCGGCGGCAAACTCTCTTGCTTGTGGCTACGGCACTTATCATTATTTATCACAAAACCTCCTCCATAAACCAAGGCATTCAGTTTTTGCCGCTTTCTCCAGGCGAATAAATTCCTTTTTCATTTTATATTTAAAAAATTTATAGGCTTTTGCGTAACCGTTTTTTACCAGAATCTTATTCAGCATTCTTCCATCAGCCAGGTAGACATAAGCCAGCAGTCTGTTATATTTATCTCTTTTTTCTATATCATATTCCAGCCTGACTTTTTTCCTTTTTACGAGTTTTTTAGTAAATTGAGACGCCTCTTTCCCAAAAAATTCCTCATTTACATATTTTCCGTCTATTTCAGGGGTATTGACACCAATGAGGCGAACCGTTTCATCACGGTTGTTTATTTTGACAAAAACTGTATCCCCATCCGCTATACCGGTGCAGAAAGCTAAATCACCCGCATACCCATTATCCACAACGGGAAAAAAAATTAACATCATTACTAATACCAATATCATTTTCATATTAAATTCTATAATAGATCTCTTGAAAAGCATTCATAGTCTAAATATTATCATCAATACTCTATGACACAAAATCACAAAATATATTGGACAATGGTCCTGAGTTTGTTTCTAAAGCCCTGGACAAAGCAGATGGCATCGAAAATTTTTATTTAAAAACAAAAACCCTGCTCCTCAGGGCCAGATCACTATTGGCTATAACCTATCTTGTCATTCAATTGTACTTTAAGGGATGAATGCTTAAATACCCATTGGTTCTTGTCTCTCGATGATGCAAGAAGTAAAATAGAACCGTGGCGAAGCGGGAAACTCTTTATGATGAAATTACAACGGTGAAAGGCTTTACTCGTGCTACTGTCCAATGTCGGCAGCAGTCCGGGTACTTTTATATCAGGCAGTTTAATTGTATCAAGGTTGTTTTGATTTTTGCTACAATGTAGATAGCATCGAAATTATTATTGATTTGCAAGGCAGGTAAAATTAATAGATGGAAGATGAAAAAATATTTGAATTAAAAGAGTTAATTAATAAAGAGATCGAGGAACTAAAGAAAATAATTAACCTGGTGAAAGAGACTGTTAAACCAGTGGCTCCGGACAATGCGATTGGCCGCCTTACCAGGATGGAAGCCATAAATTCCAAAAGCATTAATGAAGCGACATTACGCTTGGCGAAGAATAAGCTTGAAAAACTGGAAATAGCGCGGAGAAATATTGACAACCCTGAATTCGGTATTTGCTCCGGCTGCGATGAACCTATCCCTTTAGGAAGATTGAAAATCCTGCCGGAAAGTACGATGTGCGTTAAGTGTATTGACGGGTAGCGCAAGAAAAAAAAACGCATATAGATTTATCCCTTTTCTATGTTTTTCTTATATAGTCATGCGGAGGTTCTCTCCCTTTTACGAAAGACGTTAATTTTATTACATAGGAAATAGCTTTTTATTCTCTTTTTCTTAATCATAATCATACTCGTAATCTTAATCGGTGTTTAATAAAAAACGATTATGATTAAGATTACGAGTATGATTATGAATTTAAAATTCGCCCGAAAGACGATTAATTTAAATGGCACTTATTACTTTTCAAAATGTAAACCTCGCCTTTGGAGGTCCTGTTATTTTTGATGGGATTAATCTGTCTATTGAACAGGGTGAAAAGGTCTCTCTTACAGGACGAAACGGGACTGGTAAATCTACCTTGCTTAAATTGATAAGCGGCAGTATCTCTCCAGATTCAGGATCCATCTCTATCCAAAAGGGTATTCGTGTAGCTTTCCTTTCACAGGAGGTCCCCCCGGATATAGAGGGGAGTGTGTTTGATGTGATTGCAGGCGGGTTACAGGGCCATTTTGATCTTGTGAGGAGATACCATACGATCAGCAACAAACTCTCGGAGGAAAACTCACCTACCCTGCTTGAAGAATTAAACCGTGTCCATAATTCTTTGGATAGAGTAAATGGATGGGAGATGAAGCAACAGGTGGATAAGATCATTTCGCAGTTCGGTTTTGATCCTGACTTTACATTCAACTCCTTATCGGTAGGACTTAAACGTCAGGTATTATTAGGAAAAACCCTTGCGGGTCAGCCGCATATCCTTTTATTGGATGAGCCGACCAACCATATGGATATTGATTCCATTAAAAGGCTGGAAGATTTTTTAATACGTTTTTCAGGTACCCTGGTTTTTGTGACCCACGACCGGACATTTTTACGCAAGGTTGCCAACCGTATAGTGGAAATTGATCGTGGAAAGCTCTTTAGCCAGAACTGCAACTATGACACTTTTTTAGTCCGGAAACAGGCCCTGCTCGATGCTGAGGAAGCTGAAAACAGGTTATTCGACAAAAAACTGGTAAAAGAAGAGCAGTGGATTCGCCAGGGAATTAAGGCCAGGCGGACCCGTAACGAAGGTCGGGTGCGAGAGTTGAAAAAGATGCGTGAAATGAGGAAATCACGCAGGCAGAGGTCCGGTCTTGTTAACATGCAGCTTCAAGAAGGGGGAAGATCCGGAAAGCTTGTCGCGGAATTAGAGCAGATCAATTTCGCTTATGGCGAAAAAGTTGTGATCTCAAATTTTTCTACTACAATTTTAAAGGGGGACCGCGTAGGAATTATTGGCCCAAACGGAATTGGAAAAACCACGCTTCTTAGTATTCTCCTGGGAAAACTCAAACCTCTTGCTGGTAAAGTTCGGATCGGTACGGGAATTCAACTCTCCTATTTTGACCAGCTGAGAGAACAGCTTGATGAGACAAAGAATGTTCGGGAGAATGTGGGAGATGGACAGGACATCCTAACGATTAACGGAAACAACCGTCATGTCATCGGTTATCTGAAAGATTTCCTTTTTTCTCCTGAACAGGCGCTCGCCCCCATTTCCATGCTATCCGGTGGAGAGCGTAACCGGCTTTTACTTGCCCGGCTGTTTACCCGACCATCAAACCTGCTGGTCCTTGACGAGCCTACAAACGATCTTGACGCGGAAACTCTGGAACTTCTGGAGGAACTTCTCATGCAATACAAAGGCACGATCCTTCTCATCAGCCATGACCGTTCTTTTATTAATAATATTGTTACCAGCACTATCGTTTTCGAAAAACAAGGGGTCGTCAAAGAGTATATCGGTGGTTACGATGATTGGATTAGACAACGCCCTGCGGAGGTAATAAAGAAAAAAACGGCAACAAAAATCAAACAACAAACAGTTGACCCGCGAAAGAAGGGCCGTAAATTGGGATACATGGAAAAAAGGGAATTAAACTCCCTTCCGGAAAAGATTGAAAAACTTGAAGCTCAACAGGAAGAGTTGTTCCAGGTTATGAACAATCCCGATTTTTATAAACAGCCAAAATCAGAAATTGTGAAAATTTCAGAGAAAGTTAAATCTCTAAAAGAGGTTTTAAACAAGGCATACAAAAGATGGGAAGAACTGGAAGAGTGATAAAAAAACAATATGGGAGTCATCCATTCATATAAAAGCATTAAAGTTACTTGCAGTCATGCAGAAATTCGACCCCTTTTTGATAATATAGCGGATTTTTATAAATGGTCCTTTACATTGATTTTGCGACAGAAATCACATAAGCGGTTATGTTCTCCTTGTGAAACAAATTTCCTTTCACAGCGAAGACAAATGCGGTTTTTAGGTTGGATTTCTTTTAGACCAGACATACGCCTGGCTTCATTAATGTGTACAATGTCATAGCTTTTCGTTTTCTCACTTCTATCCATATTAAATCCTCTGTTAACTTTCTCCATTTGTAACAAGCAAGAAAGGTAATTAAAAATAAAGGCAAGCAAAACTGTTGGGTTTAAACCTGCTCCGGTGTTGAAGGCATCTCTTTAATTTTTATTCTGTAGTTTAATTCCAACTAAAGATCAGAAGAGCTGGAAGAGTTATAAAAAAAGGGCTCACACCAAACAATACCGGTGTTAGCCCTTTAGAATTAATCAAAAGAATTATTTCGTTTTGACATTTGAAGTCTGAAGCCCTTTGGGGCCTTCACTTACTTCAAACTCCACTTCCTGTCCTTCATTGAGAGATTTATAACCACTGCTATCTATGGCGGAAAAGTGGACGAATACATCCTCACCCGATTCAGGAGAGATAAAACCAAATCCTTTGTCGCTATTAAACCATTTTACTGTTCCATTCATTAACTGTTCACCCGCCTTACGTAAGAAAAATTTTGAAGTCGAAACTGCTAAAGACCATCTACGTCAAAAAAAAAGTGTGTGAAATCCTTTTTATCCCACGCAGTCAGTATCAACATACTAAAACGGATCAAAATCAGAAACCATACCTCATACTTACTTTTTCATCATATCAGTAACAAAGGTACTTTGCAAAATTTTTATTAGAGTAGCTCAAGGGTGTTTGCAAATTGGAATAGGGATCAAAGGTCTGCAGGACTTATGTTATTATTCAGTCAATATTTTGTTTTAAGTTAAGTCAACAGCAGACTATTATTGTGTAGAGGAAGAGTGATAACGGATATTTCCAAAACAGTTTTATTATATTGCGATAATAAATGGTTAGTTATCCATAAACCTACTGGCATATCGACTCATGCTGTTAATCGGGGCGACTTGGGAATTGCTGAATGGATGGAATTGCACCATAACATTAAGGTCTATATTTGCTCGAGGTTGGATAAAGGGACAAGTGGAGTTTTGGTTTTTGCTTTGACCCCGGAGGCAAGCGGCATTGCGGAAAATATCCACAAGAATAACCTATCGAAAAAGAATTATTATTTTTTATCGGACAGAAAACCTCCGGGTGGGAAAAGCTGGAGATGCCGGGAAAGTCTTGATGGGAAAGAATGTGAAACCTCCTTTGAATTGGAGAGAGAGGGGAACGGCTATTTTCTATATCGCGCTGAGATCTCGCGAGGAAGAAAACATCAGATCAGGCGTCACGCCTCACTGTCAGGCCTGCCGGTCCTCGGTGATGAGGAATATGGTGGAACGTTATTTTCCAGACTCTGTCTGCATTGTGGAGAAATCTCCTGGCCAGGTCTACCGGAAAAAATAGTCGTTAAATTACCTCAATCATTTGAATGGCTTCTTGCTGGTAAAGATTTGATGATTGTTGATGCAATTGTGGCTTATGAGAGACGGTTGGACTGGCTACTCTCTATAACCAATGCCTTTCGCCTTATTCATCGCGGGGAGGTGCGGGACCTGGATTTTGCGATAGATATATTTGACTCATGGATATCTGTTACAGGATTTGATGAAAAGCTATCTTCTGAAAAGCTAAACAAAAAACTTGCTCCTATTTTGGGACATTTCTCAAAACTTTTCGCGTGCCGGGGAGGGGTCGTCAGGACCAGTCGACGAAATCCTCACCAAAATAAACTCTTTAGCGACATAATATCCTGGGGAGAATTATCCCCGGTCAAATTCCTTGTAAGAGAGCATGGGCTATTGTTTGAAGTCACTTTTAATAAATCGAAACATGTAGGACTTTTTTTGGACCAACGGGATTCAAGAAGACGGTTAGGAAAAATATCTCAGGGAAATCGGGTGGCCAATCTATTTTCTTTTACCTGTTCCTTTTCCGTTGTTTCTGTTAAATCGGGAGCGGAAGTTGTCTTTTCCGTTGATCTAGCTTCTGGAACGCTGAAGAGGGGAAAAAGCAACTTTAGCCATAATAATATTGCGGAGTCCGGTCGCGGAAAATTTATCAAAGAGGACGTTCAAAAGTGGTTAGCACGACAGATAAGAAAAAAAAAGGAAAATCCCAAAGCATTTGAGAAATGGGACCTGGTTATTTGCGATCCCCCTGTTTTTGCTTCTTCAGGAAAGAAGCGATCCTTTTTAATAGAAAGAGAATGGCCCGGACTGGCTAATAATATACGCGAGATTTTATCTGATAAAGGGATTGCCCTTTTCGTAAATAACCATAGAGGAGGGAGTGAAAAGTATTACTTTGAGGAACTAACTAAATGTTTTGCCAGGGTAATTCGATTGCGTCCCCCCTTTGATTTTCCGGAATTAAAGGATTCTCCGCCCCACGTTCGGATCTATTGGTGTGAGGTTTAAGGGAAATCGAGTATAATTGAAAAAGAAGTCACCCATTATAAAAGGCCGGGGTGTGTAATGCTGATCTCCGACCCCAGGCAACAGCCTTTATGACCTCTGACAACTGATTACTGACCTCTGTTTTTTTTACCACGAAGCACGCGAAGGTCATGAAGAAGAAAGTTGGAGTGAGCATTAACCTCATCTTGAAAAGAATTTAAGGTAAAGATACTATAAGTAAAAAGAAAATTTTACTGATTGAAAAGGGGTAGATCTAATGGCAAAAACTTTTTCTAAGCTGGATAAAAAACATATAAATTTCATTCAAAAACAGAAAATATTCTTTGTTGCAACAGCTCCTGATGATATTGAAAATGGATTTATTAATCTCTCCCCCAAAGGATATGATACTTTGCTGGTTAAAGATAAAAATACTGTTCTCTATGCGGATTTTCCCGGAAGCGGAAACGAAACGGCAACACATATCCGGCAAAATAAAAGACTTACCATGATGTTCGCAAGCTTTGATAAAAATCCGATGATTCTACGTCTTTACGGAAAGGGAGAAGTAATATCTTTTGATAGTCCGACAGGAAAAGAGCTTGCGGAAAGGGTGCAAGAAAAAGTATCTCCTAATATTCGGCAGTTGATATCTTTGCATATTCAATTAGTAAAGACCAGTTGCGGTTATGGTGTCCCCTTCTATCAATATGAGGCAGATAGAAATACATTGTTAGAATGTTATAAATAAAATAATAATTCGTAATAAAATAAGGTATTCGCAGATGAATCAATATTACAATGGGAGATCATTGGAAATGACTGAGGTTATCCGGGGAGAGGACCGGGCTATTCTCGCCTTATGGCAAGATTCTTTAAGACGCCTGTTAGTTTTCTATGAAACAAAAAGAGGGAGTCTTCTCACCTTTTTTCCTAAACTTTTCTTATTCTTTATTTTTCTCAATATCTCTTGTTACTGGCTGGCTATGTTCACAGCCTTTCCCGATCTAATATTTGGTGACGCAGGTTCCCACTACTTTATGGTCCAATTTCCTGTTGGATTCCTTGGCGCCCTTTTCGACAGCATGTCGTTTTTTATCACTCTGTTCATTATTCGTAGTGCGCTTCAAACACAAAACCTGTTGAAATATATTTCTCATCTCTCTCTTGACTTTGTAATTGCAGTGTTAGCAACACTCTGGGTAGTGTTTGTCTTCTCGGTTTCAGGCTGGATAATCACTCTTTATGAAGTTCAATTACTGAAGTATACCAAGAAACCGGATATCTCCCAGAACAAATGGCAGCTTTCTCTCTTTGAAGGCAGTGAGGCATTCCTGAAGAGTTCGCCTGAATATCCAGAGAAGTTGCGTGTGGATATTAATAAAGCTGATAGCGACACCGCCTGGCACATTTATGTGGACAAAAGTCCCATTGCTCTCGCTAAAGGGCAGACTTACATTGTCTCATTTCGAGCTCGAGCGAAAAGCCCTCGATCCATGGAATATGGTGTTGGTCAAGCCCACGAACCATGGCACCAGCTTGGGCTTTATCGCCAAATCGAGTTGAGCAGGGAATGGCAGGATTTCCAAAATGAATTTTCTGCTTCAGGTACTGATGCCAACGCCCGTCTCCACTTCGATATGGGCGGCAACGAAAACTCCGTTGAATTGTCGGACATCCGGTTTCAATTAGGAGAGAAAAAATCTTTAGTCCACCGTAATAAGCAATACGAAAAGTTATTAGTTGATGCAGTCAATAAACCAACTAAAAATAAGCGAAACATCTATTTTGGCCTCATCATGGGGATCTCTGCGAGTTTTCCCACATGCATACATATATTGATGTTTGTGAACTCTCTCTGGCACGGGTGCGTAGGGAGAAAAAAACACTTTAAAGAAGTAAATGGGTGAAACCAAATCGAGAGTTATTTAGAAATTTAATGTTTCTTCTAAAGTTTGATGAAAGATATTTTCGAATACTTTTACATCAAATTTAAGGTGGACACAGTTTGTGATCACCTGCAAAGGGGTCATAAAATGTCCTCTGGATCACGTCCGGATCTATTGGTGTGAGGTTTAAGGGGAATCGAGTTTCATTAACAGATAAGTCAAGAGCAGACGCGACCCCTTTAATAGTTAGGATCACTCGTAATCATTAAACTGTATGGCAGGAAGCGACTTCACTCATCCATTGCCTGAAAGCCTTCCTTACTTCCTTATCTAATATTGAAAAAATGCAATGCGCTTTATCCCGGGAAGTGGAGCGGGTGTGTCCTTTTACCTTTATAATCTTAAAACCCAGGTCATCGTAGAATTTATAAAAAGCCTGATAAAGAGAGGCGTTCCTTAAAAGGCGCTTTGTTTTACCAGAGATATAAGTTTTCTTCTCCAGCGTCTCCCTTCTTTTCAACAGCCCTGCAACACACCGGGAATCAGTATAAAGATACAGCATAACAGGTCCCGGTACTTTTAATCCTTTCCGGAAATTTTCTAGGGCCCATAAAACTGTCTGGACTTCAAGCTTTGTAGACGAACTCTTTTCAAACTTCTTTGACCTAACCAGTCCCGATATTACGGACCTATTAATAGGACCGGCGAAAGTTTCCTGAATTTCCATCGGAACGACTAGGTAAGAGCCTATACCCAGTTTGCTAACAGGATCCAAGCTTACATCGGTAAACAATGCAAAACTATTCATATAAATTTAACTCGTTTTCTTCAATTGCAATTCTGAGTATCGCCAGGGTTTTACATGGAAAGAACATTCCTGTTAAAAAGTTTTTGATAGGCCTTACGGTGGCCGGCAGTAGAGGTAGGTGAAGTACAATTCTGATTTGGGATCTCTTAGAGAGATTTAAACCGTTATTTGTTAAACTTTCACCATTCCAAAAAGAATCGACAATCTTTTTGTCGTTAGAAAGATTGCTAACGGCTCAATGGTTTTGGACCATAAGCTTGGGACCATTCTTGAAGAGAATCTCTATTTTTTTACTATTGACTACGGATACAACAATTCCCGTTCCAAAAAGGGGATGATCAATAACTTCATCCTGAGTAAAACTACTTTCCATTACATAATTTGTAGCCTGCGAAAGATCAAAACCCTTCAAATGAGATTCATAGCTTTCTAAATTTGAACTCTCGGTTTTTGTTTTCCTGGTCGTTTTTATAGTCTTTCCGGCACTCTTCGTACCCGGTTTAAGTCGGTAATTGTGTCGTCCGCCACAGGTATTACATTTTACTTTTTTAGGTAGGTCATCAAGCATACCGATAATGGAATGAGTTAACTCCAGTTTACATTTAGTACACCACGCTTTAACATCCCCTCCCACCGAATAACTATTAGCCATATTTTTTTTAATCCTTTCCAATTAATATTTATTGAAGTTTATCAGAACTGATCTTTTTAGTCAATGCTGTACTCCTGGCCGTCCGGAATGATGAGGCAGGAGATGTCAGCATTAGTTAAAACACCAGTGCGACCAAATACGCTCGAATCCCTGATGATACGCGGGCTTTTGTGGAGTCCTTTTAGTACAGACATCAAGAAGGTGGACGAAATCGGTTCAGAGGCAATGCGTGGATCAACTACACCGTTATGCAGGTTGGCAATATCCATATTCTTTACCATGGGGGCATGAGCCGTCGGTATGCCGAACATCATGGTTAGTGCGTGTGTAAGCATCGCTTCCACACCACCCCAAGGATTGACCATCTCCACTCTGCTTTTTAGATACTTCAAGTGAAATTCAGGAGGGACATCAATACCTGTATGAAGCGCTACGGAGTCGTATTCACCCCGATATTTTTGCATAACGTGACACAGATTCTCCAGGGCCTCAATTCTACCTACAGCACAGCCTGATGGGGAATACTTTGCCTCCATCACGATAGGTTCGGTGAGTTCAACGACGAGCGGGCAATCAATCCCAATTGCCGCGCGTGCTGCCGAAATAGTATTTATTGTTCCCATCATAAGGGTGGAAATAACACTACCTTCAACATAAAGATCATTTTCGGGTAGTTCGTTAACGTCGGAAGCGTTAACGACATTTGGATGGGTGATTAGCTTGTCGCAACCTGCGGCAATGAAACGGGCAAGTGCGCCTGCATCTCCTGAATGTCCGCCAAGTTCCGCGCCTATGCCTGTAGGAACAAGAAGTACGGCAGTAAATTTATCCGTCTTCTCCATCTTTCTTGGAGCAAAGTCAAAAATGGCCGAATAGATGTCGGGGGTTGAAGTGCTGTCGCCATTGCGAAGAATGCCAAGCTCGCACTCATATTTCCTGTCACTAGTTTTTGTGATACCAAACCTTATCGGTATTTCACCATTACCCATCCTTGTTTTTATCTGGCGTTCTAAAAATTTAATTATTGAGCCTGTGCCGGTGCGTAGGGAGAAAAAAACACTTTAAAGAAGTAAATGGGTGAAACTAAATCAGTTGATTCCAAGAGATTTTGCCATTTCCTTTCATCACATGCCCCTTAACAATCCCGGCACTAAACACTCACCTTCCTCTCGCAAAGGGTGATGTTCTGACAATTGATTTGCTTTTCCACATGAAATAAACTATATTTCGCAAACTCTACTGAAATTCGACTTTTACCATGAGGTTGTTTATGGATCTTTTCCAACAAGCGGCAAGAAAGAATATCAATCCCGCTCCGCTGGCCGACCGCATGCGCCCGAAAAGCTTGAATGATTTTGTCGGACAGGAACACTTGGTAGGCAAGGGTAAAGTTATCCGGCGTGAAATCGAGAGTGACGAATTGGTGTCGATGATTTTTTGGGGACCCCCGGGGGTAGGAAAAACTACCCTTGCCAGAATTATCGCCGGGGAGACTAAATCGGACTTTCACTCCATCAGCGCCGTGACAGCCGGAGTGGCGGATATTCGGAAAGTTTTGGAAAAGGCTAAGATGAATCGTTCACTGGCCAGGCGAACCATTTTGTTCATCGATGAAATTCACCGCTTCAACAAAGCTCAGCAGGATGCGTTGCTGCACAGTGTGGAAGACGGCACTATTCTCCTGATCGGCGCTACGACGGAGAACCCGTCCTTTGAAGTCATTTCCGCGCTCTTATCGCGCTGCCGGGTATACCATCTGCACGCATTGAGTGTCAAACAACTTCAGCTCGTCATAAAAAATGCTATTGAAAAAGACGAATTATTGAAGAAGGGTTCTATTCAATTTGAAGGGAATGCCAAGCAGGTTTTGCTGAACATGTCCGCAGGCGATGCCCGAAACGCATTGAATGCGCTTGAACTCACATTAAAAATTGCCCGGAAGTCTGAAGATGGCATCACGATTATCGATTCAAAATCCATCCAGGAAGCGTTGCAGTCCAAAACAGCGCTTTACGACAAACAGGGCGAATTTCATTACGACGTCATTTCCGCCTTCATCAAAAGTGTGCGTGGCTCCGATCCTAATGCCGCACTCTATTGGCTGGCACGCATGATCGAAGCGGGAGAGGATCCAAAGTTTATCGCGCGCAGGCTCATCGTGCTGGCCTCCGAAGATATCGGCAATGCGGATCCGCAAGCGCTGATTGTGGCGACCTCAGCGTTTACGGCGGTCAGCTATATCGGTATGCCCGAAGGCCGAATTGTGCTGTCCCAGGTGACAACCTATCTCGCTTCAGCCCCGAAAAGCAATGCGTCATACAAAGCTATTGAAGCAGCCCAAAGGGAAATCAGGGAACAGACGCTGGAAGCGGTGCCGATGCATTTGCGCAACGCACCAACCAAGCTGATGCAAGAGGAAGGTTATTCCGAAGGATATCTTTACCCACATGATTATGATGAAAATTTTGTGGAGCAAAACTATCTCCCGCAAAATATGTCAGATAGAATTTATTACAAGCCAACAGCTAATGGCTTTGAAGAAAGGTTTCTGGAGAGGTTGCAAGGGATTTGGAAAAAGTACCGGAAGTGAATAACTTGAAAATAAGAGTGCCTAATGAAAAATGGTCAAAACCACTCCTGGCTGCAAGATGAGCGCAGGGTTCAGTGGTCAGGGATCAGGGGACAGTTGCCAGAGGGACAAAGGCAGAAGGCAGAGAGTAGCAAGACCACAACCAAAACTACAACCCCCTGTATCCCCCTTTTTTAAGGGGGAATTTGAGGGAGAGAATTCCCCTCTAACAAGAGGGGTGTCCCTCTGGGACGGGGTGTGTTAAAAACTTTGCTAAGCCTTGTATAAGTCGCAGTGCTTTGCATAAGGCACTGTAAAAGGAAAGAGCTAAACAGTGCCTAAAAAAGGAAGAACAAACTGCGACTAAAGTAATTTTTATGATATTCTATTGGTTTAGTTTTCTTTCTTTATAAACAATACAATCTGGCAATGTAGTCAAGAAGGGATTTACCCGATACAGGATTATGACAGGACTTAACAGTATCACTGTAATGGTGGTGGAGAAGGACCCTGGCAAGGAACAGGAATTCCGGGATTGCCTGAAAGGGGCCGGTTATGAAATGGTCTTTCATACCGACGGTCAGGAGGCATTGAAAGCGATCGAAAAACGGCCGCCGGATGTAGTCGTGGCGGATATTTTCTCTAGTTCCTTGAACGGCATACAACTGTGCCACAGGTTGAAACAGGCCGAGGAATACGCCAATATCCCGTTTATCCTGATGACGTCCGGTTTCGATACGTTGAACAACCAAGTCCAGGGTCTCAAGACCAAACCGGATGAGTATATCCGTAGTCCGATGAACCCCGATGAACTGTTGTTCAGGATTAAAAATGCGCTCTTGAAATTCGTCGAGACGAAACGCATACTGAAGTTCTCCTACCGGACCGATCCCGCATTTTATCATCTCCCGATGAAGGAGAAATCTCAATCGTCCGGTTCGACTGAGGAGGACTCAATACTGATAGTTGACCCGACAAAATTCATCCTGAAAATGGTGGAATCCGAATTTCAGGATGCCGGCTGCAGATTCGATATAGCGCTTAACGGCAAACAGGCCATCGAACTTGTCAAGGCGCGCCAATACCAGCTGATTTTGTCCGATGGCGAGATGGAGGAGATGGACGGGTATGAACTCTGCCACTATATCCGCAACCTGAAAAATTACGAGATTGTACCGTTCATATTCGTATGCCGGGAAACCGGGCAAAATGTAAGGCTCCGGGGTCTTCGGCTCGGCGCGGACGATTATATCACCTATCCTTTTGAGTCAGCGGAATTGATGCAGAAGGTCACAAACGCCATGGATAAATCCCGGCGGATACGGGAGCATACTTTAATTGACAAACTCACTAATGTATACAACAGGGGATATTTCGATCTCCTCATCCGAAAAGAATTCCGTCGTCACACCCGTGGTAAGCAGACGTTGTCGCTAGTAATGACGGATATTGACTTTTTCAAGAAAGTGAACGATACCTACGGCCATCAGGCAGGTGACGTTGTCCTCCGGATGGTGGCCGGATTATTGAAAGACCAATTGCGCGACACCGACGTCGTGGCGCGGTACGGCGGTGAGGAGTTCGTACTCGTTCTGCCGGAGACATCCGAGCCGGCGGCGGTGAAACTCGCCAAAAACTTGCGAAAAAAAATCGAGTCCGAAGTCTTCCCTGTGGAACAGAAAAACCTGGAGCTTTCGGTAACAATGAGTTTCGGCGTTTCGTCGAGCAAAGGTGTGGAATCGTCCGCAGACCTGATTTCCAACGCTGATTCTGCCCTGTACCAGGCTAAAAAAGACGGCAGAAATCGCGTGTGCCGGTATAAGTCCTCTAAAAAGGGCGGCGCAGTGAAGAAGGCCGGAACTTGATTTCTTTATCGTGGGTTATTAGTTCCAGCGGACTGAGCTGGGAGTGACATTTCGAATTTTGGAGAGGCGGACCAGGTCTATTTTCGTTTTCAGGAGAGAGTGAAGAAATTCCGCTCGGCGAAGCACATCCAGTTCCTCGAGAAAGGTTTGCTTCTGTTCCAGCGAAAGGTCCAGCCGATACGCAAACCGATCCACAAACTGGCTCAGTTTGTTACCAAGGTTCCAGTCGAGTTCCTTTTTTAACGAATTATTCTCCGGAATCAGGCTGATGAACTCCCTGTACCGGTCAATCAAACTGTCACGGGTCGCATTGTGCTCTTCACCAATTTCCTGTTCATTCTGTTCTTGGAGCAGGTCAATTTCCGCACGGCGGTAGGGTTTTCCATCCACTTCCTTTAAGATGCGAAACCGGCTAAGCCCAACCAGGGTAAAATTATATTTTCCATCTGGATGGCGGATTTCCTCTTCAATGGATCCCACGCAACCTATGGAAAATATTTCGGGCCGGTCAAAATAGCTATCTTCCCAATCCGGCTTCAGCAGAATCATGCCTATTTTGCGCTTGCTTTCCAGGGCATCGAAGGTCATTTTCCGGTATCGGGGCTCAAAAATATGTAGTGGCAAAGGCGTACCGGGATAAAACACTGTTGAGGGCAAGGGGAAGAGGGGAATGATTTCTTTCTGTTGTGAACATTTTTCCATGCGTTCCTCATCTAAAAAGTAAAGGGTCTTCTGTCGACTTTATCAAGTAATTTTATTCTTTTCGAGTCCCGGCATTTTTTATGAAGCGCCTACATTATTTCTGGTAATATAAACAGCAATCTACTGCTTTCTAATGATATTGTAAAGAAGGATAGAAAGCAATCAGCACTCAGCGATCAGCAGCCAGCCGGTGAAAAGGCAGGGATTAAATTCAGTTTTCAGTTGTCAGGGGACAGTTGCCAGAGGACAGAAGACTGAAGACGGATGTCAAATAACAATTAACAAAATGCTTAATTTACCGCTGAGAACGCAGAAGCGGGATCAACATTTCCCTTAAATAAAAAGACATGCTTGTTTTGAAGGGATAACAGGATAAACCGGATTAATAAAAAATCTCTGAGACAATTTACTATACAGCGAGTGCCCGGGAAGGTACAATAGCCGAATTGATGAATAACAGAGCAGACATGTGACGCTTAAAGAACTAAAGATTTTAATTCATGAGTTTGAAAAGAACGGCAAACACTGCATGGGAGTGAACCTGCCTGAAAATATTGCAATTGAACTACGGAGAGAACTTCATCAGCTCTATGGTAGTGACTCGGGAGAAAGCCTCCCAACCCTTTTTGGCGTACAAGTATTATCCACCAATGCGCCAACTTTGAGTTTCGAAGAGTAGATGCTCATATAAATTAACTTTTATAAGGATACAATAATGGAGATAATTAAATTTAAGGATGCAGTAAGTTTTTCAGAACCATTTACTCCGCGTATTTTAAGAGCTAAACCAAACCACAAGGTACCTCTCATATGCATGAATCCGGGACAGGAAATACCTCCTCATCCAAGTGGTATGGGAATATTTTACATAGTAAAAGGCAAAGCAGTAATGACTATAGAGGGAAAAAGCGTAGATGTGGCGGAGGGGGATATGATATTTGTTGAGGATGGTGAGTCAAGAGGAATAAAGGCTATTGAAACCCTTGTTGCCTTTGCTGTTCATATAAGTTCATGAAGAATGGTCTATGCCGGAATTCTCCTTTGTTAAACTGATAATACTTCTGCCTAAACGTTGCATAAAATAAGGCAAAAGATAACGCATAATGTCATTTCGACCAACGGGAGAAATCTTAAACCATTGCTCGTAAAGATTTCTCGCTACGCTCGAAATGACATGAATCAAATGGTTTACATATTTCACCGATGGTAAATTTTAGAAAAAGATAGTAGATATTTTGTTAGTTTTTATTGGAATGGTGAATGTATACTGCCGTTAAATCCGTTTGACAATAAATACACCCGGATGATCTTCAAGAAGTATTTTGCGGTTCTTACCTTGCCAGTAAAGATAAAATTTTTCCCGCTCCCCGGCCGTTGCAGTGCCATGAATGACATTCGGCATATGGGAGGAATAACTTTGTTCTTCATTGGATAGTGGAACCATTGACGGGTTTGCATGTACCATAACCTTTTCTCCCGTATCTATACGTTTGAATTCTACCGAAAGACCTGTGCCGCCAACTAATTTTTCACCGTATTTAAACAGGTTAGCTCGCGAGTATTTCCCTCCAAGCCCATGGAAACCTGTTTCTATCGCTGCTCCTGTCAGAAACTGTATGACCTGTCCTATAGGTCCATTAGCGCCTGTTTCACGGTCGCCGGCAAATCTAATTTCAAAGTTCCCGCGGACTGGAATTTCCTCGCCGTAAAGTTCTTTTAACGCAAGTTTGGTCAGTTGGAATGCGGTGGAGACAGAAGGGCAAGCGTGACCAGCCAGTTTTATGCAATCCTGATAGCTGTAAGATATAGGCTCATTATCATTTACGGCGCCAAGTACTGAACTCAATGGATCAAGCATAGATATAGGCTCAACTTTGGCGTAGAAATCTTGTTTCCACTTTGTATGAAACATATCAGGAGTCTTTCTTGACTTCTTTGTTGAGCGCTTCCATCAGTTGAGGGATGTTCACGTTACTGACTGCCGCTGTTGTAGCAATACTCTCGGCGCCTCCGCAACAGGAATCAACTTTAAAATCGTTAAATACTTTCAATGTTTCGGGATGCTTTTGAACAACATCGTTTATGGTCATATCTTCTGTTATTATTGCCATGTTCTATCCAAAAAGTTAGTTTTTCATTAGAGTGATAGTTAAGTTCGGAGCATAAAAATTCACCCTATTGATCCGTATAATTTTTCTAATATACTTTAAAGTAAAATTTAAATCAATGATGTTTTAAATTATGCTCGCTAATCATAGGGTTCACTCACTCTTGGCTGCAAGGTAAACGTAGAATTCAGTGATCAGGGATCAGGTCCCAGAAAATGCTTAGAAATGGGGTATAAATATTTTTTTCAGACTGGATAACAGGATCAATATTAAATTAACAATTGATAATTGATAAATAACCATTGCTAATTGACCATCGACTATTGATTTATCCAGTCTATCCTGTACATCCTATCAAAAAATAAGTTGGCACTTATGACACCTCTCCCCTTCCAAATTAATCACTGGATCTGTCTTGCAAATCTCTATGTCCAAGACTACCTTTTTTTGAAACAAACGGTTATTTTGTTACAATGGCTTTTATTCTTAAAATAGGCAAAGCATCATTTAAGGGAGAATGGCTATGGCAGACTTAAAAAAGAGACTAACAAAGATAGAGAAGAGTTGGAAAAAACAAAATTTTGATGAGGCCGTTAAACTTGCCGACTTGACAGTAGATGATTTCGTCACTCATTCTATTGATGATAACTCGACGTTAAAGGATTATATCGGAATGTTTCAGGCCATTTATAATTATTCGAACAATCATCAGAGAGCCGCTCAGTTTATTATCATGGGATATCCTCATTTCATTGAGGAGGTACAGAAAGAAACAATTTCGTCGGGAACACTTTACAGGGCTATGAGGGAACTGACCGAACATATTCATGCTATGGGAAGGGACCATCCCAAGAGCGAAGAATATATCGCCTTTTTTGAAAAAGAGTTTAAACTCCTTATGAGCAGGGTCTACGTATTTGAGGAATTAAATGATTGCATTGCAGACGCCTGTTTCGCCGGAGATAACGGCTATCTTGAAAAGGCCCTGCATATTATTGATGTGGGATTAAAGAGGGCTGAAAAGGGAAAGGAGCAGGAGGTCCTGGTTAAAATCCAAAGTGAAATAAAGAAAATCTTGAAAACTCCCGGACCAACTGTCCATTGATTCTTCTCTCCCAATACGAGTTTTGATTCTGGATTCCCGATAGGAGAATTCGGGAATGACAAAGGGGGATGCACTCGTGTATGACAATGGGATGAGCGCACGGGTATGACAAAGGAGGGAGTAGTCGGGAATGGCAAGACAGGGCAAAAAGAATCGGACCTAACGCCAATTATTAGATATGAAGAAAAATTATAAAAAAGAAATTGAATCTCGAAAAACTTTTGCCATCATCAGTCATCCTGATGCCGGGAAAACAACGATAACAGAAAAACTGCTTCTATTTGGTGGGGCTATCCAGATGGCTGGCGCAGTCAAGGCAAAAAGAGCCTCACAACATGCCAGGTCGGACTGGATGGCAATTGAAAAAGAGAGGGGAATCTCTGTTTCTACTTCGGTAATGAAGTTTTTTTATGATAACGCGGAGATAACCCTTCTTGATACACCGGGACATGAAGATTTTAGTGAAGATACTTATAGAGTTTTGACCGCTGTAGATTCCGCTCTCATGGTTATCGATTCCGCTAAAGGAGTTGAGACCCAGACAAGAAAACTCTTTGAAATTTGCCGCCTTAGAGATATACCGATTATCACCTTTATTAACAAACTGGACCGTGAGGGACTCCCTCCTCTAGAGCTTTTAGAAATTATTGAAAAGGACCTTGCTTTAGAATGTTGCCCTTTTACCTGGCCCATTGGAATGGGAAAACTATTTAAGGGGGTTTATCATCTAAAAAAGAACCAGCTCCATCTTTTTTCTTCAACCCATCATGGTAAGATCAAAGAAGGAGTGATGATTAACGGCCTCTATGATCCACTCTTGAACCAAAACCTTGATGAACAAGCGGACGACCTGAGGGAAGATATAGAACTTATAAATGAAGCTTCTCATCTGTTTAATCTTGATCACTTCCAAAGAGGTTTACAAACACCTGTCTTTTTTGGAAGCGCTATTAATAATTTTGGAGTAAAAGAACTCCTGGATAGCTTTGTTCATATAGCCCCTACTCCGCAACCGAGGGACTGTAAAGAAAGAAAGATTGATCCCTATGAAAAAAACTTTTCCGGATTTACATTTAAAATTCAGGCCAATATGGACCCTGCCCATAGAGATAGAATTGCCTTTCTTCGCATATGCTCCGGGAAATATACAAGAGGGATGAAACTCTCCCACCTCAGGTCCAACAAAAAAATTGCAACAAGAAACGCAATGACATTCCTGGCCCAGGAAAGAGCTGTTACTGAGGAGGCCTTTGCAGGAGACATTATTGGAATACCCAACCATGGAACTATTAAAATAGGAGATACATTTACAGAGGGGGAAAAACTCAATTTTCTCGGAATTCCAAACTTTGCACCGGAACATTTCTGGCGCGTAAAGCTTCTCGATCCTATAAAGTCTAAATCACTTCAAGTGGGACTCAAGCAGTTAGCCGAAGAAGGTACTCTACAACTATTTCAAAGGTTAAATAGTTCAGATTATATCATTGGAGTAGTAGGAATCCTTCAGTTTGAGGTTGTTATTGCGCGTCTGAGTGCAGAATATAAAGTAGAAGGAAGGGCTGAATCTACAATTTTTAAAGCAGCACGTTGGGTAGAAGCAGATGACCCTAAAAAATTAGAACAATTCAAATTCCGGAACACGCACAACCTCGCCTTAGATGCGGAAAACCATCTAACCTACCTGGCAGAAAGTGATTGGCATATAGAAAGAACCCAAAAAGACTGGCCTGATATTCGTTTTTTAAAATATGTCGAACATTCGTAAAGCGAAGAGGCTCCGCAACCACAATTCGGTATGGAAAACCGAATTGGACGATTTCCAGAGGAAAGTCGCCCGAAGGGTTGAGGCCATGGATGGCTGAAATCAAATGAGTTTCTGCTCCGGTGAACGAACAAAAAAATTATTCAGCTTTGCTGCGGGGAGCTTGAATCTCTTTCCTTTTTCTCCACAAGGTAGCAGGTGTTATTCCGAGGGCTTTAGCGATTTTAGCCTGACTGGCTCCTTTCATAACATGGAGGGCATTAGCGACTGCATTTAAAATTTCTTCGTCAATTTTTTTTACTGGTCTGCTTCCTTTTTCGTTATGGATAGAGCTGATATTTAAATATCCAGGAACATCCTTTATAGTCAATTTTTTATCATAGGTCAGCGCCACTGCGGATTCTATAACGTTTTGAAGCTCCCTGATATTGCCCGGCCATTGATGCCGGATAAGAAAATCGCTGAAAAAGGGATCAAAACCTGTTATCTTTTTTTTGTATCTTTTAGAAAATCTGTCTAAAAACAATTTTGAGAGAGGCAAAATATCTTCTTTTCGATCCCTTAAAGGAGGCATCTTCAATTCAACCACCCGCAACCTATAATAGAGGTCCTCGCGGAACTTTTTTTCATTTACCAGAACCGCAAGATTCTGGTTGGTCGCGGCAAGCAACCGCACATTGACTTTTCTTGTCTTGCTTTCCCCAATCCTTTGAATCTCTCTATCCTGCAGAACTCTGAGAAGCCGTACCTGAGTTTTTTGCGTCATCTCTCCTATTTCATCAAGAAAGAGCGTTCCGCCCTCTGCCTGCTCAAAAATTCCAACTCGATCGAAATCCGCTCCGGTAAAGGCCCCTTTTACATGGCCAAACAGTTCCGTTTCCAACAGACTTTCGGGAAAAGCTCCGCAGTTTATAGGAACAAATGGCCCCTCTGCCCTCTTGGAATTTTTCCAGATAAATCTTGCCAATTGCTCTTTGCCTGATCCGCTCTCTCCCAAAATAATTACCGTTGAATCGACAGATGCAACGTGCCGGGCTGTGTTCAGTATGCCAATCATCTCAGGATCACGAGCTAAAAATTCCCGGTCGCGAATTTCTTCTTTCTTCAATTTTTCTCTCTTTTCTTTTAAGGTCTTTTCCGTTTGTCTCAATTTCCGGGCAACTTCTCCCAAAGCCTGCATCAAGTTTTGATGAGAGTAACAATGTAAAACAGTGTCAGCCTCCTTTCCCCATTTTTCATAAGGTTGGCCAATAATATGACAACGAGGATCTCCCTTAGCAACACACTGATCTTCTATAAAAATAATTCTTCTTTTCATAACTGCAGACATATATCCGCTTGCAAATCCCACCAGACTCCAACATACCGGTTCATCCGATTGTCCAAACCCAATGAGATGCTGTTCCGCTTCATAGGAGTTATCCCAGTTGGCCTCCTTAAAATACCTGGAGTTTTTAACCGGTTTAACTTTGACAACCCCTCCAATTTGGTGAAGTCTTCCCCCTCCCCTTTCCCATTCTTTATCGTTGTCCCAGGGAATATTTTTTCTCAGGGAATGGGCAGTCCTCCATCCCTGAGCATATCCAAAACGCGTCAAAACTCCCCTGGCCACCTCCATCCCCACAAGCTCCACTAATTCTTTCCGCAACATTCCAAGCGACGCAGTATCTATGATCAATACACGATCATTCCCGAGAAAAATTTTCCCCTCTTCCTGCTGAATTTCCAGTATTTTCAATAAATCCAATTCATCAGCTTTCATTTGTCAGGTTCCTTATTTAATAATTAAATAATATATAATAATTTAATATTAATTTATTTAAATATTATATATATTGCCGCTGTAATGTAAACTTTTTTTTATAACTTACTGTTTTAAAATAGATAATTATTCTGGCATCTTTGTTGCTTTAAAGAAAAACAACTATTTATAAATAAAAACAGGAGGTGAAATTATGGCTATTGCAGGAGAAGCATTTGTTTGTGAAAAATGTGGGGATATGATTGCAGTTATTAAAACCGGGGGAAATCCGGATATTCATGAGGCGGCAAGGGCCGCTGCCAAAAGGGCTGCCGCCCGGTGCACAAACAAAATCTTCCTAAAGAAAGAAGGTTTTATATTGTAATTACGGTGAGGTCATGAAGAAAGTGGAATTATAATTTTTTTAAATCACATGAAATTTTAAGAAGTCTAAAACTCAAAGGAATCAATTCATGAAAAATCAATGGTTAAAAAATCTTAAAGAAAGCACCGATGAAAAAAGCAACAAGACATTAAAGAATAAAGGATCGCTTGAAATCACTATTTTCTCACCTGAAAACCAGGGAATAGGGGCCTTTGATGGAGGGAGAATTACCGAGATCAAACCTATTGGTTTTCCTTATGAAGGACCAACAGTAGCGCATGTAGGCCCTCTCTTTTACTGGGCCTGGGCTTCAGCGAATGGTTATGGAAAAATCGCTCTTCACCCACACAAAGGATTCGAGATTATGAGCTACGTTATAGAAGGTGAAATCGGCCATGGAGACACATTGGGTACTGTTAGTAGAGTAAAGACCGGTGGCGCTCAAGTTATGCAAACAGGTTCAGGCGTTTCGCATGAAGAAGAAACCCTGGGAAATCACACCGAATTTTTCCAGATATGGTTCGAGCCTTTTTTACAAGAAGCTTTTAAAAGAACGCCTACATATCGAGAATTTAATCATGACGCTTTTCCTATCGATAAACAAAAAGGTACATCAATAAAATCCATTATTGGCCGGGACGCTCCCGTAACTATTGAAACCGATGTCACTATGCAGGACGTTTCGATTGATCCAGGCCGAAAGTACCAGAGGGATCTTGCTGCCGGCCGCAGTCTGGCAATTGTAATTATCAGTGGAAAGGGAGCTTTAATAGATAAAACAAAAAGAGAAAAAAACAATATAGAGAGAAAAAACTTTGCTGTAATTCATGCAAAAAAAGAGGCAACCATATCTATTGAAGCGGAATCTAATGATCCACTCCGCCTTGCAATCATAGAAGTTCCGGCCAAAGTAGATTATCCATTATATAAAAATTGATCAATGGTAACTATCACTACAAGGAAAGGAGGTGATCTTAATGGCTGCTGCTGGAGAAGTTTTTGTTTGTGAAAAGTGCGGTAACATGGTTGTTGTAATAAAAGCAGGGGGAAATCCGGAAGTTCATTGCTGTGGAGAAGCGATGAAAAAGAAAGAGTTATAAAGTTACTTTCTGAGTTAGATTTCTCGCAAAGTTTATCCTGAGCGCGGAAGAAAGAGATTCTTCGCTTCTCTCAGAATGACAAGCAGCGAAGGGCTCGAAATGACACTTCCTCCACCATGTCATTCCGAGAGAGCGGCGCAAGCGAGGAATCTTAACATTGAAAGTCCTATTCATAAATTTATTATTGATCCTGCCTCTTCACTAAAAGGGAGAGGCAGTTCAAATTTTTCTGCATTTATTTCCCACCGTAACGTGGTCGATCAGATGAAAAACTTAAGGAGAATAAAATGAAAAAACTTGTCACTTTTCTTGCTTTTATCTCAATGCTTTCTTCCACAGGGCTGGAAGGGGCTGAAGAAAAAAAAGAAAATCTGGTTTGGAACGCGGGAACCGTTCAACTGGAACTTGAAAAGCTAGCGGATGGTGTTTATGCATTTTATCCTACCGACGCTAAAGAAAAAAATCCGAAAGGATATCCGGTAGCAACATCCGGCGGTTTTATTGTAGGTGACAATGAAGTGCTCGTTATCGAATCAATGGTGAACAAACGATTAGCGGACCAGGTTATGGGTTTTGTAAAGAAAGTAACCGATAAACCCATTGGCTATGTTGTTAACACCAGCTACCATGGCGACCATAGTTACGGAAACTATGTTTTCCCAAAAACGGCAAAGATCATACAACATAGCAAAACCAAGGCTTTCATGGATAATAAGGAAGCCTTTGAGGCGGACAAAAAGTTCATGGCCCAATTTTTTGGGGCAAACCGCGGAATTGAAAATGTGGTGTCCCGAACGGCCGACATTATAGTGGACGACAAAAAAACCATCGATCTTGGAAACAAAAAAGTTGAAATCATGCACCTGGGTTTTGCACAAACCGAGGGTGATTTGTTTGTATGGGTTCCTGATGATAAAGTTTTCTGGACAGGAAACCCAGCGGTGGCAATGCCACCCGCTCTTCCCTGGCTGCTGGATGGAAAACATGAAGAAGTTCTTGCAACAATGAAAAAGGCTCGCTCTTTTCTTCCCGATGATGCGGTGGTAGTGCCTGGTCACGGGGTTCCTGTTAAACCTGAAGACCTTGAGTTCATCATTCGATACCTGGAAACTCTGCATCAGGAAGTTAAAAATGCTGTAGCAAAAGGAATGACTTTAGAACAAGCACAAAAAAATATTTCCCTAAAGGAATTCCAGGGGTATGCCCTTTGGGGATGGGTCCACTCAGGAGTAAATGTCCCAAACACATACAAGGAACTTTCTAAATAAATACTTCAATCATTTAATTCATTTTTTTGGAAGATAACAAATGAACTACCCCGCAGCAGAGCTGCGAGGTATCTAATTTAATTATTCAATGT
>CAYMVZ010000004.1:0-53927 GCA_964394335.1 uncultured Nitrospinota bacterium | reverse complement strand
CTTTCCTCCCCGTGCTCCCGCACGGGGTATCCAGGGTTGTTTTCTCATGAAATTTATTTTAAAATCACCTTTTTAAAGGAGGTAAAAAATGCGCAGTACAATTTTAAACCTATTCGGTAAGTCTCCTTTTAAGCCGCTCCAGGAGCATCTTGAAAAAGTTAAAGAATGTCTGGACGAAATACAGCCACTCTTTGATTCTCTTTATAAACAGGAATCAAAAGAATTCAAAGCAATATCAAAGAAGATTATGAAGCTGGAACACCAGGCAGATAAAATCAAAGATAAAATTCGAGACAATTTGCCTAAAAATCTTTTTCTTGCGGTGGACCGGCGAGACATGATGAACCTGCTCTCTGCCCAGGATTCGGTATGCGACGCGGTTGAAGACCTGGCAGTAGTATTAAGTCTTAAGAATATGACCGTACCAGACAAATTAAAACCTCTTTTAAATGATCTTGTTAAGAAAGTGATTGAGGTTGGGAATTTATCGGTAAAAGTCATTCTTGAATTAAATAATTTACTGGAAGCGTCTTTTAGCGGTCCGGAAGCGGAAAAAGTCATCAAAATGGTCGGAGAAGTCAGTACCTTGGAATGGGAAGCGGACAAAATTCAATATAAGCTGGCCCAGACCATGTTTAAGATAGAAAAAGAGTTAGACCCTGTGTCTATATTTATGTGGATGAAAATTTTTCAAACTTTATCCGCAGTTGCGGACGCTTCTGAAAAGGTAACCAAATTATTACGCTTATTTTTGTCTAAATAGAAAGGATCTAATGACGGCGGAAACAATTGTTCTGGTAGTCGCGGTTTCATTCGGTTTTTACATGGCATGGAATATAGGGGCCAATGACGCCGCGAATTCCATGGGAACTTCTGTTGGGTCCGGAGCCCTCACTTTAAAGCAGGCTGTCATTGCTGCTTCCTTCTTTAGTTTTGTCGGCGCAGTTCTACTGGGAGGTGATGTTACTAATACTATTCGTAAGGGAATGATTGATCCCGGTATTTTTGCTGATACACCCTTTTATTTGATTTACGGGATGCTGGCAGCTCTCTTTGCAACCGGATTATGGCTTCAATTGGCTACATACTATGGTCTGCCTGTTTCCACCACTCATTCCATTGTTGGAGCCATACTTGGAATAGGATTTACTGTCGGTGGTTTGGATGCGCTGAATATAAAAAAAATACTACAGATATTTGCCAGCTGGGTCATATCTCCCATTAGTGGTGGATTGATAGCTTTTATTGTTTTTACTTATGTCAAAAAAAAGATTATTGATACCGAGACGCCATTACACAACGTTAAAACTCAAGCACCCTACATGGCATTTATAGTCTTTGCTATTTTGACCCTCTCATTGATTTATAAAGGCATGAAAAAC
Source organism: uncultured Nitrospinota bacterium (assembly GCA_964394335.1). Taxonomy (GTDB): domain Bacteria; phylum Nitrospinota; class Nitrospinia; order CAJXCL01; family CAJXCL01; genus CAJXCL01. Next base: position 52,545 of record CAYMVZ010000004.1, on the reverse strand, counting down.
CTTCACTTGAATATCCCCTTTGATAAAGCGTTAGTCATTTCCATAGGAGCAGGCATATTATCTTTTCTTATCTGCAATTTGTTAACTAAAAAAATTAAAGGCAATGTGAAAAACGGCTTTGAAAAAGAGTTTCATCGGATGGAAAAAATATTTGGTTATTTGCAGATTTTAACTGCTTTGTATGTGGCATTGGCTTTTGGAGCTAATGATGTGGCCAATGCCATAGGACCGTTAGCGGCAATCGTGTCTGCTATTCAAACAAATACTGTAGCTATGAAAATTGGGGTACCTATCTGGGTATTATCGTTAGGAGGTGTCGGAATAGCTGTTGGAATATGTACATGGGGATACAAGGTTATAGAGACAACCGGAAAAAGAATTACCGAACTGACGCCATCGCGCGGCTTTTCTGCGGAATTCGGGACCGCGACCACGGTCCTGGGCTGTTCTCTATTGGGACTGCCCGTTTCTACAACCCATACCCTTGTTGGATCTATCATAGGAGTTGGAATTGCACGAGGTATAGCCACTCTCAATTTTCAAGTTATTAAAAATATTGTCTTATCGTGGATTATCACACTTCCTCTTACCGCCATAATATCAATAATAATTTTCAAAATTCTGGTACTGATATTCATTTAAAAAAAAACTCATTTCACAAATTACACTAATAGTTCGTTACTACTGAGAACATTAAATAGTTTACATTTTCTCTTTTAGAATGTTAGAAACTAAATTCCCGCTGGAGTTTATTCCTGCGAAAGCAGGAACCTGAATGACAGAGAGGTAACTGAATTGTCATTCTGGTTCCCAATCAAGTTGGGAATGACATTACTTGATCGGAATTCAAGTGTTAGCAGGCATACTTCACAGGGCGAATCTGCGAAGCCACGCTCAGCGGGGCGAAGCAAAATTATGTATCTTCTCGCTTAATTAGCCCAATTCGCGTTATTCGTGATTTTCTTCTTATTATTACAATGATATTTTTTTTACAAATAAAATATTTGAGATTTTCTTTATTTCATCCTGTGCCTTATCAGTCAGAGGCGAGTCGAGATTTACAATAGCCATTGCTTTTCCTTTGACCATTCTTCGGCATAAATTAAACCCGGCTATATTGATATTATTATTTCCAAGAATCGTTCCGATTTTTCCAATAACCCCCGGCGCGTCAACATTGGAAAAAACCAGCATGTTCCCTTCAGGAGAAGCCTCAACATGATACTCATCAATCCGCACGATTCTTGTATCTTCTTTCCCGAATAGAGTTCCTTCTATTGTTTTAGATTCTTCATCGGTGGTAATTATTACAGATATAAGTGAAGCAAAATCATGAGATTCGCTTGATCTGGATTCTAAAACCTCTATTCCCCTTTCTTTGGCAATAACCGGGGCATTTACCATATTCAGGTCTGTTTCAACAAATACGCTTAACAGCCCCTTTAGTACTGCCAAAGTAATGGGGCTGGTTTCCATTTTTGCTACTTCACCACTGTATATGATATTAATTTGCTGAATCCTTCCTTTGCAAAGCTGTGCCTGAAGAGCGCCAAGTTTTTCCCCGAGGTATAAATAAGGCTTGATTTTTTTTAAGGTCTCCGCATCTACCGAAGGGACATTTATGGCGTTTCTTATCTGGCCGTTTATTAAGTAATCAACAATTTGTTCAGCTACAGCTACTGCAACATTCTCCTGTGCTTCATCTGTAGAAGCGCCAAGATGAGGTGTGCAGATCACTTCATCCAAAAGGAGGAGCGGGTTTTCTCCCGGCGGCTCTTTTTCAAAAACATCTAAAGCGGCGCCTGCAATTTTTTTTTCTTTAATGGCTTTTAGTAAATCGGCTTCGTTAATGATACCGCCTCGCGCGCAATTTATAATACGGACGCTCGATTTCATTTTTTTTATTGTTTCTTCGCAAATGAGGTTTTTTGTTTTTTCCGTACTTGGAACATGGAGAGTGATATAATCTGAGCGCTTAAACAGGTCATCCAGTTCTACCACTTCAACGCCTGTTTTCTCAACCACATCTTTTGAAATAAAAGGGTCATAAACTATCACGTTCATTTGAAGACCCCTGGCAAGACCGGAAACAATTTGTCCGATTTTGCCAAACCCGATAATGCCCAGGACTTTATTATAGATTTCTACACCCATAAATTTTTTCTTTTCCCATTTGCTTGCTTTTAATGATGTGGTTGCCTGAGGGATTTTTCGGGACAGGGATAACATCATTGAAATAGTATGCTCCGCAGTGGTGATGGTATTTCCTCCCGGCGTATTCATAACAACAACGCCCCTCTTGCTGGCTGCCTTCAGGTCAACATTGTCTATACCTATACCTGCTCTTCCCACTACTTTCAAGTTGGAAGCGGCCTGTATAACATCTGCAGTTACTTCGGTAGCGCTCCTTATGGCCAGACCATCATATTGGCCGATTATTCCAATCAATTCTTCATTGGACAATCCGGTTTTTACGTCGACTTCAATCCCATCAGCATTTTTAAGTACTTCAATTCCCTGTTCGGACAGGTTATCGCTAACCAAAACTTTCATCAGACCTCCTTAATCAAATAGCTTATAAAACGGAGAGGCTCCGCAACCACAATTCGGTAAGGAAAACCGAATTGGACGGTTTCCGAAGGAAAACCGCCCGAAGGGTTGAGGCCAGGGATGGCAGAGCTAAGCTCAGCTTTGCCGAAATCAAATAAGCTTCCGCTCCGGTGAGTAAACAATAAAATTTCTTCAAAAACAAGCTTTCAATTAGTAATAGCATAAATTTTCATTTTAGGCATAAATCTTTTCAACTTAATTTTTGCCGAATCCATTATAACCAAATCCCCTAAAACTTCTATATTAAAAGATGCACATTTTTTTTATTCTTCTCTATTTTTTCCTTGACTCTATACTATAGTATAGACCTTATATTTATTTCAGGAGGGAAAAATGGAACTAAAGATAGGGGAACTTGCGAAAAAGGTTGGAGTCAATATTCAGACTATTCGCTATTATGAACGGCGAGGACTTCTGTTACCGACGACAAAGATGGAATCCGGATACAGGTTGTACGACAACGAGGCCAAAAAACGCCTGGAATTTATTCGATATTCTAAAGAACTGGGTTTTACCCTTAAAGAAACCGAAGATCTTCTGAGGTTACGAGCCAACACAAAGGCTAAATGTGAGGATATTAAGAAAAAGGCCAATGGTAAAATAATGGAAATCGATAAAAAAATTAAGGGTTTACAGTCCATAAGGAAAGTCTTGAAAGGAATGATTAAAACCTGTCAAAGCGGCCAAGCCACAGAACATTGTCCGATACTAAAAAGCATAGATAAAAAAGGACATGGAAAATGAACCACCGGTTTTCACAGTATTTTGGCAATATTGGTTCAGCGTTATTAGGAAAGCTATGTCCGCTTTGTTATCCGGCAATAGGGGGTTTTCTAAGCGCCATTGGATTTGGTTTTTTAGTTAATGCCGCTGTTTTAACAACATTGCTTTTATTCTTGCTGGGAATTGGTTTAATAGGTCTTTGGCGTTCTTATAAAACACACAACATTCCATGGCCTGTTCGGATAGCTTTGCCTTCGGCGGTTTTTCTATTTACAGGTAAATTATTAACCAATAATATGCTGTTTTACACAGGCGTTATTGGGTTAATTGTAGGACTGGTTTGGGACATGAAGGCTTCAAAAACATGGTCTGAATACTCAGTTTGTAAAAATCCAAACGTAAAGGAGGTGAGTGATTATGGCGTCAAAGAGAAAAGTTGAACTCTTTACAGCAGGCTGTTTAGTCTGTGAAGATACGGTAAAGATGGTAAAAGATATGGCCTGTGAAAGCTGCGAAGTAATTGTATACAACCTGAATGAGGCATGTAATTCTGAAGATTGCCTGGATAAGGTAAAAAAGTTTGGGATTAAGAGACTGCCGGCAGTAGTAGTGGATGGAAAAATAGCGGATTGTTGTCTCTCCTCCGGTCCGACCGTAGAAGGACTAAAGGCTGCGGGAGTCGGGGTCTTCCTGTAGTCTGTTATATTGCAAAGGAAGTAATGATGAACAAATCATCAAATAAAAGTTTATTAAAAGTCGGTATTATCGGAGCCATTGTTACGGCTTTTTGCTGTTTTACTCCGGCACTGGTAGTTTTGCTTGGAGTAACTGGATTAGGGGCTTTAACCGGCTACCTGGATTATGTTCTCCTGCCTGCTTTATGTATCTTTGTCATTATTATAATATATGCCGTTGTTCAAAGACAAAAAAGCGCTAAAGAATGCTGTGCACCAGCAGATAACAATGAGTAATTAACCGCAGAGAACACAAAGATCGCAGAGAAGAAACCCCTCAGCTTGCTAAGGGATCTCTATTTTTTTAACATGTCTATGGCAGGGTGCGTTCTTATTCTATTATATTTTTTTCAAAAAATTGATTACTATTAGAAATCATTCAATAAAATCAAACTATGAAAGATGGATTTAAGAGACTTCTTATATTTGCCCTTGTTTTTTTTATCTTATTAAGCGGCCTGATTTTCGTAATTATCAATAATTCACGCCTTCGCCCCAATCGGGAAATACATGGTTGGAATACAGAAGAACAAATAAAAAAAGAAAAAGCGATGCGATCTTCAGAGGAGAAAAGCGCAAAAAATGAATTTTCTAAATCTTATTAAATCTCTTTCTTTATCATCCATTGCGATTATTCAAAAATATTGAAAAGGCTGTTTTTCTCTCCAGGCCAAACCGCTTTACCATCATCTGTGATCTTGAGGGCAAGAAAGTAAAAGCATATTTAGCCAACCCGGGCAGGCTATGGGAGTTGCTTTTACCGGGAGTATCTCTCCATGTTGAAAAGACAAACAGTCCTGAACTGAAGCTGCCATACAGAGTGGTGGCTGTGGAAAAGAACGGCCAGCCTGTAGTGATTCATACCCACAAAATAAACGATGCTGCTCGCTTTCTTCTGGAGAAAGGTCTGGTTCCGGGGCTTGAAGAAGCAGTAGTAGTAAAGAAAGAAGTAAAAAAAGGCTGTTCCAGGTTTGATTTTCTTTTGCAAAAAGGTTCTCTGGATATCTTTCTTGAAGTAAAGTCATGCACGCTTTTCACTGATAAGGTTGCCATGTTCCCGGATGCGCCTACTTCAAGAGGAAAAAGGCATGTTGATGAGCTTGCCCGCATTTCAAGTAATAAAATAAAAGGGGTGGTTTTGTTTCTTATTAATTCATTTGAAACAGAAGTTTTTCTCCCCGATTATCATACTGATCTTAACTTTGTAAAGTCTCTCTGCTCTGCAAGGGGAAAGATAATGATTATTCCCCTTGCTATCAGATGGCGAGAAGACCTTTCGCTGACTTCTAAGATTAGACTCTTGAAAGTACCCTGGAAAGTGCTGGAAAGAGAGGCTAAAGATGGAGGAAGTTATTTGGTTGTCCTCAGACTTTCCAAAAAAAAGTGTGTAGAAACAGGAGCTCTTGGAAAGATAAATTTTAAGCGCGGTTTCTATCTTTATGTGGGATCAGCAAAGAAAAATCTGTCAGCGAGAATGGAAAGACATAAAAGACTGAGAAAAAAGCTTTTTTGGCATATAGATTATTTCAGAGAAGTGGCCGAAATTTGTACCCTTATACCCATACGTAGCAAGGACGACCTTGAATGTGAAATTGCCAAAGCGCTGAAAGAGATTTCAGATTGGAATGTGCCTAATTTTGGATCTTCAGACTGCTCTTGTGGGTCCCACCTTTTTGGGATGCATAAGAATCCTATCAGTTCTGTTAAGTTTCAAAATTTTCTTCAGTATTTTAGAATGGGAAGATTGACAAAGCTGATTTAAATTAAGTTCAAAAACTTTTTTTTTGGAAAGTTTATTTTGCTTTCAATGAGTAATTAACCGCAGAGGACGCTGAGAACAAGAAATATCTTTCTTTGTGTACTTAGTGTTCTTCGTGGTTAATTTTTTCTCAACAAAAAGTGTTTGCATGATAACGCTAATTATTGTAAATTAAATGTTATGAACAAAAACCTCTTAATAAAGCTATCAATTTTTATCGCAATTATTATTTCACAGATAGTTCCTCTACCGCAGGCAGTATCAACAGCGCAGGCCGCACAGTGCTGCGATATTAATTGCGGAATAAATACAATAGATAAGAGGGCTTGCCCCACACAAATGAAAACCCAATTCTGCAAAAGTAGTTCATTAGAATGTTGTAAAGACGAATGCCTCTATTCTTCAAAAGATAGCATCATTTTAAATAAAGGCGTATCCCTCAGAAAGCTTTCTCAAGTTCTTTCTGTGGCTAAAGGTTCATTAATTAATGAACCTCAACTCTTTAATCAATTGATAAAATCTTTTCCCTGTCAAAAAAGCAAGTTTCAAAACAATCCTCTATTCCAGATCAATTCTGTTTACCTTATCTGATTAAAATCCTACATCATTAATATTAGATGGGATAACAGGATAATCAGGATTATTTTATCCGTATAAAAAATCCACTACCTCCAGTCCCGCTCAGCGTGACCAGTTAATCCCGACAAAAATTAACTTTATACAGACAAATGAGGTTTTATAATGAAAAAAGGCAAGAAAACCGGAACCCATCCCAAAAAGAATCAAAGGGTCATTTTTATCACATCATGTATTTTGCTAATTGGAGTTTTATCCGCTGGTTGGATCGCTTTTGGAAAGCACGAGCCAAAATTATCCAATCCCTATTCTAAAATAGATCTCAATGGCTATCCTGTACCGCCCGGCGGAGAGACACGGCCTACTCTTTCCCCTGCTAAGTTTAGCGGCAAGGTTGCAAAAGCCTACGAGGCAGCAAAAGAAATTCCCCAGGTTTTGGATAAGATTTACTGCTATTGCGACTGTGAATTAAATTTTGGCCACAAGAGTAACCTGACATGTTTTGTGGATAATCATGCATCTCAATGCGATATCTGTATAAACGAGGCCCTGGATGCTTATTACTATGTACAAAAAGGCCTTACAATAAAGGAAATTATAAAAAAGATAGATAGTAAATTTGGAAAAAAACTTAAAAGCTACAATAATAATGAGATGGCGAGGTTATTTTCTTTCATAAAAAACATATAAAATATTGTCCTCTGTAAAAAAAATGTAAAATAACCGCAAAATCGCAAATGGTTCGGTAAGCTCACCATGACAGTTTATTATGCAATCTTGGTAACATTATGTCACCCTGAGATTGTCGAAGGGTCTCTGCGACCTCTGCGGTTAAATTAAAATTATTACAATTAAGTAAAACATTACATGTCAAAAAAATATAAATTTTTATTTGTTTTGTCTCTACTAATCATTTTCATTTCCTCTCTTACTGCTTTTGCCATGAGAGGGGATATGATGGGAAATGGTATGGGCGGTATGATGGGTGGTATGTCACTAATGAACAGGTGGATAAACGGTGAAACGCTGCCTGTCGATCTAAAGACACCAAAACCGCCTGAAAATAAAGTCTCATTGAGCACAGGCAAATTTATTTACGAAACACGATGTGTATTTTGCCACGGCTTGAAAGGGGACGGAAAAGGGAAAGAGGCCTTTAGACTGCTAACAAAACCCCGTGATTTTACATATGGCGTATATAAATTCCGCTCAACCCCGACCGGCGACTTGCCAACAGACGAAGATATTTTCAAAACTATTTCTCGCGGCTTGCATGGGACCGCAATGCTCCCATGGCCGGGACTGACTACCGATCAAAAATGGTCTGTTGCTTATTACATTAAAACTTTTTCTGATGCTTTTGAAGATGATGAAAAGTCTCAAATTGTAAAGGTTCCAAAACCCAACAAGTCATCTATGGATTATATTAAACAGGGGGAAATTCTTTATAAAAAGTCTGAATGCATAGTATGTCATGGCGTTGAGGGTTACGGTGATGGTTCAAATGCAGATCAGCTTAAAGACGACTGGCAGCAGCCGATCCTTCCAACTAATTTTCGTCGACAGATTCTTAAGCGTGGTCTGGAAATCGAAGATATTTATCTAACCATAGCAACCGGTCTAAACGGTACCCCCATGCCTTCATTTTCAGATTCCCTTACTCAGAATGAAATTATGGCTCTTGCTTTTTACATCCAGTCTATAGCGCCACCGACCACAACAGATATGGGAATGATGATGGGACAGGCTATCCACCCGGATGAAAGGTTCGGGATGATGATAGACCATGTAATGATGCCGTCGATAACAGAGAACTCAAATGCAAAAGGAACAGATAATAGAGGCCGTCTTGGTATCATCATTCAAAGCATAACTCCGGAATTAGCTAAATTATTTAACCTTTCTAATAATGAAGGGGTACTGGTTGGAGATGTTCTAAAAGGAAGCCCGGCAGAAAGGAGCGGCATTAAAAGAGGAGATGTTATTGTTGAATTTGACGGCCAGTCGACTAAAGGTATAGAAGAACTTTTAAAAATCGTCGCGCGAACAGAGCCCGGTTTAGAAGTGGAAGTAGTTGTCATTCGTGATGACGAAAGAAAAGTGATTAAAACCACATTAGAACGACCCGGAGATACAAGAGTAATAACATCTAACAATATTGAAAAAATGGGGCTTCGTGTTCAAGCTATAACACCGGAGTTGATGGAAAGCCTTGATCTTGATTCCCGGAACGGTGTTCTTGTTGTAAATGTTATTCCTGACAGTCCTGTCAGCGCCGCAGGGATTCTACGTGAAGATGTTATAGTGGAAATTAATAGAGAAACAATAAATAACCTGAACGACTTTCAGAAAAAGATGGATAAAGCGGACACAAAAGATGTTGTGCTTTTTCTCATTAAAAGAGGTGGAAGCACCTCATTTATAGCTGTAAATAAGGAGCTTAAAAAATGAAAATTTTTGCCAATTATGCATTTGTTGTTTTTTCGTTAATCAGCACCAGTCTCTTTATAACAGAAGGAAACCTGTTTGCTGATTCATCTAAAGAAGGACATTCTTTTAACCAGGTAGAAAAAGACAAAAAAAAGAATGACAAATATGAATTCCTTTATGAAACTGGCCCCTTTGAAGGCTTTGTAGCCCCGGACTTTACCCTTCCTGATATTGATGGAAAATCCATTTCTCTTTCTCAGTTGAGTGGAAAAGTAGTTTTTCTTAATATATGGGCTACATGGTGCGGCCCTTGCCGAACTGAAATGCCCTCTATGGAAAAACTTTACCAAAAATTTAAAAAAGAGGATTTCGTAATGCTCGCGATAAGTATAGATCGCCAGGGGAAGTCCGTTGTGATACCATTTTTGGAGGAACTGGGACTTACTTTCCCGGTGCTTCTTGATCCTGATTCAACTATTCAGAAACTTTATAAGATTCGAGCGCTTCCTTCTTCAATTATTATTGATAAAATGGGATTTGTAGATACGCGCGAAGCCGGCGCCAGGGATTGGTTCAGTTCAGGAATTATTAAATTATTTGAGGAATTAATAAATGAGCCGTCATTCGACCAGCTGGTGACTATCAAAGTAAAGGACTGAATTTCGAGGAAAGAATGGAATGGAATATAAAAATAAACGTAGCTTTCGGCTAAGTCGTACCTTAAAAAACATTTTATTATATGGCAAAGGTTTTGACATGAAATTTTATTCAATAATTATTTTATTCCTTTTTTTATTGTTTCCTCAATCTATTCACGCAGGAGATTCTTCTCCTTTCAGGTTTTCTCCCAGACTAAACAAAGCTCATTTGGTTAACTGGCAGGTATGGGGAAAAGATGTTTTTGAAGAAGCTCAAAAACTGGACAAACCTGTTTTTATGGACTTAACTGCCATATGGTGCCACTGGTGTCATGTGCTGGATGAAACCACTTTATCGGATCCGGAAATTATTCGTTTGTTAAATAAAAATTTTATCAGTATCCGGGTAGATGCGGACAAACGACCCGATATTTTTCGACGTTATGTTCAAGGTGGGCTTCCAAGCGTTGCTTTTTTAGCTCCTACAGGAGAAATCTTATTTGGCGGGAACTATATCAAACCAAAGGAGATGATAGAAATTCTTCAGCAAGTTAGCCAAATTTATAAAGAGGAAAAGGAAAATATTTACAAAAAAATTGAGTTAATGAATCGCCAGATAAAAGCCGAAATTGAGAAGACCTCAGATTTAAATACTGAATTAAAACAAAGCGCTATAGACCAGGTACTGCAATCGATAAAAACTGTTTCTGACCCAATCAATGGAGGATTTGGTAGGTTACCCAAATTTCATCACCCATCGGCAATTCGACTTGCCTTTCTTGAATATCATAGGACCAATGACAAATCGATCTTACAAATTATTTTAAAAACATTGGATAAAATGAGCCAGGGGGGAGTCTTTGACAGTTTGGAAGGTGGATTCTTTCGATATTCTACTACAGAGGATTGGTCAAAGCCGCATTTTGAAAAAATGCTGGATGGAAATGCTGGCCTGTTACAAAATTACCTGGAAGCCTATCAGCAAACCGGTAATGAAAAATATAAAAAAACCGCAAAAAAAATCCTGAATTATGTCGAAAACAACCTTCAGCATCAACAGGGTGGCTTTTATGCGAGCCAGGATGCTGATGAAATATATTATACCCTGACTCTGAAAGAACGAAAAAAACGCTCGTCACCATATGTTGATAAAACTATTATTACCAATTTAAATGGGATGATGATATCCAGCTACCTTATGGCAGCAAATATTTTGAAAGAAAAGAAATATTATGAATTCGCCATCAAATCAATTAAATTTCTGATTGCGTCTAATTATAAAAAAGGGAGGGGCTTTCTCCACTATGTCAATCAGGAGGATGGAGACTCTGGTTTTTTACATGATCAGGTGTGGATGCTGAAAGCCATGCTTGACGCCTATGAATCATCCGGTGATAGTTTCTTTTTAAATTATGCTGGAGATATAACGGTAGACATAAAATCAAACTATTTCGACCCCAAAAAAGGGAATCTCCGGGATGTACCGAATGGGTCATTGGAGATAGCTGCGTTACGCTTTCCGATGGCTCCAAAAGTGGAAAACTCTGTTGCTTCAGAAAATCTATTACGGCTTTATTATTATACTTATAATAAGGATTACTTTAACCAGGCGGAGACAATTTTGAAAAGTTTCTGGCGGGATGACATCAACTATAACATATTTGATGAAGACTATGCCTTAGCCCTGGAACGATATTTTAATTATCCGGTCTCCATGGTTATTGTGGGAGATAAAAAAGATCCGCGAACTCTGGCTTTATTTCAAGAATCTCTTCAAATATATGAACCAGGCAAAATAGTTCAGCTTTTAGACCCTGTAAAAGATATTAAAATAATTAAAAAAGGAGTTTTTCCAAACCCTGAGACTCCAAGTCTCTTTATTTGCATTGAAAACCGTTGTTCCCTCCCTATTGTAAAATCGGAAACAGTGGCTCAGGCCCTTCATGACTTTTTAAAGCCAGATATCAGCAAGTCTTGAAACAAAACTCGTATTTATAAAAGTGGAAATGGGAATAAGCATCAAATCATAAATAGTTGCCGCATTTTTTATTTTCTTGACTCTTCCCCTCGCTTCAAAGTCGCCAGAAGATATGTATTTATAAAAAGCGGCTGCTTTGAAGTGGGAGACTTTTGGGATGGATCCCAGAATGAAAAACCACTAGATGAAGTATGTTTAGATTGTTTGGAAGAAAAATTCTACACTTTCACAACATAAGTTCCTGCTATTTTGTCGTGCCAACCCTGCTTATTTTCATCAAACAGCACCCAGAGAAAACCAAGATACATTGCTAACCCTGAAATGAAATACCCTCCCCACCGGATAAAGGCAATTTTAAAATTTAATGGTTCTCCTGAAGTTTGAATTGCTTTAATTTTTAATAACCCCTTCCCTATACTCTGTCCTGTCGCGCTATGAAAATAAGTAAAATAAACTAAGCTTAAGATGAGACCCGCAAATAAATATAAAATAAAGTATAGCAAAAAAACCTTTGCCTGAAATGTGTCCATTGATGTAAAAAGATCGGCAGGCATGATATCCCCAAGTCCAATACTTCTTTCGAGAGGTAACAAACTTATTTTTGTGGCAATATTTAAAAAAACAAGGTCAATAGTTATAGCGACGGCTCTTTTCCAAAAACCAATTTTTACCACTTTATTCAAGTTCCAGTTTTAAATCATCCTCAGAATTGTTTTCTTCTTCCTTTTTTTTGTCATCCTTTTTTTCTGGTGTTGGCTCTTCCAATGTTATTTCGTCATCAATTTCCAGGTCTTCATCGATATCTTCCAATTCCAGGTCTATTTCATCTTCTGAATCTTTTTCCTCAGTTGGAGTTGGAGTTGGAGCCGGTACTTCCGTTTCTTCAAATTCTTCTTCGTCAAGATTTAGTTCAATTTCACCGTTTTCTTTTTCTGCCGGGGGTTCTTCTGACTCACCCGTCTTTACAGTTACTTCTTCAGCCTCTCCAGCAGTCGATCCGGTTTCTGCTTCATCAAAAGTAAATTCAATTTCACCGGTCACTTTTTCTGCCGGCGGTTCTTCTGACTGACCCGTCTCTACAGTTACTTCTTTAATCTCTTCAGCTGTCGATTCGATTTCTGCTTCATCAAGGGTTAACTCAATTTCACCGGTCTCTTTTTCTTCTGTCGTTGGTTCTGCCGATTTTCCTAAATCCGTGGCTATTTTTTGGGCTTCATCGCCGGCTGCATCAGCTTCTTTCAGATCAAGTGAAATTTCTTCGGCAAATTCTTCGGCGCTTTCGGTTACTTCATCAGTAACATCCTGTATTTCGGAGACAATATTTTCCAGGCTTCCATCTTCCTCTTCAACGACAGTTAGAACGCCCTCTTCTTCGGTTTTTTCGGCACCGACGTCCTCACCTGACTTGGCTTTCTCTTCCAGATATTCTACAACCATCAAATCTTTAGGTTGATACCCGTAAAAACCGTGTTCTGACTTGAAATCCACCAGACTTTTCCTGCACTTTTTGCACTCATCTAAATACTCAAAGCTCACATATCCGCATTTCGGGCACTTCATCTTACTTACCTCTAAATTAACACTTTTTTATAAAGAGTATTATAAAACAACAGGATGGTCAAGAAAAAACTCTGAAGTTAAAAAACTAAAATTTTTTTATATTCGCTCACTAATCACTTTTATTTAGCAAATATCCGGAGTAATCATCCACTTAACAGACCATCCCTTATTTTCTTCATCTCGGACAAGCTTTACTATACAACCGTTTTGAAAACTTACCACATTTTGATTTTCATTTTCACATAAAAGCGCGGAAGTAAGTTTAGCCATATAAGGAAGATGTCCTACAACCATAAGGTTTTTATCGCTCCCTTGAATTTCATCCTTCATCGAACAGATGTCGTCCATAGGCGCAATACCTTCCCGCTGTTTCAGTCCTGTAACGCTTTTAATGCCTACGGCCAGTTCATTTGCTGTTTGCTTTGCCCTGAGCTTATTGCTGTGAAAAATAGTTTCGACGGATATATCGAGTTTCTTTACAAACTCGGATGTTTTCCGAACATTTACAAAACCGAGATCAGTAAGTCCTCTTTCCGGGTCTTCTTCTTTTGTTTTTGATTCCGCATGCTGTACCAGATAAAGTTCCATAGCAATGCCTCCTGCAATTAATCCTCACTCAATACTTGTTTTGACAAAAAATATTATACTATTTACTTCTTCTTTTTTAGGAAGAAATTTTTTATTCTTAGCGGATCGGAAGCCCTATTTGATTTCGGCAAAGCTGAGCTTAGCTCTGCCATCCCTATCCTCAATCCTTAGGGCAGTTTTCCCCCTGGGAAAACAGTCCAATTTTATTTTCCTTATAAAATTGTGGTTGCGGCAACTTGCCGCTTTATCCCCGTTCTTTCGGAGCAACGCGGCAGAAGCCTTGAGGAGCAATGTCCAATGCGGAATTGAATTTACTGGAGAGGTTCTGGAAGGCAATGAGACCGGTTAGTTCCACAATCTCATCATCATTAAAATGGGCTTTCAATTTTTTGAACAATTCGTCCGTAACTTTCCGGTCCGAGTAGGTCATTGCCTCTGCGTATTCCAAAGCAGCTTTTTCTTTTTCAGTAAAATTCTCACTCTCCCGGAATTTCGCAAGGTCTTCAAGCCTGGCGTCTGATCCGCCGCGTTTTAATACGGTAGAAGAGTTAATATCCACACAAAACTCGCACCAGTTGATCTGGGAAACGCGGACAGTTATCAGAGCTCTTAGCTGAGGGTCTATGGGTGATTTTTTGCGGTCAAGTGCGCCAAATAATGTCGCAACTCCAATAAAAAGCCGCGGGACACGTCCCCAGACCTTCGCCGGCTCAAGTTCCGCACCATATTTCCGCTTTTGGTTGAGGAAAAATAGTTTTAAGTACCAGGGATATTTATTGTCGGGTTTCGATTGAATTTTTGACATGTTAAATTCTCATTTCATTTTAAGCCGCTCTACCTGCTCTCCATTTAAAATATGCTTTTCAATAATCTCTCCGGCATCTTCTACCGATGGTACTGTATACCATGTTCCTTCAGGATATATCACCACGGAAGGACCTTTAGAACACGCAGAGAGACATTTTGCGGCTGTAACTTTAACCTCTTTTTTTAATCCTTTTTCATGGATAGTTCCTTTCAGGTAGTCCAGTATATCCTCGGAGTTTTTTGCTTTGCAGCAGCCTTTAGGATTATCAGGAGGACGCTCATTCACGCAGCAAAAGATATGGTATTTATAATTAAACATATTTTATTATATCAGGTAATTTATTTTTCTGAAAAAAAAATCAAATTGAAGCTCCCCGTAGAAAGCTACTGGGAATCTTCAGTGTAGAGTATGATTTTATATTAAATTCGCTCGCTAAACACTTTCATTTTTTCTTGAGGCAAGGTCTTATTATGCTATTGTATGATTTATGATTCCTATCCGAGACCGCAATCCTACCCAATCATGGCCGATTGTAACTGTGTTCTTAATCATTGGAAATATATACGTCTTTGTTAAGCATAATATGAGCATGAACCAGCACCAATTGGCAGGCATGTTCAGCATCTATGGAGCGGTTCCAAAACAAATATTATCTCCGGAAAACGTTGAGCATCTAAGAATAGGAATAGTTTCCCTGTTTTCCTCCATGTTTCTTCACGGAGGAATACTGCATATAGGTGGTAATATGTTGTACCTCTGGATTTTCGGCGACAACGTGGAAGATCGATTAGGGCATGTGCGTTTCTTTTTTTTCTATATTTTTTGTGGACTGGGAGCGGCCCTGACTCACATTATTTTAACGCCACACTCTACCATACCTATGGTAGGAGCGAGTGGTGCTATCTCCGGCGTGCTAGGAGCTTACCTGATAGCATTCCCGCGTGCACGGGTTCTCACAATGATTCCAATCTTCATTTTTATAAAATTGGCGGAACTGCCCGCTATTGTAGTGCTTGGATTCTGGTTTGTAATGCAATTCCTAAACGGCTATTATTCGCTGCAATATGCGGGAGCAGTAAACACTGCTGGGGTGGCCTGGTTTTCACACGTTGGTGGATTTTTGCTGGGTGTTTTGGGAATTCTACTATTAAAAAAAAGAATGAAAAAGTAGGGAGGGTTATTTTATTACGAGGCAGATTTAATCATTGCCCCCATTGTTTCCACAGCATTATACTGTGTTCCTTCCCAGAAGAATTCACCGTTTGATTTCAGGATTGCGAAATAAGGAAGTCCAGTTTTTAATTCACGATGTGCCGGATCCTCTCTAAATGTTTTAAATATTGGATCGGTGTCATATATCTTGACAAGAACGGCATTTTGAAGAATTCGGTTGAGTTTTTCGTTTTTTACAGAGAGCTTCTCAAACTCCAAGCAATTCGCGCACCAGTACGCGAAGAAATCTATAAAGATCGGTTTATTTTCTTTGAGAGCCACTTTTTTTGCCCCTTCAAAATCACGATACCATTCGAGATTTTCATGTTTTTCTATTTCAACGCCATTTTTTGTAATAGTTGTTTCTATCGCCAAAATATTCGCAGATTCTTTTTTTATTGTGATTATCCCGGCTTGTGAAAACCCGTTATACATAAAATAGAACGCCGGTAAGAGCAGAAAAAAAGCAATCCCTTTTTTTATCCTGTTTTTTTCCGTGCGAAAGAGGCCTAAATAAATGGATAAAATGACGGCTGCAATCCCCGCAAGGATAGTATAAGCTGCCTGGTCATTAATTTGAGCGGTCTTTATTCCTTTCATGAAGTAAACCCAGGCTATATAGAGAATTATTAATCCGAGTGCATATTTTACATAATCCATCCATGTTCCAGCCTTTGGCATACGGTTGCTTAATAGCCCGACAAGAAGAAGCGGTACGCCGATTCCTATTCCGAATCCTCCCATCATTAATCCACCCTGTCCGGCAATGAGCGATTTTTTTATAAAAGTAGCCTCGCTGCCCGATGCGGCCAGAGCCGCGTTTAGCTCCGCAATTCTATCTGCAACCTGCAGGAGAACGGTAAAAACAACCGGTCCAACACAGGGAGAAATAATTAAACCCGCTATCATACCCATAAGAAAAGTGCTGAAGAACCCGCTCTTTTTGCCTATCGCGGAGGATATCCGAGTGGTAAAATCCTCACCACCGACCGTAAAATCAAAAAAACCTAACATTGCAAAACCAAAAATTCCAAATAAAATTGCAAAAAAAAGATTCGTAACAGGGCTTTGCATAACAGCATTGAAAGCGCCTCCGGTCATTCCGGCCGCATATCCGAGGATAATGTATAGACATATGATCCCGAGAAAATATGATAGAGAATGATATATCCCCTGTTGCCTGTTCGAGCCTCCGCGTTCCATGATGATGGCAGAGGTGATAGGAATCATTGGATAAACACATGGAGTCCCGGAGGCTAAAAGACCGGCTAAAAAAATAAAGATAAAAGCCATTACTACATTTTGCGAATACTTTTTATAAAGAGCAGAAACTTTCCCTGTAAATCCCTCTCCTTCTGTGAAAACAGATGAGCTTCCCGCCGAAGTATCAAGAGTGACTGCAGGCAAGGTGGGTGGAGACTCAATAATTCCGGCTCCGGAAGTCTGTGTAGTAATTTCACTTTTTATTATTAAAGGTATTTCATCTGTCTGTGGTAGGTAGCATATTTTTGTAATGTCGTTACAGATTTGGGCTCTTGCTTTGATCGGAGGGATAATGAATTCACGTCCTTTTACACGACTGATAGTAAACTTAAATTCCCCGTCTCCGCGCAAAACAATGGCTTCGAATTCCTTATCATGCATTCCCTTTGGACTTGATGCAAGTGAGACTTTGTATCCGGCGGACTCTACTCCTGAAAAATCAAAACTTAGAGGAATGAACAACCCTTTATCCCCGCTGCCAAGATAGGCATGATGGTCTTTTGGAACTGTAACGCGTATTAAAAATTCCCCTTCGGCGTCTTTGGTAGCCGACAAATAAGGACCCGAGAGAGAATATTTAACGGAAGGAATCTCCTCCTGAAAAAATAGATTCTGTTCTGAGGTACTTATCTCAATTCCATGTGCAGGCAGCTTAGATAAAAAAGCGAAGATAATACCGAGGGCTATTAGATAGAAAAATTTCATTATACAAAATAATAATCCTATAAAATTAGATTGCTTATGAAACAATTATATCATATGCAATATCGAGATACTATTACTCTGCAAAACCTTCTTTTTTTAGGAAGTTTTTACGTAACCACAGAACCGGGGAGACCCTTTGGCATCAGGCTGTGTCATAATACAAAAAAACGCATATTTGTCATTCTGAACCCTTCGCTCTGTCATTCTGAAGAAAGCGAAGCAACTGAAGAATCTCGCTCAGGACAGGCTCCGTGAGAATCTTATAAAATCAACCAGTTAAAAAAAGAGATTTTCGGCTAACGCTTCAGAATGACATTGCGACACAGTCTGCATGCTCAGGGTGACATGTCAGGCTGAGCTTGCCGAAGCCTTCTCGTCTGATGTTGCTTATTCATTTTTTGCTGCAGTTGCGCCGCGTTATCTAAGCTTCTTGATAAATTCTTTTATCTCTGATATTTTGGCTTGCCAGAGACTTTTATAAAGTATGAATATTAATTCGACAAAACTTCAGCACACATTTGGTTTCGTTTTTTGTACCGCCTACCAGCTTATATTTTATAAATATGGGCTCAATCTATGGGACGAAGGCGCGCTTGCATACGGAGCTTTAAGGTTTCTCAATGGAGAAATTCCTTTAGTGGATTTTGGATTTGACGGATATCCGCCGGGACGTTATTTCCTTACCGCCTTATTTTTTAAAATATTCGGAGTTAATCTCACTTCCATACGTCTTTTGTTTGCCATCCTGACTTCAATTATGGCAATTTTGTTCTACCATATTTCCAAAAACATCATGGATAAGAATTTTGCTGTTATTTCCACATTGTTACTTCTTTCAGCTCCTTCTATGTATTACAACCGTTTATTTCCCATTTGCACTGTAATTAATATTTTTTTTATCAGCCGGTACGTAAATTCTGCGAGAAAATTTGACTTCGCTTTGTCAATTGTTGCCGCATTGCTGACGCTTTTGTTTAAAACTGAAATTGGGGCAGTTTCCATCTCCATTTTAATGCTTGTTTTAATACTACAAGCAATTCCTGGCCACAAAAAACATTCTTTTAATTTCAAAGAATTACATTTTAAATTTAAACTACTCATATGCATGATAGTTATTTTTGCAGCGGCATCTATTGTGGGCGCGATTGCCATTAATTTACCTTTAAAGGCTTACAAATTTGTTTTTCAAATGTCCTCTATTTGGGGAAATCCCTTCCCATCATTACTACCGGCTCCCGGAATGGGGTTTCCTTCTCTTAAAGAGTTTTTTGATCTCTCCCTTTTCTACCTGCCAATAATTGTGTATATTGCAACCGTTATTCTATTATTCAAAAGAAAGCTTTTTTCTGATCAAAAAATAGTTCTCAATAAATCCAACTTGCAGATTTTTGTTCTATTATTATTTGGAATTGGTACGTATGGATTGGTTGTATGGAGAGTCGGTTTTGACAATTTATTAAGAGTTCTTCCTGTTTTTTATATCCTGCTTTGTTATTTCTTAAGTTTATTTTATAGAAAAATCATTGGCAGCGGAATTTATATAGATCGGTTAGATTCAAAAAGTGCTATAAGGAATTTTATCATATCAATCCCGATTTTATTATTTCCTGCTTTGTTTATAGTTAATTTAAATTTTCATCATGGGTTTTACGCTGGTTCTATTGGAGAGTTGAGAAATAATCATATCTATATTAATCTTAATAGAGCCCGTGTTTTTGCTCACCCACTGGAAGCAATATGGATTGAAGATATAGTATCTTATGTTAAGCAGACAACAACAGAGGACGAACCTATTTTTGCGTTACCCTTAAATCCTATCTGGTATTTTCTTTCTGAAAGAAAAAATCCAACCGCATACGATTGGATTCTACCACAAACTATTAAGGTGTTGGATGAAGAGCAAAAAATTATTGATCAACTTAAAAATAATATACCCAAACTAATTATTTATGCCGACATCGCCATAGACGGCAAAGAAGAGAGGAGACTGTCAAACTATGCACCAAAAGTTTTTGAATTTATTTTAAAAAATTATAAATTAGAAAAAATCGCTGGCCCTTTTCAAATATTAAAAGTAGAGGAATCGTAATGGAAATGCAGCGATATAAAATTTTATTATTTTTACCCTGTTATGTACAAAATTTTTTAACAAAGGAAGGAGTCATGAGAAAAATCAATTTAATTGTTAGCACATTTTTGGTTAGTCTTTTATTGTTATCATTAAGCGCGCGTATTGTCACAGGTTCAGAAAACAAAGATGCTTTGCTTAAAGAGGCTCAAATATTATATAAAGCTGGTTCTCGATATGTGGACGCCCGTTTTAAGAATCAATGGAAAATTATTTATTCATTTCAACATCCCGAATATCAAAAAGCCATTTCTTTTGAAGAGTTTCAATATTTTAACGGACATGTGGCGACAGATTACCGGAAAGATAGAAATTTTAAGCGCAATGTTAGCGGGTATCCTTTATATCCATCTGTGGAAGATATTAAAAGGAATCCAATAAAAAAAGACCCATTTTTGGGCGTGCCTTTGCCGCAAAATTATAGATTTATTCCAAGTACACTTTTTAACTTTACCGGCCACAAGTTTGAAAAAGTTTACCTGGATGACAGCAAAACTCTGGGAAAAGTAGCAATTAGCTTGAAGGTTATTGAGACTCCTCCTGTACCGGCTGACTTTAAAATACGCCGAGATATCCTGTACATCGATTACTGGGAAAAAATTAATGGTAAATGGTTTTTACCTGTTATGAAGCAGTTCCCCGGATTTCATGTATCTGGAGCGGTCACGAGAGAACATCCTGTCCCAAGGAATATGTCCCGGTGGGATACAGCACATTTTACAGAGTTTAAACCAGAGGATTTAAAATAATATGACTCCAGAACCCCTTCCATTCCATCAGGCCTCTATTGGCGAAGAAGAGATTAAGGAAATAATTGAAACTCTTAATTCAGGATGGTTGACTACCGGCCAAAAAACCAGACTTTTTGAAAAAACTTTTGCTGAATATATAGGCTGCAAACATGCGATAGGGCTAAATTCCTGTACGGCCGGCCTTCATCTTTCTTTGGTTGTTTCAGGCATTTCTTCCGGTGATGAAGTTATTACTTCCCCTATCACTTTCCCCGCTACAACCAACGTCATTGTCCATCAAAATGCAAAACCTGTTTTTGTAGATGTAGAACCTGAAACGTTAAATATAAATTGCTCGGAAATTGAGTCTAAAATCAATAACAGCACTAAAGCTATCCTGCCAGTCCATTTTGCGGGCCATCCTTGCGACATGGATACAATAACATCGCTGGCTCAAAAGCATAATTTATCTGTTATTGAAGACGCGGCACACGCTCTTGAATCAAAATATCACGGAAAAAAAATAGGCGCTATTGGCAATTTCACTGCATTCAGTTTTTATGCGACAAAAAATATTACCACCGGCGAAGGAGGAATGTTAACAACTGATGATGATAATTATGCCGATAAATTGCGTATCCTGAGCCTGCATGGAATAAGCAAAAACGCGTGGAAACGATACGGCAAAGACGGATTTCAGCACTGGGAACTTCTTATGCCCGGCTATAAATACAACATGTTTGATATACAGGCTTCTCTTGGAGTTCATCAAATAAAAAAGGTTGAATCCTTTTTAAACAGACGTGTGCAAATAGTTAAAAAATACAACGACGCTTTTGAAAAGATAGAAGAAATCCAGTTGCTAAAACAAGAATCAAATATTAAGCACGCCCATCATCTATACGTTATAGTTATTAAAACAGAGAATTTAAAGGTCTCTCGGGACGAAGTCCTAAACGAAATCCAAAAAAGAGGTATAGGGGTAGCCGTTCATTTCCGTTCATTGCACCTTCAGCCTTTTTTCAAGCAGCATTTTAATTACAAAAAAGGGATGTTTCCTCAAGCCGAATATCTCTCTGACAGAATTATTTCCCTTCCCCTCTATCCTAAAATGACCGATGAAGATGTTTCAAGGGTTGTTGAAACAGTCCTTGCTGTGCTGCATTCTTTTCGGCAATAGCAAACAAGACCGCGAAATACATGAAAACACACGAAATGAAACATTTATTTCGCGTATTTTAGTGCGTTTCGTGGGCAGTAATAGGCCGTGTCAATTTTTTGTTCGCCGTAGGCGTTAAGTCTTTCCAAAAGTATCCGATAGTAAGTATAACCCCCTCTTTAATCTCCCCTCGAGGGAGGACTAAAGGGGGTGTAATTCATTTTGGATCGCGTCTATGCAATGTTATATGTATAAAATAATGTTTTGCCTGTTTTTATTCATCAGCATGCCTTTGACTGCTTTTACGCAAGAACCAACAAATGATAAAAAAATAAAAACTATTGAAGAAGAACAGGTTGAACCTGTTGAACCCCCAATAGAATCACAGGGTTTTATTAATTATGGGCTTCTTGACATTTCTGTTGGATATAGGATTGCAAAAGATGGAAAGCATATTATTTATAAAATAAAAAATAATACCCGCAAAAGTATTGATAAAATTTTTGGCCATCTATATCAAATTAAAAAAGATAAAGTAGGAAATGTCATAAAAAATATTTTGGCAAACAATCCTAACGCGAGCGCTATATTAATATCAAAATATCCTCACAAACCATCCGCGTTAGGAACATGGAGATTCACTTTAAAACAAAAATCTTCTACACAAAATATCCAATATATGCTGAGTGTTAATGATCAATCAATTTTTTATGCCCCGTTAGAAATCAGGGAATCCCAGGTAGCACAACCGGTGAAAGAGGAAGAGGGAGAAACTCTGTCTGATCAATTGTAAGCGTGGAAAAATCATTCCTTCCTACTACTAATCTGCAATACGTGGTTTTTTTTAGGCGGTGTTTAGTCGTTATTTTTACAGCGCCTTATGCAAGGCTTAGCAACCTTTTGTGAATAATATATTGAAATAAAAAGTTAGAAATACCCAATCTTAAAAATCAAATAACAAATAAGTCTCAATAGCAAATTTAGTTGCGACCGAATGCACATATATTTTGTTTTACCTTACCTGCCGCTTAGGACAGACAGCTGAAAGCTTGCTATTATCCTGTTGTAAAATAATATACTCTCCAAAGAAGTTCCAAATTTTCCAGATACCAAATTTACAAATTTGCTCAAATACTGTTTATTAGGTATATTGAATTAAATGAAATAACAAATCTCAGTGAAATTTTGTATTTCATTTTGCATACTGCTTTGCATTATATAGTTATTTCAAAATTGTTATCCAGAGTATATTAAGTAACGACCATGCAATATGAAGCTGTAATCGGTTTGGAAGTTCATGCTCAGCTTAAGACCAAATCGAAAATATTTTGTTTCTGCAGCACTCAGTTCGGTTCAAAACCGAACCAGAACACCTGCCCTATTTGCATTGGCATGCCGGGCGTGCTGCCGGTATTAAATCGGGAAGTGGTGGCCTTTACCATAAAAATGGGGCTTGCTGCGAATTGTAATATAGCTTCCTTTAGTCGTTTTGCCAGGAAAAATTATTTTTATCCTGACCTTCCCAAAGGGTATCAGATTTCCCAATACGAGCTCCCATTATGCCAAAAAGGAAACGTAACTATTAATCTAAACGGGAACACAAAAAAAATAGGCATAACACGTATTCATATGGAAGAAGACGCCGGAAAATTAATCCATGGTGAAAACCTCGGACAACCTGACAGCAGCTATGTAGATTATAACCGTACCGGTGTTCCCCTGATCGAAATAGTCAGCGAGCCTGATATAAGATCATCGGAAGAAGCCAAAGAATACCTTCTTAAGCTAAAAGCAACTCTTGAATATCTTAATATCTGCGATTGCAATATGGAAGAGGGAAGTCTCCGTTGCGATGCTAATATTTCTCTCCGTCCTGAAGGAGAAGAAAAACTTGGAACCAAAACAGAACTGAAAAACATGAACTCATTCAGGAATGTCCAAAGGGCTATTGAATATGAGATCAAAAGACAGACTCACGTTTTAGGTAATAATGAAAAGATTATCCAGCAAACCCGGCTATGGGATACCGATAAAAATGAGACCATTCCCATGCGTACGAAAGAAGAAGCTCATGATTACAGGTATTTCCCTGATCCGGATTTAGTGCCTATCGTCGTCAATGATGAATGGATAAGAAAAATCAGGAAAGACCTTCCAGAATTACCGGACGAAAAAAGAAAACGATTTGTGACGCAATATAAAATTCCTGAATATGACGCCTGTGTTTTAACTTCCAGTCGACCATTGGCAGACTATTACGAGCAATGTGTAGAGATGTTTCCTCAACCAAAAGCAACTTCCAATTGGGTCATGGGAGATATTCTCAGGGCATTAAAGACAGACGATAAAGAGATAAAGGATTGTCCTGTTACCCCTAAACATTTGACTGATATGCTTAAAATGGTTGAGAATAAAACTATCAGCAGTAAAATAGCTAAAACAGTTTTTGAGGAGATGTATAGTTCCGGCATGTCTCCGGTGGAAATTGTAAAGAAGAAAGGTCTCGTCCAGATATCCGACGAGGAGTCGATCTTGAGAATTATTCAAAATATTTTAGACAAAAACCAAGCTGAGGTTGAGGCTTACCGAAATGGAAAAACCAAACTTCTGGGATTTTTTGTAGGGCAAGTCATGAAAGCAACCCAGGGTAAGGCCAATCCTGCCCTGGTTAATAAGCTGTTAAAAGAAAATCTGTAACAGTTTTAGATGTCAGGATTCGGGGAGTTGTCAGGGATGATTTTTTTATACGTTCCTGACCCCTGATCCTCGAAACCTGAACCCTTTTTATTGACTAAAGCGATCTACCTAACTTTAAGGTAAGATTGATTTTAAACTCTATATTATTGAGGGAGTGAAATGGAAAAATATCCAAAATTATTTATTAAAGCAAGTGTTTTTTATCTGGTTCTCGGAACTCTAATGGGTATATTAATGGGAACGAAGATTATAGAAAGTGGCCAAATCGATGGTTTCAGGTTTGTTCATATCCATGTCAACCTGATTGGATTCATGGCTATGTTTATATTTGGTGTTGCTTACCATATTTTACCCCGGTTTAACGGAAGACCTGTTCGGTACCCTGACTGGATTCCCGTTCAATATTATTTAATGAACATTGGCCTGGTGGGACTGGCAACCTTTTATCTTTTGGGAGGATTCTGGGAAGCTGGTTTGAACAGCATTTTGCTCGGTCTTTTTTCTGTTGTTATAGGGATATCCATTATCATGTTCGCGATAAATATTGTATCCGTGCTGATAGAACCAAAACCGGTAATGACTTCCACTCCCGTATCATCGCAAACAGTCAATGAAGGAAATAAAACGCCTTCTTCAATTCCAGTCTCGGTCCCAACCTCTCAACCCGCTGTCAAAATCCCAAAAACGCCGCCATTTCCTGCCGCACCCGGTATCGGAACCGGCAAAGGGATTAAAAAAGGGGAAACCTGCGATGGGGGAGTTATGATCGGAAAACTACTCGAGACGTATCCTGAGACAAGAAAGGTCTTTGCCAAACATTATGGTGAATCATGCTTTACATGTCCGGGCCAGGAGTATGAAACAGTAGATCAGACAGCGTCCATGCATAGTATGGATGTGAATGTGATTCTAAAAGATATTAATGAAGAGATCGAAAAAGCATTAAAAGCAGATTAAAAAACCATATAAATACAGCTATCAACTAAGTCAGGCCGTCCCAATTCTACTTGTACCTGTCATTTCAAGCAGAACGAGAAATCGCAAGCTATCAATCATACAGAAGTTAAAGATTTCTCCTTTTAGTCGAAATGACAAATTCCACCGTTTTCGGGTATCCTGATGTAGGGGTGTGTATTTGTTAAACCTCTACATCCCTGCTAAGAAGATTAAACAAACCGCTAATTACACATATTTTTAATGACTGCAATACCGCAGAAATATTTACTACGGGGTGCATTAAATAGTTTACATTTTTTATGTGCCTGCTCTTTGTCGCCCTGAGCCCTTCGATAAAACTTGTCCTGAGCTTGTCGCAGCACTCAGGACAGGCTTTGCTGAAGGGTGAAGCAATTACAGACAACTGTTATGCTTCGGCAGTCTCAGCATGACAGGTATCAACAAAAAAATAAACTATTTTGTACTCTTATTAGTAATGCAATATTCAACGGGCTGTTGCCCAAATAAATTATGTGACCCCATTTTCCTACAAGAATGGTGGTTTTTGTCCATGTAGTTATCCGCAGACTTGACTATAAACTCTACCAAAAGATATAATAATTGAGCTTGTTCTATAAATGGAGGACGTAATTTTGAATAAGGAAGAGTTAAAGCTAAAGGGTGGAGAATTAGAACAAATCCACAAAGACGTTATTGAGTGTCTGGAAAAGTTCTTGCGTGATGATGACAGCATCATCGAGGAAATAAATCGAATGGCTGAAGAGAAAGGGAGCAAAATCTTTTCAATCGCTTTACACATTTTGACTCACTTGGAGTTTAAAGATCAGGAAGCCGAAAAATACTGGAGGGAAATCATCGCCCTTCGAGAAACCTTAATCACTGCTATAGGAAGAAAGGTTAGCTTGAGAACAGCCATATGTGATTATTTCTGTACCATCAAAGAGTCATTAAATAATCCAAAGGTCGTAGAAATCCGCATTTTCGAAGAGACAATACGATCCTCCAAATACGACAATCTCACCAAACTCCTGAACAGACGATATCTCGACGAAGTTCTTTCGATCGAATTAGCCCGTGCAAAACGTTACAGCGCAGAGCTTTCCGTATTATTTTTCGACCTTGATGATTTTAAGAAGTTAAACGATACCTTTGGCCATTCTGCGGGTGATGCCGCCTTGTTTAACGTAGCACAAATCATTTTAGAGTTGAAGCGAACTGAAGACATCGCTGCCCGGTACGGCGGTGAAGAGATGGTAGTACTTCTCCCTGAAACCAAAAAAATTGAAGCCCTGGCTCTATCGGAGCGGATTCGCAATAGAGTCGAGGAGTTGAAACTGAAGTATGATGAACAAAGCATTTGGCTGACCTTGAGCGGTGGGGTCTCCTCCTATCCCAACGACGCTCTAACCCCGGAAACTCTTTTGAAATGTGCCGACAAGGCCTTATACGATGCTAAAGCTGCAGGAAAAAATAACATTATGTTATATTCACTAAAAAGACGCCGCTACATGCGCGTCGATTTTTTTGGGGAAACTTTTGTCCAAAAACTTGATGAGAAATCTCCATTTAATTTTAAAACCAATGGAAAAAATTTGAGCACAACCGGAATTCTTTTTAATAGTGATACCCATTTTGAAATTGGAGACCAATTGCAGCTTAAGTTCAAAATCGACCATAACAGCGAACCTTTGCTTCTTTCTGGAACTGTAGTCCGCGTGGAAGCACTGAATAATGCCCGGTATGATATCGGTGTATCTTTTGTGGAAATGAATACAACCGCAAAAGACAAGATATTAAACTATATTGCCAATTCTCTTAAAAAACTTCAAATTTAGACTGCAAAACCGTTCTGAGAGTCTCCTACACCTCTGATCTATCAATCATCTTATTTTTTTAGCTTTCGAGTTTTTCCATATCCATTTCTTCTCTCTTGTAGTCCTGCTGTTTCTATAACGCAAGATCTTCCGCAAGCTATTGACCGTTAAACTATCTACTTGGATTTTGTTAAAAGATTAAGAACGGCGTCTACCCGCAAAAATTATATGTGGAAACGAGGTTAATGATAGTTGGCACAAGAAATGCAGAATATAACAATCAAACTGATATATATCAAATTTTTGACGTTTTTCTTAGAAATCAAAAAAATATGAGGAGGGAATCATGAAAACAGCTAAAAAGATTTTGCGACACAATGTAAACAATTTGCGTCATTCTGTTTCTTTGCACTATGAATTGTATGACAAGGGTATTAACTCTCGGACTCAATTTTTTTTAGGTTTCCTGAATTGCATAAAAGAAAGATTTAATCTCTTTCATTGGCTGCCTTCAAGCTTTGCAATTATTGCCATCTATTTTATTTTATAGAAAAATAAAGGAGTGTATTGAGTGATGGCTAATGTCTTACAGTGCTGAGGGATGATTCAAGTCTTGTCACAGAAGGAGATTTGCTCCCCATACGTTTAGTAATTTGAGTTAGACTTAGACCGGTTTTTTTTGACGCGCAAGGAGCATTTCCCTGAGTAAATTAAACTCTGGTTCTAATACATCGAATTCAGTTTTTACTTTTGTTTTACTAAGTG
Source organism: uncultured Nitrospinota bacterium (assembly GCA_964394335.1). Classification (GTDB taxonomy): domain Bacteria; phylum Nitrospinota; class Nitrospinia; order CAJXCL01; family CAJXCL01; genus CAJXCL01. The sequence continues at coordinate 24,710 of CAYMVZ010000004.1, read as the reverse complement.
CAATTTTTTTTAATTGTTTTTCTACAATTTGTCAGCTTGAAAAACATTCACATAAAAAGAGACCCTTCGACAAAGCCTGTCCTGAATATTGCGATAAGCACAGCACAGGCTTTATCGAAGGGCTCAGGGTGAGATTAAAACATGTTATGCTGCAAAGGGGTTATTCATTAGCTCGTTGACTTTCTTTTTTGAGCTCGATTAGCTACATTTTTTCGCTCTTTGTAATAGCAATAATTTTAGCTTTTTAAAAAAAACCTTATAATTTCTGAAAAGCTTTCTTCCGAAGCAGCGCCCCTTAATGAAACTCCATTGATCAAAAAAGTCGGAGTTCCTCTAAATCCAAATTTTCTAGCTTCAATTATATCTCTTTCAACAATCGACTTGATAGCGGGATCTTTTACGTCTGATTCGAGTCTTTTGGTATCTAAGTCAAGAGAAGTAGCGATTTTTTTTAAAGCCATTTCTCCATCCTTTAAGCTTGCCTGTTGGCTAAAAGCCAGGTCGTGAAATTCCCATGCCTTTTGGTTGTCCTGTTTTGCAATGGCTTCAAAATAAAGTGCTGCGGGGAAAGCCTGCTTGTGAAAATTGAGAGGGTTATGCTTTAAAATCAATCGCACTTTTCCTTTATATTTTTTCAGAACCTGATCCAGTGTTTCGGCTGCCATGGCACAATAGGGACATTGAAAATCATCATAGGCTACAATAGTAATCGGGGCATTGGGATTGCCCCGCACAGGGCGACTTCTTATTATTTCCGGTTTAAAAGGATTTCTCATTTCTGCCTGAATACGTTGATGTTCTGCCAGTTTTTGTTTTTTTGCTGCCGCTCTTCCCATCATGTCAAACAGAACCACATCGTTTTCCCGTAAAATATCTAAAATGATTTCCGGATTTTCACGGAGTAGCGTCCGGACTTCTTCTTTTAAATCAGAATTTTCCCGCGATTTTCCTGATGCATTACCGGCAACAAAGAAAACCAATAATATAATAAAAATAAATTCTTTCATTTTGTTTAACATAACTCTCCCCTGTTTTAATATTTTTACTTCAGTCTTTTATATCACTGCACACAGGTTTCTGTCAAAGGCTTTCAGCTAAACCTTAATTAACAATTGTAAGGAATCCAGGAGGCAGGAAACTTATTGACTACGTTAAATAATAAAAGGGTAGAGTGTAGTCACGAATTGCGTTTAAAGATTTGTCTAATCTGCTATTAAAGTTTGAAAACATAAGCATACTTATCTTCATATACGATTGATAACCTGGGGTCTTTTGCAATAATACCTTCTAATGCTTTCTTTGTTCGTTTCAAGCAAACACCATAAGAAACACCAATACCATCTTTTAAAGCCTTGTAAGTATCATCGCCGTATCTACCTTGTCCCACATTAAACCACAAAAAATAAAAATCTCGATCCCAGTAATACATATAGGAAGGATCTAGAAAAACTTCATATCTATGGGAATGGTCATTGAAGAAAAGAAGTGGGCTTAGATCCCAATCACAAGTGTAAATCACATTATCTGTGGGGACTTCTTTTTTTAGAAATTCGCCGGTTTTAACCAATGAATTTCCATACCAGGAATATTTTTTAAATAGCAAAGTTGTCTGTAGGTACGAATTTGTTATTCCAACCAAAAGAAAACCAATAATCGCGGCTTTAATTGCATAAGTCTTAATTTCAGTGCTAAATATCTTGTTAAAGGGGACTCCATGAATGTATTCATTTGCATAAAAGGCAAAGGCCAAAGTTGATATAGGAATAGCATATTCTGTAAACCTTTCTGAAAATAAAGCAAGTGTAGAAAAACAGATAGCCAGGACCATTAGATTTTTTGAATAAAAAGACAGGGGTTTTGCTCTACCGAAAAAAGACAAGATAAAAATACTCACCATTCCAACCACCAAAGTAAAATTTTGAAATATAAACTGCCTTGTGCTTAAAGGCTGAAGCTCAATTGCAAGATCTAATGGGCTCTTATCGTAAAGAGTGTTAAAAGGAACTGCAAAGTTCTGTACAAAAAAAATATGAAGGTTATTGGGGAAGTTTGGGTGAATAAGATTTCCAAATAAAACAGCTATCAGGCAAATGATTGGAGTTTTATAGTCAAACCTCTTCGAAAATATGAACGTTGCCACTGAAAAAATTATACTTACCGCTATTGGTAAATGGAATGCTGTATAGGTCAAGGGATATAGAACACTGATAATCACTATACCAATTAAATTCTTTCTAATTAAAAAAAAAACAAACCAAATCATAGCGATTATTGAAAGAACATGAGCTCGAGGATAATTGAGACGCTCAATAAAGCCTGGTGCGAGCAATAGCGAGAATGTCCAAAACCAGGAAAGCTTGATATTGTTAAGCTTCAGCACTGCAAAAAAAGATGTTAATGCGATACTGGCAAAAATAACTACGGATATTTTGGCAGCCAGTTCCAGGTTTTTCATGTAGGTAAATGGAATCAGTAATAGGTGATAAAAAAACTCTTTGTCGCTGAAGTTTTGTGCCCACATACTGTGTGCAGCCCAGTAGAAATTATCGATAATGCCTTCGGTACGCATTAAGTAAGCGAATTTAATATGGTAATAACCATCAATACCTAAAATTCGTGGGAAAGAAAATTGAATGAGAGCAGTGGTCAAAAGAGCTACAATAAAAACTATGCCAATTTCTGAATTTCTATTATTAATAGGAAACATTTTTAAAGTTAGAAAAATAAATCCATAAATAAAACTTTTTTCTTAGAGGAGGTTCAGTACTTTCATTTTTTATTTTGTCATTACCCATCCCCCAAATAACCTTACCAAAAATTGGAGTATCTCTATTAAGCAGCTTAATGGGAGTGCCTGGGGTTTTTGCTTCCGCGCCTTCAGGTTTTATGGCAGAAGTCATGGGTTGGTCAAGTTTCTTTACTTTTTGTGCTCTAATTACAATTCCAGGAATGTTGCTCTTGCTGAAGTTTGCGCCGTAGAGCCGGAAAAATGAAAATGGTTAACAACAAAATATTTTTTGACAGGATATCGGGATCAATTTATGCATCATTGCATTTTAAATTTGTCCGAATGTTCAACGAAAAGCTTTGAAAAATCTTTATCCTTTTGGAATTCAATTATCAAATCAGGATCTATCTTAAATGCTTTGTTTAATATGCTAATAGAGACAAGCTCCTCTCCATCAAAAAAATATGCTTTTGCCTGGTTATAATACAAGCTGGCGTCTTCCGGCTTTATTTTTATAGCCTTGGTATAATTCTTAATTGCCTTATCGTATTTTCTTTGCTTCCTTAGGGCTATGCCTAACTTATTATAAAGATGTATATGATCTTCATTTATATTTATTGCGGAAGTAAATAAAGTCTCAGCTTCCTGAAAAAGGTTGTGTTTTAAACAAAAATCTCCTGCCGAAAGGTAAAGAAATGTCTGGTTGGGATTACGATTCAGGGCCTGTTTCAACACTTTTATCGATTCGCTTGGATTTCCTTCTTCTTCGTAATTTTTTGCAAGACCAAGATAATTATTAATGAACTTTTTATTTAAAGCTATTCCTTTATTAAAGAAATCTTTTGCTTTATCGTAATATCCTTCCTTCCGGCATAGGATACCAACATTATAATGTATTTGAACATTATGGGGTTCTAATTCCAGGACTTTCAGGTAGTTTTTTCTGGCCTCTTTGAGGTCACCCATAAGTTCATAGGATTTGCCTAGTCCCTGATAAGCCCGTGGAAAAGTAGATTTAATTTCTAAGGCTTGTTTGTAGAGCTGTATTGCCTGCTCAATATCCCCCATTTCAAAATAAGCATCGGCTTTCTCAGTTATAATCTCCACATTTTCTCCGCCGATGGCTAAACCTTTGTTGTAAAGGACAATGGCCTTCTCAAAAAGTCCTTGATCCCTTAACTTATTCGCTTTATAGAGCAGAGTCATTATTTCCTGGGAAATGGGAGAGTCTTCCGGTTTTCTAAAAACTTCGGCCAGTTTGTTGCTCAGAGAAATTGGATCAGCAGGAACAATCAATAATTGAGAGGCGCCAGCCTTAAGAGCAGAAATAACTTCTTTCTTTTCGAAAGATTTTTCCATGAAAATGAAGGGAATTGTTTCAGAATATCCAACCTTAAGGAGCATTTCTTTTACAATTTTTAAAAGTTGAAATCCCGTTTGAGAAGACGCGCTAATGTCCAGAACTTTAAAGTGGCAGATAATTAGATCAATACCGCCAATATGTTGTTTTATTTTATTTATAATTTCGGCAGTAGTATTAGTGGCAGTGATATGCTCCGGAGAGAAACCAAGTGTTTTAAAATGATCTGAAAGCTCCTCACGAGTATCAAAATCTCCGCTTACAACAAAAATGTTTTTATCTAACAAGTGAGAAACTTTTTTTCTGGCCTCTTGCAATTGCTTTTGCCGGTTAAGAATTTCCTTGGCCTCTTGACGATAGTCTATTTCTTTCATGATTCTATCCTAATAAAAAATCCAAGAAACGTTTCTCTGCCAAACCTAGCCCGCTAGCTAAAGCAGCTATCTAATCATAATAACATTAATTCCAAATAATATGCCAATCATGAATATTCCCATAATCCCCCATTAAATGGCTGGTCTTCAAAAGGTATATCAACCTTAACTATATTTTTCTTTCACCAGCAGGGGGAAGAAAAGTATGAGAAAAAATATTTATCTTCTGACAGGTAATTTTTAATTTAATGCACCACTGAGGTGGAAAGGACACAGAGGAAAAAAATCTTTGTGAGTTAAGATTTAATCTATGTAATCAATTTTTTAATGTTATTTGCTAACTCAGCATACTCTGCGGTAAAATTCTTTGTTTTGGTGGAGGCGGCGGGAATCGAACCCGCGTCCGAAAACCATTCACGTAAGGCTCCTACATGCTTTTCCTGTTTATAAAATCTCGCGTCCTCGTTCCCAACAGGCAGGGCTCTTTGAACGCCAGCTTTGAAAGAATCTCGTCAGACCGCCTCAAAGCAAAACAGTCTGACCAGCCCGCAGTGCGACGTCCTTTTTAACCCCGCGGACAAAGGCTAAAAGGACGTTAGCTGTTAATTAAGCAGCTAAAGCATATTCATAATCATTGGCGATTATGATTGTGCCGTTTTTTTACCAGGCCAACGGCGCCCTGGACATGCAACCTTCGCTTCAAAATTCCCGTCGAAACCTTTTCGCCCCCTTTTAAATTAAAGAATAATTCTTTATTATTAATAATAGCATGATTCTGAATTATTTTCAGAGACAATTGAACGAAGAGATCCACAGCCCAACTTCACCGCAAACACAATTCGGTATGGAAAACCGAATTGGACGATTTCCAGAGGAAAGTCGCCCGGAGGGTTGAGACCAAGGACGGTCACAATCAAAAATGAATTTACCGCAGAGTGCGCCGAGATCGCGCGGAAAATTAAAATAATGGTTATTCTCAGCGTTCTCCGCGAACTCTGCGGTGATAAGAAATAATTCCTTAATGATCTTCGTGGTTAAAAAAAATCAACCGTTTGTTAAATAAAATAAGCTTTTTGTACAATTGCAGTGCGAAGAATTAAGGTTATTAATGAGAGCTTAACAGAAAAACCTTTTCGGTAAGAGATGTCAAGCCTCGTTCTTTGAATCGCGGTAAATCTTTTAAAATTTCCTGCCCATGTAGTTTTTCAATTTTAAAATTATTTCCGTAGAGATTATTTACCTCTTCTTCACTTACGGAAAACGGAGGACCTTCCATTTCTTTCTGTTGATATTCCAGAGTTAGAAGCAGGACACGGATATCCCGCGATAACAAGGAAACAAAGTGTTTAACGTATTGTTCCCGTATTTCAGTTGGCAGAGCAACAAGAGAGGCTCTGTCATAGACCACGGCTACCTTTTCAAGATGGGACAACTGTAAATCAAAAAAATCTCCACAGAGAATTTCCAGCGTACCGTATTTCCATCGAATGAATTTACCGTCCGAAACAGAGGTCGTCTGCAGATTGTTTTCTTTAAAGAAAGTTTCTACTCCCAGGGGACTGATTTCCACTCCAAGCACAGGATGCCCCCGGGATTGAATCCAGAGCAAATCTCGGCTTTTCCCGCAAAGCGGAACAAACACGCTCTCACCTTCACTTAATTTGAGATATTGCCAATATTTTTGCAGCGGGGCGTTGATGTCCTCCTGATGAAAACCTATGTCATTTTTCTCCCAACGTTCGCGCCAGAATTCAGGATTCATTATTCTCTTAAAACTTCTTCAGGTTAACATCCTTCAGCATTTTATAATGCTTTACGTTACCGGTTAGCAGGGGTTTATTGAGAACGGACGCTGTGCTCCCTATCAGTGAGTCGGCCATTTTAATAAAACGACCTCCACGGAGTTTGTCTATAAAGTCATTGACATCAGCCACGTTATTATTATCCTTCCATATTCCAAAAAGACAGTCTTTTGTTTTTTTTCCTTCCACGGGCGTCTCCTCTTGTAAAGTATACACTACAGCGGAGTTAATTTTTAAATAATTTAGCTTATTAATGGTGCGCATCAATTATAATGAAAGAAGATAAATATACGGCAGCTAATCCATTTTTTAACTAAAAGTGTAACATTTTGAAGCCTACATAACATTATGAGAAAAAAGTTTTATAACTATCTTTTAGTTCCGCTCTTTTTATTCTCGTTATTGGTAATCCCTCAAGTTTTTGCTGAAGGAAAAAAAAAGTCAGAGGAGAAAGAGACTGAAAACATTAAAAGGCAAATTAAGCTGAAAGGAATTCGCTCAAAAGACGGCCGCTTTATAGATAATGAAAATGAAACAATTACTGATACTAAGACTAACCTTATGTGGGCGAAAAATGACAGCTATTCAGATTTGGGGAATTGCCTTGGCTGGGATGAATCAAGGAAATATGTAGGTAGATTAAGCACGGGTGGATACAGCGACTGGCGGATGCCCACCGTGAAAGAGTTAAAATCAATTTTTGAGAAATCTAAATCAAACAAAGATGAAAGTGGAAATGCCTTTCACATTGATCCCATCTTTGCCCCTGGCAGCGGATACTGGCAATGGTCGTCCGAAGAGGTTGGCACCTGCTGCGCACGTTTCATGCTCTTCAGCAATGGGGATATTCTTGAATACACTCGTGAATGCTTTTTTACCGGAGGAGTACGCGCGGTGCGCTCCGACAGGCGTTAATTAATTAACGGGTAGAGATAAATATAATTACTCCACTAGCAGCGGATAATCCGGTGTAGGATTGAGCGGACAGCTAAATAGATATTCCCCCGGTTTCAGGTCAATAATGTAATCCTGTGTCTTACCTGTTTCAAGTCCCCCGCCGGATGCAGAAGGAAGGGTCAATCTTTTTAGTCCTCTTCCCCTTACCCAGAAACCAAGTTCATAGGGTACGTTTTTGTTTTCTACCCTGAAGATGGTTTTACCAGGTTTAAGATGAAGTTTTTTGAACGGGCGTTCCTTTGAGGTCTTTCTGTTAATTCGTTCACAATCATCACTGTTTTTAACATTAAAAGTTTGTGGAGTTTTTTCCGCTTCAACTATTGTGCAGGGAGTCTGCGTTAATTTTATGACCACCGGCTCCGCGCTTAATGAATATTCGGAGGTGAAAATCACAATCAATAATGAGGCTGCAGACAGGGTAAAAGTTTTAATCTTCTTCATAACACCTCCTATAAAATCAATTATAGGTTTCCGATGAAATTATTTATCTTACAGTCTAATTAAGAATATCACGTTAATCTTAAGTGAGCAATATGTGATAACATATGTTGTATGAACTTTCGCGTTTACAAGTTATTAGCTGCATCCTGTAGGCGGCAGAGCGCAATAGCTGCGATATCGGCTACTGTAATAGCTGCTGTTGTCTACATTTTTGCTGCTGTCATAGATTCATCCTCTGCCGATAAAATGAAGTTCAGCCGGACAAACGACACCACTCCGCCGCCTATCGACAAATCTATCAGCAATGTCAGGATTAGTGACATTGTTTTTGATACCTTCGATGGCAGTTCAGTTCCTCTTTCCCGGGCATCCGACTCCCAGATCGACCGGCTTCGCGACGCAATTCGTCCTATCTATGAGCCGCTTTATGAAGGTCCTGAGGGAGGTGCCTGGTTAGCTGATAATGATCTTGTTATAGGATATGTCAGTGAAGACGAAGCATTTGCTTACCCGGTTAAAATGCTCAATTCCCATGAACTGGTTAACGATAAGATAGACGGTATTTCACTGCTTATTAGCTACTGCCCCCTCTGCGGCAGCGGAATAGTTTACCACCGCAGCCTAAATGGACGGGACCTGGTGTTTGGCAATACAAGTGCCCTGTACCAAAACGACCTTGTGATGTTCGATCATCAAACCGGCTCTTACTGGTTTCAGGTCAGTGGAGAAGCAATAGTAGGTAAGCTTACCGGGGCCAGACTAAAGCTGCTGCCATCGGTAACCATCTCCTGGAATCAGTGGAAAAAGCTGTATCCCAATACTCGCGTACTTTCCCTTAACCAAAATTTCCCCATTGGTTATAACTATAATCGCGACCCTTTTACAAACTATCCACGGAGTGTAGCCGCAATGCGCTTTCCCTTCCCGGTTGACACCAATAAAATTGGCAAAGCACTGGGGCCTGCCGATGTTGTTGTAACCGTTCATGCCGGCAACAAAGAGAAAGTATACCCGCTGTCGCGCATCGGCAATGGCGCGGTTAATGACAATGTGGGAGGTGTGCCGGTGACAGTTTTTTCACGGGCTGATGGTCCTGTCGGAAACGCGTTTTTAAGAACAGTAAATGGTCGAAAGCTGACATTCCTGCTTAAGGCAGAATTGTTTATAGATAAAGAAACAGGCACAAGCTGGGACTTCAACGGAAAAGCAATTTCAGGACCGCTCAAGGGAACCCGGCTGCGAGGTGCTGCATCCCGGCGAGCCTTCTGGTTTTCAATCTCATTAGCAATGCCAAACGCTGAAATCTATATGCCTTAGTACTTAATTTCCAAATAGAAACATTTCTGGATTCCCGACAAAAGCATTCGGGAATGACAAGTAGAAACGTTCCTGGATTTTGCTTTGCCCCGCTGAGCGTGGCTTCGCAGATTCGCTATTTGATAAAGACCATCCGTGGCCTCAACCCTTCGGGCAGCTCATTCCCCGCTGTCCAATTTTACCATCCTATTAATAAAATTCTGCAGTATGCCTACAAAGACTTGAATTAGCAGAGTTAAAAAACATTTTTTATCTTCGTGTATTATTTAAATCTGCGGCCAATTTTAACAATCAATTTTAGCAGTGATTTCTTTGGTGGAAACAACATGTTTATGCAGGCCCAACTCTTTGGGTTTGAGTCCCATAGCGAGACCCACTAATTGAGGGAGGTGCAGGATGGGTATGTCGAGTTCCTGCTTTATTTCTTTCGCGCTTTCCGGCTGGTAAGGATCCAGGTTAAGGTGGCAGAGTGGACATGGGGTAACCAAACAATCCGCGCCTTCTTTCTTTGCTGATGCAATATGATTTCCGGCCATGGTTATAGATTGTTTTTTCTTCATCATTAAATAGGGAAAGCCGCAGCATTTTAATTTTCCTTCGTAATCAATCGAAGTTGCACCTAATGCTTCCGTCAACACCTCAATTGCTGTCGGATTATCGGGATCATCTAAATCCGACAATTCAAAGGGTCTTAAAATATAACAGCCATAAAAAGGAGCGACTTTCAAACCATCCAGCGAGGTTTTTACTTTATTCCTCAAATTGCTGAGACCGAAATCCTCTGTTAAAACTGTTAAAAGGTGCTTGATCTTTACCGTTCCCTTATATTCATGTCCACCTTCTTTTAATGTTTCATTGATTTTGTTTTTATAACCTTCATCATCGTCCAGATGAGCCTGAGCCTTTTTCATGACGCCCTGGCAGGTGCCGCAGATATTTAAAATATCCAGCTCCTGTTCTTCAGCTATGGCAAAAGTACGGGCATTCAAAGTATCAGCTAATTCAGGGTTTTCCTCGGTAATAACTCCTGCCCCGCAGCAGGAGACGTTTTTTAATTCCACCAATTCTATTCCAAGTTTAGCCGCGAGGGCGTAAGTGGAGACTAAAAGTTCTCTGCATGCCCCTTTTGCCACACAACCTGTATATAAAGCGTATTTCATTTTTTTATCGTTATTTCTACAAACTAAAATTAAAAAATTTCTTTAAAAAAGCATTTAGCATCCCCTTGTTAGGGGGAATAGAGAAGGATTATTTCTCAAACTTTTTAAAAATTCTCTTCACATCATCCAGTTCTTCCATGGGATGATGGATAAGCGGCGGGTTTTTTCCTTTCAGGAACATCCTGATTCCCACCGGTATAAGACTGAGCAACCCGGGGATATTAAAGAACCCCATGGAAGCTACAGGTATTGTATTTTCATTTAAAATACCGCTGCTCTTTATCGACTTAACAAATGCCTTTGCGTGCCTCGCTCCGTAATTGTTTGTTACCCCGTTATTTAAAGCAACCGTTCTGAGTGAAACGATTCTATCAAGTGGTTTGGCCTCTGTGGGACATCTCTGGGAGCATTCGCCACAGTGAGTGCAATCCCAAATACCGGCGTCTTCACTCAGTTCTTTTATGCGGCTGATTGTTTCCACATCTCGCGAGTCCTCAACAAACCTCTGAGCTTTTGCTAATGCAGTCGGTCCTAAAAAGGATTTGTCCACAGCCATGCTACAGCAATCCGAATAGCAGGATGAGCACATAATACAGGTTGACGCCTTGTCAATTTTAAGAAATTCTTCTACAGATTGACTTCTTTCAATAGTCAGGGTTTCGTTTTCGTCCGGCATTAGCCAGGGCTTTACAGCTTCCACTTTTTTCCAGAACTCAGTGAGGTCTACAGTGAGGTCTTTTATTATTTCCATATTTCCAAGGGGCTGAACAGTGACCTGATCATTTGGCGCCACACTGCTTGCCTGTGTTTTACATGCCAGCACGGCATGACCGTTCGCTCTTACAGAGCATGAGCCGCAGATAGCACTGCGGCAAGACATGCGGAAAGTCAAAGTGCCGTCCTGAGTCCACTTGATTAAGTTCAAGCAATCGAGGAGAGTGGCGCCCTTTGGAATTTCAAGTTTGAATTTCTGGAAATAGGGTTCCTTGTCCTTCTCAGGGTTAAACCTTTGAATTTTGAATGTTGTTTCACTCTCCATTATATTTATAAAAAATAGACAGGATGACAGGATTATTTAAAAAAATCTCTCCCTGCATGATTTATTAGAATCCAGTCAATCCGGTAAATCCTGCAAAGCTGAGCTTAGCTCATGTCAAAAAAAGAATTAATACTTCCTTTCTTCCGGTTGATGTTTTGTAATAACCACCGGCTTTGACCGGAATTCTATTTCCTCATCTTTTTTAAATGCTAATGTATGGTTCAGCCATTTATCATCATCCCTTTTCGGGAAATCCGTTCTCGCATGACCACCCCGGGATTCTTCCCTTCTTAAGGCGCCGCGCGCAATAATCTCTGAAAAATCCAACATATTCCCCAATTCGATAAATTCTATCAGTTCGGAATTAAAAACAGATCCTTTGTCTGTGATTTTGCCTTTTTTAAAACGGGCTTTCAAATCATTCAATTTTTTGAGGCAGATTTCAAGCTGATCCTTGCTTCTGTAAATTCCGCAGTTAGTTGTCATATTTTCTTTTAATTCATTTCTTATGTCATTGATACTTTCATTTCCACTGGAATTAAAGATAGATTCAATCTTATTTTTAACTTTGTTTGATTCTTCCTGTTCGTTTACATCATGAAATTCCGCATTTTGAGTAAATGTCAATGCTGCTTTGCCCGCCCTTTTGCCGAACACAAGCGCTTCCAGCAAAGAATTGGTCCCCAGGCGGTTGGCTCCATGCACGGAAACACAAGAGCACTCCCCTGCAGCAAAGAGCCCCGTAACTTTTGTTCCTTTTTCATCATATAAAACATGCCCATCACAATCGGTTGGAATTCCTCCCATGCTGTAGTGAGCTGTCGGTTGAATGGGTAGAGGATCATAAATAAGATCGATGCCGAGAAAATCTATCCCTAACTGTCTCACCTGAGGTAATCGCTCGATGATTTTTCCTTTTCCAAGGTGACGAAGGTCAATATGAAGATAATCTTTTCCGTCAATTCCCCTTCCTTCATTAATTTCCGTCTGCTCTGAGCGGGAAACTATATCCCGGGGAGCTAATTCCATTTTTGCCGAGGCGTAATTTTCCATAAAACGCTCCCCTTTTCCATTAACAAGGTGTCCGCCCTCACCCCGCGCCGCTTCAGAAACCAGGATACCCTGTGCAAAGAGCCCGGTTGGATGAAACTGGACAAACTCTATATCCTGCAAAGGCAGTCCTGCGTGGTATGCCGCTACAATCCCATCGCCTGTACTTGCAAAGGCATTGGAAGTGATTTTATAAGCCCTGCCATATCCGCCTGTGCAGAAAATAATTGTTTTAGCCTGCATAACCTCTAATTTTCCCTTTTGAATATTGTAGACGACCATTCCACGGCAGATTCCATCTTCAACGATTAAAGACATTAAATACCATTCGGAATAGATTTTTAGATTTTTAGCGTGTTTGAATGTCTGCTCATGGAGGACGTGAAGAAGGGCATGGCCTGTTCTGTCCGCAGCATAGCAGGCCCTCTGTTTTGAATGACCGCCAAACCATCTCTGGGCAATCAATCCTTTTTCCGTTCGACTGAAAACGCAGCCAAAGCGCTCCATTTTCCTGATAACACCGGGCGCGTCCTTAACCATTATTTCCACTGCGGCCTGATCGCCTAAAAAATCACTTCCCTTTACCGTATCGTACATGTGATCTTCCCAGCTGTCTTCAGAAGCATTACCGAGAGACGCTGCAATACCTCCCTGGGCAGCTCCGGAATGGGAACGAGAAGGATAGACTTTTGAAATTATCGCGGTATCAAAATCCTTGCAGACTTCCAGCGCAGCCCGCATACCGGCCAACCCGCTTCCAACAATAATAACGTCATGTTTAATCATTTTTTTAACTTGATAATTTCCTGTGGACTTGCCGCAGAGTTTCTTCTAATTCCCCCTTAGGAAAGGGGGATCAAGGGGGTTGTAAGATTTAAAGTTCATTTTTTATATTTGTTCATACCTTCTTTATAAACATCGTTCCCATGAGTGTCATTGACCACAACAGCCTGAAAATCTTCCACCTCCATTTTTCGGATGGCTTCAGGTCCCAGGTCGTCATAAGCGATTATTTCAACCTTTTTAATAGACCGGGCGACTAATGCTCCTGCTCCTCCTATCGCTGCAAAGTAAATACTTTTGTACTTCACCATCGCGTCTATTACGCTTTGAGCCCGATTCCCTTTTCCAATCATCCCCTTCATTCCAATTTCCATCAACCTTGGCGCGTAGGTGTCCATTCTATAACTGGTAGTCGGCCCTGCCGATCCTATAATCGCTCCCGGTTTTGCGGGAGTAGGCCCGACATAATAAATCATTTGACCTTTAATATCAAAGGGGAGTTCATCTCCACGATCAAGCAAATCAATCAACCTCTTATGTGCCGCATCCCTCGCAGTATATAAGATACCGTTTATCGAAACCTGATCGCCGGATTTCAGGCTGTCTACAACTTCATCCGAAAGAGGAGTTGTTATTTTGATAACATTACTCATAAATTTAAAAAATATATAAGACAGGATTACAGGATAAACAAGATTAACCTAAAAAACCTTTCTATACTTACATTAAAAAATCCAGTCTATCCAGTTCATCCTGTCAAAAAAAATAACTTACAAAACCACTTCCTTATGCCTTGCGGCATGGCAGCAAATATTCACTCCAACCGGCAGCTGGGCAATATGACAGGGGAATTTTTCTATGTGGACAGCCAGGGCATATTGAGTTCCCCCTAACCCCTGCGGTCCCATTCCCAAATCGTTAATGCTTTTCAGCATATCCGCTTCCATTTCCGCTAATTCAGGGTCTGGATTTATTGACCCTATTTCCCTGAATAAAGATTTTCTGGCTAAAATTGCCACTTTTTCTGAAGAACCGCCGATACCAACTCCGACAATCACGGGGGGGCATGGGTTAGAGCCGGCTTCAAAACATCGGTTGACAACGAACTCTTTAATTCCTTCTTTTCCATCCGCCGGTTTCAGCATAGTTACACGGCTCATATTTTCACTACCGCCCCCTTTTGGCGCGACAATGATTTTCATTTTATCACCGGGAACTATTTCAGTTATGATTATTGCAGGGGTATTGTCTCCTGTATTTTTTCTGGTAAAGGGTTCACACATGGATTTTCGCAAATATCCTTCAGCATAGCCCTGTCTGACTCCTTCATTAATGCTCTCTTCTAAAGAACCTCCCTTGATATGCACATCCTGTCCAAGCTCTACATAAATAACCGAAAAACCGGTATCCTGACACATGGGGACCTGTTCATCTCTGGCTATATTCTGATTTTTGAGTAAAGCACTGAAAATGGCCTTGCCTGTCGGGGATTCTTCCTGCTCTTTCCCTTTTTCAAACGCAGCAACCACATCTTTTGCCAAATCAAAATTGGCTTCCATGGAAAGATTTTTCACAGCTTCAATAATTGATGTATGTTCTACTGTTTTCATAATGAATGGCTTATCAAAAGGTTAAATAAATATCATTCATTAGCTAACTCTGTCAAGAATTAAAACCGAATAAGAAGAATTGAGCGCACCCCAGAAGTACTTCCTTCAGGCGTAGCTTTTAGCTTCGCCCCGCATAGCGTGGCTTCGTAGATTCGCTCATTGATAAAGGCCTTCCTTGGCCTCAATCCTTTGGGCAGCTCATTCTTTGCTGTCCAGTTTTACCATCATAGTGAAATTGTGAAAAGTGCCTGTGAAGACTTGAAAAGTGTTTAGCGAGCGCATTCCCCGCAACTTGCAGAGCTACGAAGCTACGCTTGCTTTTGAGCTCAGCTTTGCTGCAGGGTTAGCGAGCAACACACTCCCTTAATTCCTACTAACAAAGTAAGACTTAGGGGGGTGTCTATACTCTACTCTGAAGCTTGCTACGGGGAATTTCAATTGACTGATTAAAATGAAAAAGAATGAATGACATTTGCCCTACGGACGGTTTTTTAGTTAAAGGCTTCCCCCGTACCGGTGTGGTTCAGGGCCTGTTGGAATTCAATTCAATGTATAGGAATTTCAATATTTATAGATTCCCGTTTAAAGCATACGGGAATATAAGTTCTTTCAATTTTTTATCAATATCGCCATATGTGCCATGGTAGTGCATCCGTTCATTTGCAGAATTTTCAACACATCTTTCCGATAATTGTTATTGTGTTCCACTGTTTTTCCAAATGACTGGATGAGCTTGATTACAAGATGCGTGTCAATGCCTTTATGGAATCCTGCCATACCTATCAGCTGCATTTTAACTGCAGCATAGCTAACAACAAGCATTACATAATCACTAAAGATGTTTTCATTATCTTTATTTGCGAACGGAGTTATATGCTTGAAGATGTAATTAACAATATAATTTTCCAGCATGTATTCATTATCTTTTATGAATGGTTCGAAATATCTGCGGTAGGCTAATTTATAACTTGCCGCTATTTCAACCAAATTTGAGGCTTTGTTGAAATTAACGCCTTTTAAAAATTCAGTATAGCAGTCGGCATATCTCTGACTGGTAATGCCATTTGCAATCCGCTTGTCAGTCAGTTGTTTCAATAAAACCATTTGAATTGCGACATTATCAGGTAATTGGGCCAGACTTTTTTTCAGGGTCTCATTTTCAAGCATATTTTGACAACCCGCAATTAGATCCGGAATTTCATTAATCCTATTTTCCTTCAAAAATTTCTGCACTTTTTCATAAAATATTCCCAGGACAATCAGCCTGTCCGCCAGTCTTAACGAACGCCTCTGAACAAGTTCAAAGGTAAACTTTCGAATTTGCCAGAAATACTTTTTAAGCCTTTGTTTTGAAGCCGGGCACTGAAGTTCAACTACTTTATTTACTATTTTTGAACGCTTAACCTCCATTTCCATCTCTTCAAATTTGATCCCTTCAGGGTTCAGTAACGCCCGCTTTGCAACTTCTGGACATGACATTTCTCCGGACTCTTCCAGAATATCATCGACTTTATTTATTGCCCGTGGATATATGGCACATGTATCGCAAAGATATTCTGCCCCATAGCGCTGTTGTAAAGAGCATAATTTGTTAGCGGAAAGAAACGGGCAAAAGCCGGTTGTGGAATCATTTTTTATTTTTGCAAATTTCGCGTCATTGGAACCGGGCTCCAACCGTACTATATTTTTTTCCAGTTCCTCTTTTAGTTCAACCTCCGAAATCTCTTTATATTTATTATAAGTTTTTTTATCAATAATAACCTTCCAACTCCGGCAACACATATCCTCACATTCAGAACCTGTGCATTTAAACTCCTTCATGTATTGCGGAAGCCGCACTTTAAAAATTTGGTTATTCATTAGGTATTACAGTTTTTACGTTTCTTTTATAGATTATTAGGAAATTAAATAAATTAGTGGTGTTATGTTATCGGTAGATTTGGCTATTTCTTTAATAAAAATAGCTTAAAACTAAAGATTTGCGGGACGCATCTGGACATTTGACAATATGATAGTAAAAAAGATATAAGGTTAGATTATCAGACGACTGAAAAAGCATATTGCCATTAAGAAACTTATAGAAGCAGAAATAAAAGGTAAGATAATATTAAAACCACTATATCTAAATTGTAGACATAAATACACGCAACATCTGTAAATACAAGAAAGCAGCAACACAGTTACTGCATTCCAAATTTAAAAGCAGCAGTCAGCTATCAGCAGTCAGGGTTCAGCTTAATTCGCAATGCCGTAGGCATTGTACTCTAAAAAAATATCCGGTTTATCCAGTTCATCCCGTCAAAAAAAAATTCTCTGCGCTCTTTGTATCGCGGCAATCTCTGCAGCAAACTATTGATTTTTCTCCAATTCAACCGCAGATTTGAAATCTACTCTGCCGTCATATAGAGCCCTTCCAACAATTACACCAACAACTCCTGATTTTTTTAAAACAAGGGTACTTTTTATGTCCTTAAGTTCCGACACCCCGCCCGACGCAATTACAGGGATATTAATAGATTCGGCCAATTCGCGAGTCCTTTCTATGTTAGGCCCTGTCAGAGTTCCATCCCGCATAATATCAGTAAAGATAATTGCTGAAACCCCGTATCCTTCAAATTTTTTAGCCAAATCAGATGCTTTTTGCTCTGTTTTTTCTACCCAGCCCCGAACAGCTACAAATCCATCTTTTGCGTCAATACCAACCGCAATCCTGCCCGGAAACTTTTCGCAGATCTCTTTTACAAATCCAGGGTCTTCTTTGGCAACAGTACCCAGGATGATCCTGTGAACACCCATCTCAATGAATTCATCTACTGTTTCAACATCACGGATTCCTCCCCCTACTTCTATTGGGATGCTGATATTTTTTAAAATATTTTCAACTGACTTTTTGTTTACTGTATTTCCTTCAATTGCCCCGTTCAGGTCAACCACATGCAGTAGCCCGGCGCCAAGGTCTTCCCATTTTTTAGCCATCTCAGCAGGGTCATCAGAGTAAACTATTTCCTTATCCATCTTGCCCTGGACAAGCCTTACGCATTTTCCATCTTTAATATCTACCGCAGGGATTGTAAACATATGATTAAAAGCCCATTTGTTAAAAAAGATTTAAACAGGATAACATAATTGACAATTTTTCGGATTTTCGATTTAAAAATTTAGATTTTATTCTTTCAATCTACAATCTAAAATCCACTTTATCCGGTTAATCCCGCAAAGCCCCGCTCAGCGTGGCAAAGCTGAGCTTAGCTCACGTCAAAAAAGTTTTTCTTATTTAACTATCAAGTCTCCGAAATTCTTTAAGATTGTTAGTCCTATTTGCTGGCTCTTTTCAGGATGGAATTGAAATGCAAACAGTTTTTCCCGACAAATGCCGGAGACAAACTCAATTCCATAATCAGTAGTTGTGGCGATAATTTCTTTATCGTCAGGCACAACATAATAAGAGTGTACAAAGTAAAAATGGGAGTCCACTTCTACATCCTTTAGCAAAGAGGTTTCCTTTTGTTTTGAGATAGTGTTCCAACCCATATGCGGTATCTTAAGTCTGTCTCCATTTTCCTGAGACGACTGAAGATCTTTTGAAAACCGTAATACCTTTCCCGAAACTAAATCCAATCCCTTACAACTCCCAAATTCAATACTCTCAGTAAAAAGGAGTTGAAGACCCAGGCAGATTCCCAGGAACGGTTTTTTGGAATTTACGCAATCCTTAATAGGCGCTACAAGATTAAGGTCTTTCAGGTTATTCATGCAATCTTGAAACGCACCAACACCGGGCAGAACAATTGCATCGGCATTACCAACAACTTCAGGATCACCGGAAACCACAGCCTTATGTCCTGCAGCTTCAAAACCTTTCTGAACACTACGGAGATTGCCCATTCCATAATCAACAACAACAATCATAAAGATACCTGTTAAACAATCACGGGTCGGTTGACGGAGTTCTGGGATCAGGGTTAATTGGCATAGTTTCTTTCTGATCACCGAGCCCCGGCCCCTAATCCCTGATTTATTTACAATACAGCATATATTCTTAATTTTTCAACAGAAGAATTGTCCTCTTCGTGATCTTCGTGCGCTTCACCCCGCTGAGCGTGGCTTTGTGGTTAAGCTTTGCATAAGTCGCAGTAAAAGAAAAACCAAACTGCGACTAAAAAAATTTTAAATCCTAATCGAGATTCTGGTAGTCTTACTAAAATGAATCAATTAAAATAGGTTGCATGGAAATGTTTAAAAAATTTAACCTCCTTTTAATTATCCTGTTTTGTATGCAACTAAACGCCACAGCGGAAACTAAAAAAGAATACGAAAAAGCCATATTTGCCGGCGGTTGTTTCTGGTGCATGGAACATCCTTACGAAAAAATAGACGGAGTCATTGAAGTTATTTCCGGTTATACAGGCGGACGGGAGAAAAACCCCACTTATGAAGGGATTTCGAAAGGCACTACCGGCCATGTTGAAGCCGTGCAGATTAAATACAATCCGGAAAAGATATCATATTTTGAACTCCTTGACATATTCTGGAGACAAATAGATCCAACTGATTCCAACGGTCAGTTCGCGGACAGGGGTAGCCAGTACAAAACCGCCATCTTTTACTTAAATAAAAATCAAAAAGGACTGGCGGAGAAATCAAAGGAAAAATTAGATAAATCCGGGACATTCGAAAAACCAATAGTTACTGAAATCAGAAAGGCAGAAAAATTTTACCCGGCAGAAGATTACCATCAGGATTATTATAAAAAGAACTCCATCAGGTATAAAATGTATAGATTCGGATCAGGCCGCGACCGGTTTCTTGAAAGTGTTTGGGCAAAAAAGGAGAAAGAAACTCAGAAAAATATAAAAAAAGATTCCAATAAGAGGTACAAGAAAATGAACAAAGATGAACTCAGAAAAAAACTTACCTCTCTGCAGTATCATGTTACCCTTGAAAACGGCACGGAAAGGCCTTTTGTGAATGAGTACTGGAATAACAAAAATAAGGGTATCTATGTTGACATCATATCAGGAGAACCTCTTTTCAGTTCAACGGACAAATTCGATTCCAAAACCGGTTGGCCAAGTTTTACCAGGCCTCTTGAACCGGGAAGTATCGTTGAAAAATCAGACTGGTCTTTTTTTATGAAAAGAACTGAAGTGAGAAGCAAACATGCCGATTCCCACCTTGGCCATCTCTTTGATGACGGGCCCCCGCCAACCGGATTGCGTTACTGTATAAATTCCGCAGCCCTTCGATTTATTCCAAAAGAAGATTTGCAAAAAGAAGGCTATAAAGAATATGAAAAGCTTTTCTAAGAGGATATTTTAACTCCTGCTGCAGTAATACTATTTCACCGCAGAGATCGCTGAGTTCGCTGAGAAAGAACTTACCAACAAGTATGGCGTCTTTAAAAAAAAGACTGCCGGCCAATGTGCCGGGAGATTTTTATGTTGATGAGACCTGTATTAATTGCGGGACTTGCAGGTTCATTGCTCCTGATACGTTTAATGATAAAGATAAAAAATCGCGGGTTTACAAACAACCTGAGACCGAGGAGCAAAAACACCGGGCTCTTATGGCATTTATTTCGTGCCCTGTATCTTCCATAGGAACAGAAGAAAAACATGATTTATCAAAACCCATCTCTGCTTATCCCGATCCGATAGATGAAAACGTTTTTCACTGCGGATTCCATTCCAAGTCCAGTTTTGGCGCGACAAGCTATTTTATTAAACGGCCGGAAGGAAATGTCATGGTGGATTCACCCCGTTTTGTTAAGGCATTAGCCAGACGCATAGAGGAGATGGGAGGCCTCAAATACATTTTCCTGAGTCACCGGGATGATGTGGCAGATCACCGGAAATATCACGAATATTTTGGATGTGAAAGGATTATGCATGTTGATGATATTGCAAAAGATACTAAAGATGTTGAAAGAACAATCCGGGGAATGGAACCGGTGAAACTTAAGCAGGATCTGTTAATTATTCCTGTTCCCGGTCATACAAAGGGGTCTATCTGTCTCCTGTACCGCAATAAATATTTATTCACAGGCGACCACCTTGCTATGAATCCGAATCGAACACATCCTACGGCCTTTAATAACCATTGCTGGTATAGTTGGGAAGAGCAGATAAAATCGATGAAAAAAATCACCAAATACAGTTTTGAATGGATCCTTCCAGGACATAGTCTGCGCTGTTATTTCCCGAAAGACGAAATGGCTGAAAAAATTCAGATGTGTATTGACTGGATGGAAAAGGTGTAATTTCCTCCTCGCTCTCCGCGACCTCCGCGGTAATACACTCTTTTTCACCGCAGAAATCGCAGAGTTCGCTGAGATTAAGGCAACATTTTCATCACAACACTTTTTACAGCAGCGCCATCGGCTTTTCCTTTAACTTTCCCCATCATCGCTCCCATCACCTTGCCCATAGCAGATTTATTATTAGCTCCAAGTTGTGAAATAGTTTCCTTTACTATTTTTTCTAATTCTTCGTTAGAAAGCTGCGGCGGCAAATAATCCTGCAGGATTTTAATTTCCGCTTCTTCTTTTTTTGCCATCTCTTCCCGGTTACCTTTACGGAACAGTTCTGTTGCTTCGTGGCGTTGTTTGATCATTCGGGAGATCAGGGAAATAATATCATCATCTTTTGCTTCTTTTCTGGTCTTACCTGACATCTCAAATTTCATAATGTCTGTCTTAAGAAGACGAATAGTATCCAGGCGGAGGGTTTCCTTTTTTTTCAGAGCATCAGTCAGATCTGAGGTAACACGTTCATTTAAATTTGGCATAAATAGATTTTAAACTGAGGATTTTAAAATTACAAATTTTTCCTGATTTTTTCCACGAAGCCACGCTCAGCGGGGCGAAGAACACAAAATACACAGTCCAGCTTCGTCGCAAGCAAAAAAAAATTTACCGTACCCCAAGGGCACTTCCTTCGGGCGCAAAGGGCGCAAAGATCGCAGACAGCATTACATTAATAATTTTTCTCAGCGCTCTCCGCGAACTCAGCGGTGATTTTGTAATTTTATTTTTATTTGCGGTTTACCGCGCTATGTTATATTGATAAATAATATAAACTAGGAACACCATGATCAAAGCAATAGATTTAAGTAAATCATACGGAAAGCAGACTCTTTTTGAAAATATTTTTTTTAATATCAATAAAAAAGAGCGCGTGGGTTTAGTGGGTCGGAACGGTCAGGGAAAAACTACTCTTTTTCGTCTTCTATTAAGGAAGGAAGAAATCGATTCCGGCACAATATCCATTCCAAAAGCTTATATTGTCGCCCATTTAGATCAGCATATTCATTTTACAAAAGATACTGTCCTTGACGAAGGATGTCTCGGGCTTCCGTCAGATCAAAAATATGACCATTGGCGGGTAGAAGAGACGCTTATGGGGTTAGGTTTTTCTGAAGATGAATTTCATCGCCCTCCTTCCGAATTATCAAGCGGCTATCAGGTAAGACTCAACCTGGCAAAAATTCTTGTTTCCGATCCCGATCTCCTTCTTTTAGATGAGCCTACGAATTATTTAGACGTGGTCTCTATTCGCTGGTTTACAAAATTCCTGAGAGCCTGGCAAAAGGAGATGATTTTAATTACCCACGACAGAAGCTTTATGGATAGCGTCACGACCCATACCATGGTTATTCATCGACAAAAGATGAAAAAAATTCCAGGGAACACGGAGAAATTATATAACCAGATCGCGCAGGAAGAAGAGGTCTATGAGAAAACCCGGTTAAATGATGAGAAAAAAAGAAAGGAAGTAGAAGTTTTTATTCGCCGGTTTCGCGCAAAAGCCAGGCTGGCCGGTATGGTCCAATCACGGATTAAAGCTTTAAATAAAAAAGAAAAACGAGATAAACTTGAGAGAATACCACCATTAGAACTTTCTTTTAATACCGCTCCTTTCGCCGCAAGATTTATGATTAGCGCTAATAATGTGTCCTTCTCTTACAATAGGTCTCCCTATTTAATAGATGATTTCAGTGTCGCCATAAAAAAGGATGACCGGATAGGAGTTATTGGTAAAAACGGTAAAGGGAAATCAACCTTATTGAAAATATTAGCCCAAAGATTAAATCCTATTAAAGGGGAGATTAGAAAACATCCTAACTTAAAGGTTGGTTACTTTGGCCAGACAAACAAAATCGAACTGCATCCGCAAAAAACCGTTTATGAAGAAATTATGGCTTCCGATCCCAAATGCACTCTTCAGAGAGCCCGGACCATCAGTGGTTCCCTGATGTTTGAAGGAGATGATTCTTTGAAAAAAATTTCCGTTCTATCGGGAGGAGAGAAAAGCCGGGTATTGCTGGGAAAGATTTTAACATCTCCCTGCCATTTGTTGTTACTGGATGAACCAACGAATCATTTGGACATGGAATCCTGTGATTCCTTAATGTCCGCGATGGACTCATTTGGCGGGGCAGTCGTTCTGGTTACTCATAACGAAATGTATCTCCACACCCTGGTAAACCGTTTGATTGTTTTTGATCGAAATAAAATAACCCTCTATGAAGGAACCTATCAGGATTTCCTGGATAATATCGGGTGGGAAGATGACGAAGCTCCGCAAGAGCGTGCAAAAAGAAAAAATAATCTTTCCAAAAAAGAGGTTAGAAAACTTAAAGCAAATTTTTTAAATGAAAAAACAAGCGTTCTGATCCCCTTAAAAAATGAAATAAAAAAAACAGAAAAACGTATTGAAAATCTTGAAAAAGAGTTGAACAGTAACAATAAAAAACTGATTGAAGCCTCAGAGCAAGGGGATGGGAGCACCATCTCTGATCTTTCCAAAAAAAATCATCAATTGGAATCAGAATTAGAAGAATTATATAAAAATCTCGATGAATTGACTTCTTCCCACGAAGAAAAATCAAAGGAATTTGAAGAAAAGCTTGAAGAGCTTTAATTAATTTACTAAGCTAAGCTTTGCCACAAAGTCACAAAGTCCGCAGAGAAAATAAAAGAAATGGTTTTCCTCAGCGTTCTCTGCTGTGATAAATATTTCAATAAGTTAGATGTTAATAGAATAACATCTGAAAAAGTTGAGGAACTTAGAAACATGATTGTCATTCCTACATGCTCCCAGCATGTCATTCCCGAATGCTCTCATCGGGAATCCAGGTGTAAACAAATGGCAATTACCTCAACTTATTGAGAACTTGCTAAATAGCTATGATCTTAACGATTCAGGATTAATGGCAAGGAAAGATGTTCATACAAAAACTTTATTTAGAATAAAAGTCAACAGCAGACCTAACCCCATTTCTTATTTTGCATCAGGCAACCATAACTTTTTCTCTGAATTAAAGATTTCCGTTATTTGTGATAATTTATCAATCTTTTCATCTAATATCTGATTTTTGGGATATAAAACTAACTTTGATTTGTTCTTTTCAATTACTCTCAAGCAAACTCTCAATAGCATTTGTCCAAAATCCTTTTTATTCATTTTTGTCGGGAAAGTTTCAATAATTTCTATAAATATTTTCTCGGCAGTATCTGATGTGACTGTATTATCAGTTAATACTTTAAGCATAAATCCTCCCACAACTCTAAATGCATCCTGAAATTTAACTCCATATTCTTCCGATAGTGTTAATGAGAAGTTTAACTTTCTAATATTTTCAGGACTAACCGTTTTTATTTCACCATCACCAAATACTGCCTTCTCAATGTCATCTGGGTTCAATGATAAAAATCTGAAACGATATGAAGACAAATACCCAAAGAAATCTAAGTACTCATCAAAACTAATCCGCCCTTCTTCATAAAGAACCCTCAATAGTGCTAAAGTTGAAAAATATTCTGGTTCTTTCTTCTTTGTTTCTTCTTTGTTTATAATTAAGTAAAGAAAATCCTCAGTTAACACTGCTAAATTTTCTTTTTGTGCCAATATGCAGGCATCACTTAATTCAGCAGGAACATTTTGTTCTGAAAAACAGTCAACTTTATTTGCTGAAGAAATAACACTAATGTTTTCAGGTTTTGATTCAAGTAATCCAATGCATTCCAAAAAATTAGAGTAAAGAACCCCGTGCTTCCGCACGGGGCATTAAAAACCTAAATCCATTTGC
>CAYMVZ010000003.1:0-54482 GCA_964394335.1 uncultured Nitrospinota bacterium | reverse complement strand
CATTCTCTAATTCCGCAACATTACCCGGCCAGTGATATGATTGAAGTTTTTTTTCAGCAGATTCTGAAACAGATAGTCCCTTTTTATGAGTTTGCCTTCCTATTCTTTTCAGTAAATAGCCGCAAAATTCCGGTATGTCTCTTCGCATCTTGCGTAAAGACTCTGTTTTGAATCCAAAACCGTTTAAAGATTCGTAACTATTTTTATTGAATGATCCGGAGAAGACCATTGTTTTGACATCTGCTATGGCTGTGCATATAATTCTGACGTTTGCCCTGTGCTGTATTTTGCTTCCCACACGATTATAAAGGCCGGAATGGAGGAAGTTGAAAATCTTGACCTGGCAGGCGCTGTTTAACTTTTCCACATTTTTTAAATAAAGTATTCCTTTGTCAGCCTTTTCGACAAGGCCGCGTCTTATAATTTTTGAAGCGCCGGTCCCCTCTTCCATGCCGAATAATTCATCTCCCCAGCTTTCTTTAAGAAAAAAGCGGCAATCTCCCTCTACAAATGGACCATTCTTTCTTCTACTGCTTGAGTGGATAAATCTTGCCAGCAGTTCTTTTCCCGTTCCTTCTTCCCCTTCCAGTAAAACCGATTTCTTCGAATCAGCCACTTTCGCGACAAATTTATTAATTCTTTTAATCGAAGAACTTTTTCCCACAAATTCTCCTGCCACAGCTCCCTTCTCGGTTTCAAGCGTGTCGATATCTACATCCAGTCTTTTTTTCAACATGGCATTGTAAAGAACCATTGCAATCTGGCCCCCCGCAATGATCATCCCGCGTATTTCTTCGTAGTTATATTTTCTTGGCTCGATCGTCTGAAAGTTAATTGCTCCAAGGGTCTCTTCCCCTGCAATAAGAGGTATTGAGAGGAGTGACTTGAAACGCTCCTCATGAATTTCGGAAATAAATTTAACCCTGGGATCCGACTCCGCGTTTTCAAGACTAACCGCTTCCCTGTTATTGACAACCCACCCGGTAATTCCTTCATTTCCTCTCATTGCAATTGTTTTGCCTTCCGGAAGTTCCAACCCCGATGAAGCTTCAAGAATTAAACGATCGGACAGATTGTCAATGATAAAAAGAGAACAGGCATCCGCGTTCATCCTTTTTTTCAGCAAATCCACAACAGGAAAAAGCTTAAGCTCGATATCTTCTGCAATACTTAAAAGTTTTGTTATCTCATTTATAAGAGAGAGCTTCTTTTCTTTCTCGTGGGACAATTTTTCTTTGTCAACTATCCTGATTTTTTCCCGGTTAAAATGCTCAAAAAACATATCAAGCTTTTCGGACAGGGTACGGTTAAAATACATATTCATCGCCGGGTATTCAGAAAGTAACCGATCCATATCTTGTTTGTAAATGACATATAGCTCTACATCTTCTTCCACAACCGCGTCCAGCTTTCGCCGTTGTCCGGTAAGTATGGAGATAGCGCCAAAGGGATCTCCGCTTTTCAAGACAGATATTGTCGTTTCTTCTTCGTTATTACCTCTTAATACTTCCCTTACCATTCCGGTATGGATAATATAAAATGTCATTGCCTCTTCATCTTTGCGGAAAATGGTTTGTCCGGCACCGTAATGATGTACCTGTATCGCGGATGCCGTTTTTTCAACCAAATCTACAGGCATCTCATTGAAAGGCGGATGAATTTGCAAAAATTTTACGTACTTTTGGATATTAGTCATAGGAATAAATTTATGTATAGGAATTTCAATGCAGAGATACTTTAGTCGCGAAGCTTCCTTCGACTATGCTCAAGACAGGCTCTTCAGGATGACACACAGAACCCTTTAATTGCCATCCCTTCACTTTGTTTCAGGACAAGAGTGAAGTCCCTTCGCTTGTCATTCTGAGCGAAGCGAAGAATCTCTTTCAACGCTCAGAGCTTGTTCTGAGTGGAACGAAGGAATAAAAGCTGAGAAGAGTCTCCTCTTCTTTAGAGTTTTAGCAACTTCCAGGACTTCTTGGGTTCGTGTTTCTTTCGGAAGTTTGGAGAGTTCTTTTAAAAAGCGCCTTGTATACTCAACTTTCTACATTCGAATTCAAAGAATGATAATATTCTTTAGCGGCTTCTCCTGTCCTGAAAGCCATTTCTTGCTATTATAGCAGAAAACTAAAAGAAAGAAAGCTGAAAGATATTGGTATTATATTTGAAAATGTTTAGCGAACGGATTCCTAGTAGCTTGCAGAGCTAAGCTCAGCTTTGCAGCGGGGAGCTTCAAATGTAAAGAAGCTATATAGTCAAGAATGGACCTCTTTAGTGGATCTTTTTGTTATGTTTCTAATGTACTTTTGTATAAATAGCTAATTTTTCTTTTTGACGTTCTCTCATCTCTGATAATCCTAACAATGGCTCGTCACTATAGGTCTCATTTGGAAAATGTTCTTTAAAATAATTAAAATAATTCCATAATAATTTCTCAGAGTCATTTTTATCAAAAAATCCTACAAGCATAGAAAGTAATGATGCGCTATAAGCCCCTATTTGAAATTGTTGTAATATCTCCATTATTTCTCTTGAACAATTTATTTGTGAGGAATGAATAATCTTTACAGCTAACTTAACAAATTGCGAGCTATGCGGTTTCTTCAATTATTTTAAAATTATCATTAAAGAATATTTTTTATAAAATATTAATTTATCTATTAACTTTACATGATTTAATGAATCTACACCTTTTCGCATTAAATCAATTAGAGTATCAACGTTTTCTGTATTCTCAATTATTGTAGATTCTTCAGTGCCTCTATCGATAATTTGTGCAGAATACAGAGACGCTACTTTTTCAACTTCAGAATTTAATAAACAAGAATAAACCAGACGAGGAGCAGATATTTCATGTACGTTATTCGATTTGAAAAATACGCTATCTAAAATCGGAGTCCCATAATCTATGCTATCATAAGGTGGGAGGACAGGTTGTTCATCATCAAGATTATAATTCTTCTCCGAAGGCATTTTTGTATAGCAACATTTTTTGTATTTTTTCCGCTTCCACATGGACATGGGGTGTTTCTTCCAACCTTTCTATTTTTCATTCAATCTTTTCATACTTGTTCAATTAATAAAAACATAACGAAAATATTAACCCGCGCCAATCACATTTCTGAAGATATTATTTTACCATAAAACCTTGATGGAACAGTTAAGCTGGTATTTTTTAGAATCAACCTACAATGAATCTTGGGGTCACATCTCGACTATTGATAGAATTATTTCTAATTATTATTCGAAAAGTCAATAATCGAGATGTGACCCCTTATCCCTGAGTAATTCTTTTTTAATAAATAAATTTTCAATATCACTAATCATGCGGTGAATGTCTTTTGTCCTGGGCTACGCGAAATCCGTTGAGGATGAGCCGAATGCCCGGAACGTCCCTGCTCCGGGCCGCCGCCCGCGCGCTCCACGGTAAGTTGAACCAAGAGCCACCACGAAGAACCCTGTATATACCATTCCTCGGCCCTGTAGGATTATTACGGGGACTGTTGCTGTAATAGTCCTTATCATACCAGTCCTGTACCCACTCCCAGACATTACCGGACATATCATATAATCCCAGAGAATTCAGGGAAAAACTTTTTACCGGTATAGTTTTCCCTCTATAAACACCAGGCCGGGAATAAGGCTTCTTATATTCTGAATCTGAACTTGCATCAAAATTTGCTTCATCCGGTCCTATTGTATCTTTGCCTGTGCCGAACCTAACTATTCTTCCTCCTTCCCTAGCTGCATACTCCCACTCCGCCTCTGTTGGAAGGCGATAGTTCAGAGCGGGTTGTTTATTCAGCCTTCTGATATATTCCTGAACATCATCATAGGATACCCGCTCAACAGCACAATCTCCTCCGCAGTTTTTAAAAAAAGATGGATTATTTCCCATGATTGCTTCCCATTCTCCCTGGGTTACCTCATGCTCCCCTAAATAAAAATCATCCACACAGACTTCATGCACCGGTCTTTCACCAGAGTGCCCCTCTCCAAAAGTATCTCCCATTTGATAACAACCGCCTTTGATAAAGACCATGCCTTCAAAGCCCTTTTTTTCTTCCCCTAAACTTATGTCAGATAAAAGGAATACTATTAAAAAACTTAAAATTATTTTTTTCATTTTTGCTTCTTTCCCTTAAAAAGTTATTACTTCCATAACCCTCTTTTCCTTAACCTTGCTGCTCTCTCATAATTCCTAAACTTTTGCATATACTTGAACGGAAACTTAGTATACGCATGACCATATCCCTGTTTAACTATTTCAGCATTATTAAGTCTGTTTGCACCTCATCGTGATGCACAACTGGAGCCAGCATAAACGGGTATTTATCTGGCTTTCCGGGATCTTCATTTAGAATCATACGTCTCAAGATTTCTTCATGTGGCCCAAGTTTAACTTGCTCAAATATTTTGAGCGACGAGACGCTTGCTCTCCAAAGAACAGAGAGACCAAATAAACGTAACTGCTTATAATCTACCCCCTCAAGATATACGAGCTTGCCGTTGCGATGAGGTGCTATATGGATTTGACCAGAAAGAATCAGACTTACATAGCGCTCATATTTAGATAAGGAACCCTCGCATTGTTCGCATAACAAGTATTCTCTGATTCCTTTTTGTAATTTAGCAGGCCCTCTCGTTTTAAGGTTCGAAAGCATGTCAAATCGATGTTTATCATCGTACAAGGGCTTGTATATGAACTCGGGTATTATGTGTGAGTTCTTGAGTTCCCTTTCATTTTCACAGAGTCTGCAACTATTCATTATTTTACGTGCTAACGACCCTATTAACTGGCGGGCCGCTTTTGCCTGTCCAGTTGAATAGATGGTGTACGCCCGGCATGGGCATGAGCTTATGGGGTGCAAGCCCCCTATAGCTGAGTCACTGTTAAGAGAAATATTAACATAAACTATGAGTTGACGGCAAGGGCATCATCGTGAGGTGTTGTCTGAAGGAAGCCTGAAACAAAACTGCGAGCCGACGAACAGAAACCTCATATAAGGCCGAAATCTCCGGGGTGAGTTAGCACAACATAACAAAACCCTGTGACTCAGGAGACACTGTAAATGAGGCGGTTGTGCAATGAAAGTTTATGCTCTTATCCGGGGAGACCTCTTCCACGTTAGCATCCTGAAAGGGAAGCGCGGTAACAGGTAACTGTTGTTGTGATGGAAAAGGAGTCAGCAGAGGACATAGTAGGTGGAGGAAATGAGCCCTGACGGTTTAACCGGGAAACAGGGAGGTCTCACCCCGCTAAAGGTCTGAACATGATGTAAGGAGGAGCGCCATTGAGGGTAGGAAATGCAATGAACCCGACCGGGAGAGTATCTATCTGGGTCTCAATAGGAAAGCCAGCCTTAAATGAGAATCGAGTATATCGTTTCTTGTTTTGCTGCTTGATTTTATTTCAGGCAGTCTTCATGAACCGCCCTGTATGCGCGCCCAACGGAAGTGCCCTTGGGGTAGACCCGCTTGCCGTTGGTCGTGTGGAGAGGGGGAGAGAAAAACTCCCCCTTATCCGATTGTGTGCTTTTATATTTCATATTTGTTCCCAATTTCAAGAAGATGCTCAAGGAGTAAGAGAATATGATTTTTCTAAAACTTTTTATAATCATGAATCTCTTTTACAAGTGGTTGCAAAGGATGTTGAGTTTTGTAATCTCTAGTTTCCTTAATGTGTTGTTCAAGTTTACTCAACGTAACTTTGTCATCATACCCCGATACATTTTGATAGGCTTCTTCATATTTTGCCCATGTTTCGTTAAATTTTCCATGGCGTTGGCTGTCGAATTTTAAAACATCAGCAAAGGCTATTTTAGCCAACCGATGCTTGGGAAATTCAACAGTAAGAATTTCTTTGAGGGAAGTGTCTTTTTGAGTGAGAGCATTACGGGCAGACAAAAGAGCAGCATGGAAAGAATTGTATTTTTCGATAAAACTAGGAATTTGGATAGATTCAATGTTTCGTTGACGAGCCAACCCATGCTTAATCAGTTGCTGACAGAGAAATGTAACAAAGGCACCAGCGGAAAAAATAACGACATTATTGAAACTTATTGGCATCCTCGTCTGCTCCTTCTTGGCTTCGACATTGGTGGCGGATTTGCAATTTTGGTGTTTTATATTTGGCCTTTATTATTCACACAACTTGTTATTATCAGGACGCCTCATAATAATGTTAATATAAGGCATCCTGTTAATAATCTCCTACATGAGGAAAAAAATTTCTCATAATTAGTAGTAGGCACCATATGTGTCCATACAGGCTTTCGATATATACCCCAAAATCGGGGTTTAAACCGTCTTTCAGTGCTAACACCGTCCAATATTGCTTTTCCATGTCAAACAAACATACTTTGTGATTTTATAATAAATTATTTCTGGCAGTCAAAGCAAAACTGTTGGATCAGGTTGAAATAGAAAATCCGAATGAAAAGTTATAACCACGAATTACGCGAATTGCAAGAATATTACTGAACCTCTGAACTGCAAATCCATAAAACATTTTTTTAACAAGGTTTTTTAACACACCCCGTCCCGGAAGGGACACCCTTCGGCTTCGCTCAGGACAAGGCCTCTCTTTTTAGTTTTAGTTTAGAGTTTAGAGTTAGGGGGGCAAGTCCATTCTTAACTGCATGTCACATTTTAATCTTTATCTGTTATTCGGATTTAAAATTTTCAATTGACAATGCTTCTCAATTTGAAAAAAATCTTTATCGTTGTGAAGGATTGAAATATTATTCTCAAGAGCCACTGAAGCAATTAAGCAATCCAAAACTCTTCTGATCGTGATGCCTTTTTTGCGGAGGGTCCGGTAAACTTCAGCAGATTTCAAATATGTTGAATAGTTTATTGGCAAATAAAATAATTCTTTAAAGAAGGTCTTTGTTTTCTGATATTCTTTCTCATGTTTTATACCCTGGAGAACTTCTGTTAAAACAATTCCACAAATGCAAATATCTTCTTCGTCTCTGATCAATGTTTCCAGTCTGTTGGCCTGAGGAGATGGTTTAGATGAAAAAAAAATCAATCCAGACACTCGTGTCTATTAAAACCATCACGGTTTATAACCACTTCTCCATTCATTTAAATTGCCCTCCCAGGTTATTTTACCCTTTAGTTCAAGTATTTTTTTCTGGGATTTATGACGAAGAAGTTCTTGTAATGCGTGATCAATTAATTCTTTTTTAGTTTTTATTCCAGTTGCTTTTTGGCAACTCTTAACTAATTTCTCATCAAGTACTACATTCGTTCTCATTGAAAAAATCCTCCTTTTTTATTTATACACATTTTAGCAGAAAATTTGTGTATACGAAAGGTTGTTTTCGAAGATAACCACTGTTTTCACTGGTTAGGAGCAAATGCATTATGAACGATGAAATATGAGAAACCGATGAAAGATAAACAACCTTTGGGTTAGAGACTCGCTGCTCGTAAGCCAGTGGGAAACATTGATATGTGAGAATAATTTTATTTTAAACATTATTTAAAAATCGTCAAATAGCTTCATCTGATTAGTAACAATGCTCTTCTTTTTCTTTTGTTTCGCTATTTTCCTATTAATTTTAGCCCTTCGCTCCTTTTTTTCTTGTTGTTCTTTTAACTTTCCTTGATTCTGAAGAAACTTTTCGATTTCCTCTAGTTCTTCATCAGTAGCTAACTCTACAACCAATTCATGATCTTCGATCATGCTTTTAGGTATGATGAAACCTTCAGGAGTCTGATAAAAAGAAAATGAATCTGTTATTTTTTTACTGCAGTATCTTTTGGCTCCAATAGTTAAATTACAGGCTTTTTCGATTTCAGTAGCTTTGTTGCCAATAGTCGATTTGTTTGTTTTGAAAAAATCACATATAGTATCTGCGGTTATATATTTTTCATTCTCCTTGTCGAATAAAAAATTAAGACGTGCGATAGCATAAATTATTGAAGCTACCCATATTTCTTTTTTCCCACGTAAAATATCTATTTTCCTTTTTCTACCAAGAGTTTCGCATAACTTTCTAATTCATCGTTTAAATAATTATTACAAAAGCCGTGTAATAGCTCTCGGATTTCTACAATCCTATTTTTTTTAAAATCTTTAGATTTCAAAACTTTATCCATGCAGGTATTTTTATTGATGCATTGGTTTGAAAAAAATAACGCTACGCATAAGCAGCGTGAAACTTGACTAAAATGCTCTGGAATAAAAAAACATTAATAGTCAAAAATTATAGAACGGTTGCAAGCTGTTTCACGACTGTCTTGATGCGATGGTTATGCCTTTTACTATTGGTGAGTGATATGCGGTTTTGGTGCAGGTGTACCATATAACATTCCTTCAGCGCTTAAATCCTCATCAATGTCCGGCCAATGAATAGCCTGACCATCACCTATAATCGAAAAATTGGCTCTTTGCTCGAGAGTTGCTTCTGATAAACGCCAAGACCATGCAAGGGGAACGCTTATAGTCCGACCATCAATAAGATGAGCAGATATAGTGTCCTCGCTGATGATGATGTCTTTTATCCTAACCTCTTGGACTTTTACCGCAATGCTCATACCACGCCTCCATAATTTTATTTTTGTTTCTGATTATCAGCTTTCTGATATCATTTAATTCTTTTGGCGAAAAACCAGTGTTTTTACCTAAAACAATTGGGTCGATCCAAAACTTGCAAAGAAAATTCTCTCTTTGAACATGGACATGCATTGGTTCATTGCAATCAAAGCTACAAAAGAAAAAACAGTACTTGCCAGAAATATTTTTAATAGTTGGCATGTGTCAATTTTAGCATTTTTTTTCATAATTTTTAGAAGTATAACTTGTTTTTTACAGGCCGCCTTATAATGCCGAGTTGAAGAACTCAAATCGGCATTATCGCGGCGCTTGTGTCGCGATAATAATTTAATATAAGGCATCCCGTTAATAATCTTTTATATAAGGAAAAAAATTTTTCATAACTAGTAGTAGACAACATATTTGTCCGTATAAGCTTTCGATAAATACCCCAAAATTGGGATCTAAACCGTCTTTCAGTACTGACACTGTCCAATATTGCTTTTCAATGTCAAACAAATATGCTTTGTGATTCTATAATAAATAATTTCTGGCTGTCAAAGCAAAACTGTTGGATCAGATTGCAATAGAAAATACGAATGAAAAGCTTTAATCACGAATTACGCGAATTGCACGAATATTACTAAATCTCTGAACTGCAAATCCTTGAAACATTTTTTTTAGCAAGGTTTTTTAACACACAGGCTGTCCGAAAACGGCAGAATTTGTCATTTCGAATAAAAGGAGAAATTTTTAACTTCTGTATGATTATTGGCTTAAGATTTCTCGCTTCGCTCGAAATGACAGGTGCAGTCAGTTTTTGGACATCCTGATTTCAACCCACTGTATCCATCTCCTTCGACAGTGCCTGTCCTGAGTACTGCGACAAGTTAAGCAGTGTTCGTAGTTCCGCCTTCATGCGGTTTTTTTTAGCCGCTTAAAAGCGGTACTACAAACTGAAAAGCATATTTTCGGACACCCTGAACTATTGTAGTGTTGAGCCTTTCAATATAATGTTGTATTCTTTTTTAGTAAAGTTTTCAAAAAATTTGACGGGATAACAGGATTTACTTGATATAAATTTGTTATTAATCTTGTTTATCCTGTAATCCTGTCAAAAAAAAAGAAAAAAATTATGAAACCCTTGTCTGAAGAAACTGAAGCACGAATACAGGAAATGGGAAAACGCCTGCTCGAAGCAGCGCGCGAGAGAAAACAGGCTTTCTGGGCACGGGAACACTGGGAAGAAATACTCTTTCGCAAATTAATGGACAATGACCAACTGCGCGTGCAGCTACTCCGATTTGTGGATGTTCTTCCCGCACTAACTTCGGACGAAGACCTTTCAAAACACCTTCATGAATACCTGGGTGAAGAGGATTTACCTATACCGGGATTTGCTAAGTGGGGCATCGAGCATGCTCAAGGCTCTGTTGCGGCTCATTTGGCTGCCGGGGCGGTACGCACAGCCATGCACGGCCTGGCAAAACGATTTATCGGCGGCGAGAGTGTAAATGACGCGTTTAATACGGTCAAACACCTGCGCAAAGAAAATATGTGCTTTACTCTTGACCTGTTGGGGGAAGCTACAGTGAGTGAAGCGGAAGCAGATGAGTATAGCGACAAGTATTTAAATTTTATTAAGAATTTAGCACCGAAACTTAAAGCCTGGAAACCAAATCCTTTGCTGGATGCTATCGGTGACCGACCCTATCCTCGATTTAACCTTTCTATTAAAGTTTCTTCTTTATGTTCTCAGATTGATCCTATTGATATTGAAGGACGGGCTGAGACAATAAAAAAGCGATTACGTTCTATCTTTCAGGCTGCCAAAAAAGAAGGAGCCTTCATCTGTCTGGATATGGAGCAGTACGACATGAAGGAAATTATCCTGCAGGTGTTTCAGGATATTCTTGTTGAACCTGAGTTTCGTGACTGGCCTGATGTGGGAATCGCGCTTCAAGCGTATTTACGCGATACGGAAAAGGATTTATTGGGTTTGATAGATTGGCGCGGCAGCAGGGGGACTCCTGTTACTGTCCGGTTAGTTAGAGGAGCTTACTGGGATTATGAAAAGATAATAGCAAAACAGAATGAATGGAATATGGCTGTGTGGTCTGAAAAATGGGAAACCGATCTTTGTTTTGAAAATTGTGTCCGTCACCTCATGGATAATTACCCGGCGATAGATATTGCTGTTGGCTCCCATAACGTTCGGAGTTTAGCATTATCAATGGTGCTGGCTGAAGACAAGGGTTTACAGCCCGGACAATTTGAATTGCAAATGCTGTATGGTATGGCTGACCCTCTGAAAGAAGTTATTGCGGAAATGAATCAGAGGACTCGCATTTATGTTCCCTGCGGGGAACTGATTTCAGGCATGGCCTACATGGTAAGACGGTTGCTGGAAAATACGGCAAGCCAATCTTTTCTGCGCATGAGCTTTGCCGAAGATCTGCCCGCTGAAACTCTCTTAGCTCCTCCAGTATCTCCGGAGCAAAAAGAAGATGATTCTGATGAAAAAGAATCGACTCAACAAACACATTCCCCCCTTTGCGATGGGGGGGATAAAAGGGGAGGGGCGCTTCTGCCTTTTGTTAACGAACCGGTTCATCGTTTTACAGATGAAGTGGAGCGCAAAGTCTTTGCTGCGTCTATTCAATATGTTCGTGACAACCTGGGACAGGAGTATCCGCTTCTTTTAAACGGAGAGAAGGTTAATAAAACTGTACACATTGTTTCTGTAAACCCGGCACGGCCTGAAGAAGTTGTAGGTCGAGTTTCTCTATCGGATAAAAAGGATGTTGAATGTGCTATAGAAGCCGCCATATCCGCGTTTCCCGGGTGGAGAGATTTAGCCGCTGAGAAACGGGCTGATTACCTGATACGCATTGCAAAGCATCTACGCAAACGCCGGGACGAATTTTCCGCGTGGCAAATCTTTGAAGCAGGCAAAACATGGCGTGAGGCGGATGCCGACGTGGTTGAGGCTATTGATTTCCTCGAATATTACGCGAGGGAAGCCACGCGCCTTTCATGTGAAACGAATTTTAATGTTCCGGGTGAAAATAATGCGTACTTCTACCAGCCCCGTGGTGTCGGGGTGGTTATCGCACCGTGGAATTTTCCCCTGGCTATTCTTACGGGAATGCTGTCTGCTTCAATCGTGTCCGGTAATACAGTAATATTAAAACCATCCTCTCTAACTCCTGTTATTGCCGCGAAGTTTATGGAAGTGTTGCACGAAGTGGGTTTGCCGAAAGGGATCGTGAACTTTCTTTCCGGTTCCGGAGGTGAAATAGGCGACTATCTCGTAAGTCACCCTAAAGTAAATTTTATTGTTTTTACCGGTTCGCAGGAAGTAGGATGCAGAATTTATAAATTAGCCGCGGGACGTCAAGACGGCCAGACACATTTGAAACGCGTTATTGCTGAAATGGGCGGGAAAAACGCCATTATTGTGGATTCCGACGCGGATATGGACGACGCGGTATCAGGGATTGTTGCTTCCGCGTTTGGATACCAGGGGCAAAAATGCAGCGCGGCTTCGCGGGTTATTGTGGTGGGGAATGTTCATGATGTCCTTGTTGAACGATTAGTGGAAGCAGTACGCAGTTTGCGGATCGGGATGCCGGAAGACCCGGGAAGCTTTATGGGAGCAGTTATTGACGAGCAGGCCAGGGAAAAAATTCAGAACGCTATTGAAAAGGGAAAGCGGACAGCGAATGTTGCGTTGGAAGTAGAAGTGAGTTCGTTAGAAAATGGTTTTTTTGTTGGCCCCACGATTTTTGTGAATGTTCCGCCTGAGAGCGATCTTGCCCAAAAAGAAATCTTTGGTCCTGTATTATCTGTTATTCAGGCAAAAGACTTTAAAGAAGCTTTGGATATTGCGGGCAAAACGTCTTACGCGTTAACAGGAGGTGTCTATACCCGGAGTCCGGAAAATATGGAGCTTGCAAGGCGGGAATTCAGGGTGGGCAATCTCTACATTAACCGGAAAATTTCAGGGGCTATTGTCGGACGCCAGCCGTTTGGCGGGTTTAAGATGAGCGGTATCGGCAGTAAAGCCGGAGGACCGGACTATCTGTTGCAATTCATGGAACCCCGCACAGTTACAGAAAACACATTTCGCCGCGGATTTTCACCGGAAGAAATGTAAAAATCAGCGTGGCTAGGAGCCACAACCAAATAGAGCTACCGCTCAAAGCGGCCAACAAAAACTTTTATAAAAAAAATGTTGTCAGTCAGTAAAGATTTTGATAGGACACGCTCAGCGGGTCAGGATAGCAGGATGAACTGGATTTTTTTAATTTGGGAGTTGGCTACTATTAAATATGGTATAATTTGAAAATGAAATTTTATGAATAACGGGAGGTATTATATGGATAAAGTGAAAGACATGTCTATTGATGATCTGGAACAGTTCATAGAACACAAATTTCTGGAAATTTTTGGTGACCCTGATTCAGGCGTACAATTAAAAAAAGAATTTAAGACAAAATTAGAAGAAAGACTAAAGAAGCCGTCAAAAAGAATTGCACATAATGAGGTGTTAAAAAAATTTGCTTAACATCGAATGGACAAATGATGCATTAGAAGACTTAAATAGGCTTGATAAGCCAATAGCAAAAAGGATGTTTAAAAAATTTCCTGGTATTCAAAAGAATTTGATAACATAACCCCTGAGCCTCTGTCCGGTGATTTTAAAGGTACTTTTAAGGTTAGAATAGGTGAATGGAGGGTCATATACACAATAGAGACAGATAGACTTGTAATTCAGGCTGTAGGCCACAGAAAAGAAATTTATGAATAGATAAATAAAAGAAAGCTACACTAATTCATGTTCATCCTCTAAATAAGTGATCTGCTGTTTTCTTTGTTAAAAGACTTTTCTTCTTTTGTTTTTCCTTTCTTATTATAAGATATAGCCCTTATGAATAGGCAAAATGGAAAACCTCGGTTATAAAAAAATAACACTAAATAACTGGTTAGAGCCTGACACCATGATGGAAAATTTTGTCCGTTTCTTGCCAAATGGAAACACAGAATCTGTACCTGCTAACAGCTACGTACAATCCATTATAGAACCTAAGTTGCATGAGAAAGTTCCCATTGAGATCCATCGGCTTTTTGAGATTGCGCGTGGTGCTATGGTTTACTGATATTTGTACTATTCATTATTTGCTCTTGCCCTGGAGCAGCTATTCCGAGTATCAGAATCTGCTGTTTTGCATAAATGCAAGGCGCTGAAGGCACCGAAATCAATAAATACATTTGAAAAAAGGATTGACTGGTTAGTCAAAACAAGTGTTATCCATCATTCTCGACAGTGGAGATGGGATGGAATTCGTCAATTGCGAAACAGTGCTTCTCACCCAAAGTTTCAGTCTATTCATCTACCAGGTGAGGCAATACAAATAGTTCAAAATATTGCTGAAGATATTAATTCATTATGGCCTCTATCTAACAAATTATAGAAGAAAATGATACGAAATTAGGTTGTGTATTTGATCTTTTTATTTAAACAATAATTAACAGTTAACAATTAATTATTCCGTATTTCGTGAAGAGTATTAAAAAATTAGCTTTCAGCCGTCAGCTATCAGCAGTCAGTAACAAGTACTCTGCGACCTCTGCGTCTTTGCGGTGAATTCACTTTGGTTGCGGCTCTGTCGCGCTGTGATCTTCGTGGTTATGTATTTTTTGGTCTCAACTAAACCAAAATCAGTTATAATTGGAGCCATTATTTTTTGCTGAAAGCTGATTGCTGTCAGCTTTACAAATTATGAAAATTCTAATTACAGGTTCGCACGGTCTTGTTGGTTCTGCTCTTGTACCGGCTCTTGCAAATGCCGGACGTACGGTGATTCGCATGATTCGCCCGCCAATGAAACCGGATGAAAAAAAAATCTTATGGAATCCTCAAACAGGTTTTATTGAAAAGGAAAAACTTGAGGGCTTTGACGCTGTAGTTCATCTTGCGGGAGAGAATATCAGCACAGGCAGATGGACAACGGAAAAAAAAGCGCGCATTCGTGACAGCCGCGTAAAGGGGACACGGCTTCTTGCTGAAATTTTAGCCGGACTGAAGCATAAACCCAAAATCCTTGCTTCAGCTTCTGCGATCGGGTTCTACGGCAGTCGGGGAACGGAGGTTATGAATGAAAAAAGCTCACCTGGTTCAGGGTTTTTGGCGGAAACATGCGTTGAATGGGAATCAGCAGCAGAGCCGGCACGTCAGGCTGGAATCAATGTTGTTCATCTTAGGTTCGGGATAATACTCAGTGCAAAAGGCGGAGCATTGGCTAAAATGCTTCCTCCTTTTAAGCTTGGTGTGGGAGGCAAAATTGGCAGCGGCTTTCAGTCTATGAGCTGGATTTCAATAACTGATGTGGTGGGTGCTGTAATTTATATTTTGAAGAGCAAAGAACTCGACGGACCTATTAATATTGTCTCTCAACAGCCTGTTACAAACCTTGAATTCACAAAAGCGCTTGGCAAGGTTTTATCCCGGCCTACGGTTTTTCCTTTGCCGGCTATTGCAGCGCGATTTGCGTTGGGAGAAATGGCTAACGAATTGCTCCTATCCAGTACCTGTGTGATACCCTCATGCCTGAAGGCTTCGGGTTATGTTTTTCAACACAATAATATTGAAGAGGCTTTGCAGAATATATTAGGAAAGTAAAAATCGTTTTTTAAATTAATTCAGGTTTTTTATTTAATTTTATTGAATAAGAGATTATCGAGAGAAATTTTTCCTCCTCCGTTTATTATTAAAGCAATTGCCATGCAAAGGAGTGATCCCGCGAACTCAAATCCCTTATTGGAGACGAAAAAACCATGTTTTAGATGCACCGTGAAAACAGCAATCGA
Source organism: uncultured Nitrospinota bacterium (assembly GCA_964394335.1). Classification (GTDB taxonomy): domain Bacteria; phylum Nitrospinota; class Nitrospinia; order CAJXCL01; family CAJXCL01; genus CAJXCL01. Next base: position 39,064 of record CAYMVZ010000003.1, on the reverse strand, counting down.
CATGACGATGGCAATAAAGAGCGCCGCCCACCTTGTAAAAAGTCCGATCAGCGAAAGCAGTCCCCCAAAAAATTCCGCAGAGGAAAGCGCGATTCCAAAGAAAGCCGCGAAACCAAAACCCATCATATCCATAAACTGGATGGTTCCTCCAATGCCGCCTCCTCCAAAAAGGCCGAACAGTTTCTGGCTCCCATGAGCTAAAAACACCACACCGAGCGCTATTCTTATGAAAAGTATGCTGTAGTCTTTGAATCTGTCCAGATTTGAATCTAAAACCTTAATTTTAAACATGAAATAGACTCCTCCTTTAAAAAGGAAATTTAATACGGCAAAACTGAGTTTCAGTGATTAAAGCATAACCTCATTAATCATTCAACTTTTTTAGATAAGAAGATACGCTTTTTCCAAGACTTCGCTCTCGAAAATTGGCCTGCGGCAGCTCAGAACGAATAAGTCCGAATTCAAGTCTTCGAAGGCATACTTCAAAGAGCGAATCTTGGTCGCTTTTTGCAAAAATCCGAACTTAGGAACAATATCAAAATTTAAGGGGTTCTGGCCAGGCGGACTCCAAGACTGCTATCCCTATATTCCGGCCAGCCATAGCTTCGATAGCTTGTGCGAAGGAGCCCCGGGCCATTGCTCCAGCTACCGCCACGAAATACCCGGTAGGTTCCGGTCACTGGTCCCTTTGGGTTGTTACGGGGGCTCTTACTGTAATAGTTTTTGTTATGCCAGTCAAACACCCATTCCCAAACGTTCCCGGACATGTCATAAAGGCCAAGTTCATTTGGTTTCTTTCGGCCTACAGGGTTAATAGTCCTATTGTTCAAGTTCATTTTAAACCAGGCATATTCTTCAAACTCAGCCCTATTACTTGTACCTGCCCATTTCTTCTTTTTACCGCCACCCCTTGCAGCATATTCCCATTCCGCTTCTGTAGGAAGCCTGTATTTCATGCCGGTCTTTTCATTAAGATTCCTGATAAATTCGTGTGCGCTGTTCCACGATACAAGTTCAACAGGGCAGTTTTTTCCGCAAAATTTAAATCCGGAAGGTATACTCCCCATAATCTCTTTCCATTCATTTTGTGTCAGTTCATATTTCCCAAGATAAAAATCATCCACGCACACCTCATGAACAGGTTTTTCATCTAAACCCCCTTCTCCAAAAGAGTCTCCCATCTCATAACAGCCTCCTTTAATAAAGACCATTTCCTGTTTTCCGATCTGTCTTTCCAGAGTCTTCCCTTTATTGGAGGGAGGTTCTATGTCCTTGTAAATATCAAAAGCGAATACTGAGGAACTCAAAGCAATAATAAGTAATACCAGAGGAATGTATAAAAGTACATTTATGTATAGGAATTTCAATTTTCTTAGATACCCGCTAAGGCTTGTCCTCGCATGCTTTAAGCGGGGAGCATGCGGGAATGACATGTGGGGAGCGGGGGAATGACAATATGGGTGGTTGAGAGTGACACTTTTGGTTATTTGTCTTTGGTCATTTGTCATTAATGTTACCGCTAACTCTCCAACAGTCATTTATCCCGGGCCAAACGAAATCCATAGAGCATGCGCCGGTGGCTATCAGGTCTGTCCCTGTGCCTATTAGCGGCTCTCAGATTGTTCGACAAGTTGCCCCATGAACCACCCCGAAGAACCCGGTAATCACCGCTATCCGGCCCTTTTGGATTGTCACGGGGACTCTTTTGATAATAGTCCTTATCATACCAATCCTGCACCCATTCCCAAACGTTCCCGGACATATTGTATAACCCTAATGAATTCGGAAAAAAACTCTTTGCCGAAATAGTCTTTGTTCTATAAATTCCAGGCCGTGAGTAGGGTTTCTTATATTTCTTACTCGCATTAAAATTTGACTCATCAGCTCCTATGATATTTTTCCCCGTGCCAAACCTCAGTTTTTTCCCCCCTTCTCTCGCTGCATACTCCCATTCCGCTTCTGTTGGAAGCCTGTAGTTTATGCCAGTCTTTTCATTCAACTTTCTGATGAATTTCTGAACATTGTTCCATGATACATTATCCGCAGGACAGTCATCCCCGCACTCATGAAAGGAAGCCATGTTACTCCCCATAATCTCCTTCCATTCCCCCTGTGTCAGTTCATATTTCCCAAGATAAAAATCATCCACACATACCTCATGCAAGGGGTTTTCATCTGAAACTCCTTCCCCAAAAGAGTCTCCCATTTGATAACAGCCTCCCTTAATGAAGATCATATCCTGCTTCCATATCTGTCTTTCCAAAGCCTTGCTCTTATTAGAGGGGGGGTCTGCAGCAAATGCAGTGTAACTCAAAGCAGTAAAAACTAATACCAAAAGGATGTGCAAAATTAAATTAAAGAATTTCATTTTAGCTATAGTTACCGTCTTATCATATTGAGGGAGGAGCCTGCGTTAATCCACAAAATATGTTCGAAGTTCATGTTGTGTGATGCAGAAATCGTGTTTGTCGTACCATCACTGTGGCGGATGTTAATCAATACTTCTTTCTCGGCCTCTAATTTATCAAGATCGGGAAAAGTAAGGCGATCATCTTTTTTAATTATCTCATAATCAGAAGGATCACTAAAAACTAATGGAATGATTCCTTGTTTTTTCAGATTTGTTTCGTGTATGCGGGCATAGCTGCGCGCCAGAACTACAAGACAACCCATGTGACGTGGTGACATTGCGGCATGCTCCCGTGAACTCCCTTCTCCATAATTATTATCTCCAATCGCAACCCAGCCCTTGTTAAGCGCCTTGTAATCACGGGCAATATTATTTAGAGGTTGGTCCTCCTTGCCGTCAAGAACGTGATATCCGGTACCCGGTTTTTTAGAAAATTCATTATTTACGCCTGAAAACAAGTTATCGCTGATGCGGTCCAGATGTCCGCGGAACCTTAACCATGGTCCTGCAGGAGAAATATGGTCAGTGGTACACTTGCCCCGGGCCTTAATCAGCACCGGTAGTTCAGAATAGTCTTCCTCTTTATCTGCAGCCTCAAAAGGTTCTAAAAGACTCAGACGTTCACTTGCAGGATCAATGCAGACAGTAAAGGAATCAGTCTCGCTGGGAGGAGCAACATAACCGCTTTTATCCTGAATCAATCCATTTTCCGGGAGCTCACTTGCTGTAGGAGGATCAAATTTAATGGTATCCCCTGTATCCAGCTTGATTCCTTTATGAATTGGATCCTGGTCTAAACTACCGTTTAGCGCGTAAGCCGTAACAACCTCCGGGCTGGCGATAAAAGAATGAGTGTTAGGATTTCCATCGTTACGACGCGGGAAATTACGATTGTACGAAGTCAGTATGGAGTTTTTTTCTTTTTTATCTACATCGTTTCGCTCCCACTGGCCGATACATGGTCCGCATGCATTTGCAAGCACTTTAGCGCCGATAGCCTCAAGATCGCTCAACAAACCATCCCGCTCAATGGTAGCGCGTACCTGCTCCGAGCCGGGGGTAATAAAAAAAGGAACGCGTGCCTTCAAACCCTTGATCTTTGCCTGTCGCGCAATGTGAGCCGCGCGACCTATATCTTCATAGGAGGAATTGGTACAACTTCCAATAAGCGCAGCTTTGAAGGTCGCAGGATAATCATTCTTTTTAACATCTTCAGCCATTTTTGATATAGGCCGCGCCAGGTCCGGAGTATGGGGTCCAGCAATATGTGGTTCCAGAGCAGAAAGGTCGATTTCTATGACCTGATCATAATATTTTTCCGGCTGTTCAATTGCTTCCGGGTCTGGAACGAGGTGCTTTGCATATTTTTCAGCTATACTGGCAATCTTTTCTCGTCCGGTTGCCTGAAGATAAAGAGCCATTCTATTATCAAAAGGGAATATTGAAGTAGTGGCACCCAGTTCAGCTCCCATATTGGTAATGGTGGCCTTAGCGGTACAGCCTAAAGACTGTGTGCCCGGACCAAAATATTCAATGAATTTCCCGGTTCCACCACTTGTAGTTAGTATGCCGGCAAGCTTGAGAATAACATCCTTTCCACTTGCCCAACCGGATAATTCTCCTGTAAGGCGGACGCCAATTATTTTTGGCCACAATACTTCCCAGGCCATGTCCGCCATTACTTCTACCGCATCAGCGCCGCCAACACCAACCGCAATCATACCAAGTCCGCCTGCATTAGGAGTATGAGAATCAGTACCTATCATAAGCCCGCCCGGGAAGGCATAGTTTTCTAAAACCACTTGATGTATAATGCCGGAGCCCGGTTTCCAGAACCCTATTCCGTATTTAGCCGCTGCCGATGCCAGAAAATCATATACCTCGCGATTATTATTCTCTGCGGCTTTCAAATCCTCATGCGCATCAATCCGGGCGCGAATCAGGTGATCGCAATGTATTGTCGTGGGAACAGCAACACTTTTAACCCTTAAATTAATAAATTGTAATAAGGCCATCTGCGCCGTAGCATCCTGCATTACTACACGATCCGGATTAAGTAAAACTGTAGTTACTCCACGTTCCGGCAAACCTCCACTGCCCAGCTCAAAATGAGCCAATAATATCTTTTCTGAAAGAGTTAAAGGCCACTTTTTAGAGCGGCGGACAGCAGCAAGCCGCCTCGTCAACACCACTTTGAAGTGGTTTTCAATTTTTTCAACGAAATCTTCTTGATTTTTTTCCATCCATTCTCCTTATATTAGGATATGCGCCATAGGTTAGGATACGCAATGTATCCAAAAAGGTTTAAAATTTCAAGGATTATTTAAGCGCGTCTCTAAAAACTCTATTTTTTGAAAGTTTTTTAGCCATCAGGACACCAATACACAAAAAGATTATGGAAAAAAAGATAGTTAGTGGGAAAGGAAGTAAACCTGAGAACTATCAACTGTTTACTGCCTGTCAACTTCTCAGTTTAGGAGCCTCTCCATTTTTATGTAATACACTTGCTCTTAAACGGACTTCATATTAAAATTGGGAAATATGAGTATAGTTATTTTGAGATATCGGCACAAGCGGCAATCTGTGGATACTGTTTCCAAATGATATAATGACGAAGTCAAACTTTATTAAGATAGGAAAAGTTATTCAAATAATGATAAATAAAACATTCATACAAACTATAGCAGTACTTATTTTGTTATTACCTGTTTCAACTTTAGCAGATGAGGGTATAGATGGTAGCGGCAGGCATTCTATAACTATGGTCTTGATTAAAGGCGGCTGTTTTGACATGGGAGATCAGTTTGGTGATGGGGAAGATAATGAAAAGCCGGTTCATGAAGTCTGTCTGAATGATTTCTATCTGGGAGAGCATGAGATAACACAGAAGGAATGGAATGATGTTATGGGAAGTAATCCATCTCATTTTAATTATTGCTGTGGTGAATTTCCTGTTGAGACCGTCTCCTGGAATGATGTGCAGATGTATATAAGAAAACTTAATGATAAAACAGGGATGAGATTTCGACTTCCTACAGAAGCAGAATGGGAATACGCGGCGCGGGAAGGAGGCAAAAGAGTGCGGTTTGGTACAGGCAAGGATACGATAGGACCCGATGAAGCTAATATTTTCACAAGTTCAAATCCAAGGCTTAGGGAGCCTTATCTCCGTCCCGGTGTTTATAGAAAGAAAACTGTACCGGTAAAAAGTTTCCCTCCGAATTCCCTGGGATTATATGACATGTCCGGCAATGTGTGGGAGTGGGTACAGGACTGGTTTGATGAGGACTATTACAGGAACAGCCCTAAGGATAATCCTACAGGACCGGGGAGTGGCGAATACAGGGTTCTTCGTGGTGGCTCCTGGTACAAACTACCGTTGGACGCGCGGGCGGCGTACCGGTACTGGGGCGGGCGGGGCGTACGGGAGGTCCTCTTTGGATTCCGCGTAGCCAGGGACAAACCCCAGGCTGAGAAAAAGGATAGGCAGTCTGAGGAAAAACAAGGTTTAGCTGACGACAGAGAGCGGAAAAGAATTAAAGAGAAAAAACCAAAAGGGATGGTATTCATAAAAGGCGGTTGTTATCACATGGGAGATTCCTTTGGGGATGGGAAAGATGATGAGAAACCGGTTCATGAGGTCTGCGTAGATGATTATTATTTGGGAGAGCATGAGTTAACAGTAGGAGAATTCAGAGAGTTTGTAAATGAGACTTCTTATAGAACTGACTCAGAAAACATAGATGGTTGTTATTACTGGAATGGATTTGAATGGAAAAAAGACAGGAATAAATACTGGGATAACCCGGGTTATTCTCAAACAGACAAAAACCCGGTTACATGTGTGAGCTGGAACGATACAAATGAGTTTATGAAATGGAAAAAACGAAAGACGAACTTGGATTATCGTCTTCCCACTGAAGCGGAGTGGGAATATGCGGCACGAGAAGAAGGTAGAATGGTAAGGTTCGGCACAGGCAAAAACACGATAGGACCCGATGATGCTAATTTTAATGTAAGTTCAAAATTTAAGCGGCCTTATTCACGGTCCGGTGTTTCTAAAGATAATCCTGTGGCAATCAAAAGTTTTCCCCCGAACTCTCTGGGATTGTATGATATGTCCGGTAACCTCTGGGAATGGGTATCCGACTGGTATGATAATGACTATTATAGCAGCAGTCCCAAGGATAATCCTAAAGGTCCATCAAGCGGCTCTTTCCGGGTGGGGCGGGGTGGTTCCTGGGACAATGAACCATGGTATGTTCGTACAACTTATCGCGGGGGGTTCGACCCGTCGTGCTGGAAGCTCCACATGGGTTTCCGCCTTGCCCTTGGTGCTTCCGGGAAGGAACCCGTGAAATAATTTTTTGAGGTTTAATATTTTCATGAAAGGAATCAGTTTGTTCAAGTTTAGCGGAATCCTATTAATATTATCATCCTTTTTTGTGACAGTACCGCTTGTTTCTAAAGGAGCAGCCGATCAGTCGTCACCGGATTATGGGGAGCAGTTTAAGGATTATAAAGATATGGTTTTAATCAAAGGGGGCTGTTATCAAATGGGAGATTCCTTTGACGAGGGGTATGTTAATGAGAAACCGGTGCATGAGGTATGTGTAGATGATTTTTATCTTGGTGAGCATGAGGTAACCCAGGCGGAGTGGGAGGAAGTCATGGGAAACAACCCATCTTACTTTAAATATTGTGGAAAAGATTGCCCTGTAGAGACGGTATCTTTTCATGATGTTCAGAACTATATAAAGAAGCTGAATAATAAGTCCGGACAGAGATTCCGGCTTCCTACTGAGGCGGAATGGGAATATGCGGCGCGCGAAGGAGGAAAAAAAGTAAGGTTTGGTACAGGCAAGGATACCATTGGGTCTGATGAGGCAAATTTCGATGCGAATCACCTATTCAAGCAAGACTATTCCAGGGGTGGAGTTTATAGAAAAAAGCCTCTTCCGGTAAAAAGCTTTGCGGCGAACGCGTTGGGATTATACGATATGGCCGGCAATCTAATGGAATGGGTGGCCGATTGGTACGATCGCGATTATTATAAGAGAAGTCCCCGAAAAAATCCAAAAGGGCCATACACCGGCCCTTACCGGGTTATACGGGACGGTTCCTGGTTCTACAGAGCGAAGACCGTGCGGACTACTAACCGGTTGGGACACAAGGAGGACCGATTTAGCGGCCAACTCGGATTTCGCTTGGCCCATGACCAGGAATATCTATTAATTTTCTAAGTCTGTATTCCACTGACCGCCAAGCTCGGATTTCGCGGAATCATGACGAACAACTCATTACATTGTTACTTTTATTCTTTATTGCCAGAAGGACGATACAGGGTGTCACTCGCTAATCCTGCAGCAAGCAGCGTGGACTGCGTTTTCTAAACACTTTCATTTGGCAATGAGTCTTAAAAAAATAGATTTCTATTTTATATTAGAAATGAAAAAAATTGCCAATATACTTTTATTAATGGTTATACTTTTCTCAGGCTTCAGTGTTGCAGCAAAAGAAGACCTTTACTCTAAATTTGGTGTTAAAAAACTCAAAATAGAACCATTTGCCCCGGATTTTACCCTTAAAAATTTGGATGAAAAAAAAATTAATCTAAAAGACTATAAAGGTAAAGCCGTTCTTCTCAATTTTTGGGCTACATGGTGCGAACCCTGTTTAGAAGAGATGCCGGCTTTGCAAAAAGCATATAACACGCTTAAAGATAAAGGATTTGTTGTAGTGGCTGTCTCCATTGATGAAGACAACAGAGAGAAAAATGTAAGAGCCTTTACAAAAAAATTTGGACTGTCCTTTCCAATTTTACTCGATTCAGACCAAAAAGTTAGAGATAAATATTTCAATAACGTATTGCCAACATCCTACTTGATAGATGCTAAAGGGAAATTAAAAGGCTATATTTCAGGGGCAAGAGATTGGGGAAGTGATGATGCCGTTGCATTGATAAATAATCTTCTTCAAAATTTGGACTAATGTTAAAGGTCAGGTTGTTCGAGAGCGTGGAGGAGAACATCGTTTGTTATCATAAAGACAAAAATGCAAACAATAAAGACGATAAAAAGCTCTCCTGTTGGGTTTAATAATTATTGATCTTAAGCAAAAACGGTATTATAATTTTGGGAAGAAAGGGGGCGTCAAAAACTGTACTTTTCAATATTATGAAGTTTTCAGAAAGGAGTTCTTTACTCCATATTCATATCTTCCTTGATGGAAATTTACGGTAATTTTTATTTCTTATCTCCAGACAATTCTTTGCAGGAGGAAACATTATGCTAAAAAATACAGTTTCAGTTAGTCAAACAAAAATATATCGACCGGTACTTTTGAATTTCTTTATCCTGTTATATATCCTGATGTCTGTACCTGCAAGAGCTGAACATGAAGAAAATCTTACCATACTTTATACGGGCTCTGTTTGGGGGGAAGTAAAACCTTGCGGATGTAATGAACCTGAAAATCTGGGAGGGATCCTGAGACGGGCAACGATTATTGAAAAGGAACGGTCTGCTAATAAAAATTTACTTCTCCTGGATGCGGGTGATCACTTTAAAGAAACAACCGATCAGGGGAAATTAAAAGCTGAAACTATACTGGAAGGGCTGCATGAAATGGATTATGACGCGGCGCTTTTGGGAGAAAAAGATTTCATTTATGGTGAGGAAATTTTAAACAAGGGAATGTTTCGTCATTGGGTTCTCAGCAATGTTGAGAATAAAAACCTGCGGCCGGGAAAAACAACAAAGTACTTTTTAAAAAGATTCGATAACGGAACTATAGTAGCCATTATTGGACTTTTAGGTCCGGAACTCCTTTATACTAAAGGACAAACAAAGGTTAAAGTAAAAGATCCAGGCACTGAGTTAGAAAAAATATTATGGGAACTTAAAGTTGACGGTGAAAAGACCGGAGAAGAAGTGGATCTTATCGTGGTGCTGACGCACATGGAAAAAGATAAGGCAAAAGATTTTTTGAAATACGATGACGTCGATATTGTAATAAATGGACATCTAGATCAAGCCAAACTTGAAATTAATCCTGATATAGAGGGAAAAAAGATAATGGTTCATCCTCGAGATCGAGGACAGTATTTAGGGAAAATCTCTGTAGTCATGAAACACGGGAAAGTGCAAATGATTTCCAATAATTATATTAGACTCGACACTAAAATTAAGGATAGTGTACAGTTACAAGCTACTTATGACAAATATGATGAAAAAACAAAACAGATATTTGAGAAATGGCTATGGGACACGAAAGAAGCGGAAAAAAGAATTTTTATTGATAGTATTGCCTGTAAAATGTGTCATAGATACGAATACTATCTCTGGAAGAAAAGTAAACATTTCCATTCTTTTCACGAATCGCTAAGAAAAGCCAATAAAGTTTTTGATCCTGAATGTCTCAAATGCCATACTTCAGGATTTAAGCAGGATGGGGGGTTTATGTCGGTAAACATAACGCCAAGATTGGCAGATGTTCAGTGCGAAGCTTGCCATGGGCCAGGCATTGATCATATATTTGCGATTATGCGAGGGAATGTAGCGGAAAAGAGTAAACAACACAAAACTTACGAAAAACTTACTGAAGAGAGTTGTTTGAAATGCCATACCAAGTCAAACAGTCCCGAGTATAAATTTGCAACTTATTGGGAAAAAATAAAACATTAATTTAGCAAAACTGTGGCCTTTTAATTATAAGTAATTTTTTAGAAGGGAACATAAATATCGAGGTTTAGGAGTTGAATGATATTTTTCTATCAAAAGGGGAGATTAAAATGTCTAAAAGTTTTCTCTTAATCTTGATATTTGGTCTATGTTTTTTTGTAACAGAAAAAACTGTAAATGCCCGGGTAAGGATGATTGACTCCGGTAAAACCGAAAAAGATGATAGACTCCATCTTCCGCAACCAGGTAATTGTCCGAGTGATGAAACTTTAAAAAATAACACTGAATGGGTTGAACACACCGAGGAGTGGAATAAATACCTGGATAATATTTTGGAAACTCACTTTAATCTTCCTCTGTCACCTGCAAAACCTACATTGTATTTAAATTTAATGCCTATTTACGTGAATCGTGGAATGGGTGTTTCAGAATGGAGAGAGATTATCTGGGGGGTTAATAGAACAAACCAGAAGAATTATGTTGGGAAAAATTATAATTGTTATGTAATAGGCATGGCAGCTTATTATGTAGAGGCAAAAAATAAAAATGGTTGGCCTCCTGATGCCTTGTTTCTTAAAATCCATGAGTCTGAGGAAAAATGGCTGAAAGAAGGAGCCATCAGTCTGATAGAGCTTCGCTGGTATGATGCTGTGGAGAAGAAAAGGCATCGATGGTTTAACCGTCGTCTGGCGTTATTTTTAGATTGGTTGGAAAGCTATTATTTTAGTCCTATTCCTTTGCCCTTGACTATTAATACATTAAATTAGCATGGTTTGTAAATTGGGTTTACATAACGATTAAGTACTCTTCATTCCTTAAATTCGTTCAGATTTAAATCGAAAACCTTAGTTTTAAACATGCGACTGCCTCCTTTTAAAAAAAGAAATTATAAGGGGGCAAGCCGGAATTACCATAATTAAAACACAACACTAGCAGAGAATTCTTCTTTAAATTTTTCTATGATAATGTGACTATTTAATGGATTTAGGGAAAGGAAGTGATATGTTTTGATTACAATCGAAAAAATTATGTCAAAACCAATTTTTATGGCCAAAGAGAATAGCACTATTAACGAAGTGGTCAAAATAATGATAGAAAAAAAAATCGGTAGCCTGATTATTTGCAATGATAAAGAAGTAGTGGGAATAATTACGGAACGAGACCTGGTTAGAAGGGTGCTTTACAAAGGATTGGATAAAGTCAAAACTAAAGCAAAGGACATTATGAGCTGCCCTATATTACAAATGGATAAACATTTACCTTTGAATGAAGCTGCACTTGCAATGTCCAATAGCCACGTTCAGCATATAGTTGTTAGAGATGAGGAAGGGCCTGTAGGTATGTTGTCAACCCGTGATATAGCTTACTATGCAACTACCAGTTAAATTGCCGGCTGTAAAGTTTTTTGACCGGCCGGTTCACAAGTTTTAAAAACTATAGCATCTGAAGGGCAAACATCTGCACAAACACCACAGCGTATGCATAGTTTCATTGTAATGGCTATTGGAGGTATTTTTTCTCCTTGCAAATCTAATCCTTCATAAAAGAATTGGTAATTCTGCTCAGGGTTTAATTCTGCCATACTTAAACAGTCTGTGGGACACGCAAGAACACATTGATTGCATTGGATACAGCGGTCATCTATAAGCATCCACATATTATTACATTGCAAGCATCGCTGAGCCTCAAGCACTGCTTCGCTCTTTGACAGACCGATTTCTACCTCCTCAAAATTAGATATTCTCTCTTTGAAATTTTGTACAGGCATGATCCTGCGTTTTATTGTTTCATAATCTTCTCCCATACCAGGTAATGCAGCTTCTAATGTTTCCACATCATGTGGTTTTGGGGCTTCTTCCTCCTGTTTTAAATATGAGTTTATACTTAAAGCGGCTTTATGACCGTCGGCAATACTATTAACAATATCCCTTGATCCTGTTAAATAATCACCACCTATAAAAACTCCAGGGACATTTGTTGCTAAAGTTTTGGAGTTTGCAGCCAAAAGACCTGTTTTGGAAAACTCAAAATTAAGCGCTTCAGGTAAAAAGGAATTATCAGGTGTTTTGTTTAAAGCATTAATAATAAGGTCAGCATTAATGACAAATTCACTCCCTTTTAAAGGATTTGCCTCTTTTCCTTTCATTTCTACTTTAATGCATTCTAAGCCCTTCATTTTATTGTTTGAATCGCTAATGATTTTAGTTGGCGTGGTAAGAAGATAAAGGCTCACTCCTTCTTCTTCAGCGGCCTTCAACTCTTCTTCTGAATTTTTCATATTTTTTCGGGATTGCGAAAAAACGATAGATACTTTTTTCACCCCAAGCCTAATACAGGTTCTTGCCGCATCAAGGGCGGTATATCCCCCACCTATAACAACGACCTCTCTTTCGTGGATATCCACTTTTCCTGTATTTATTTTTACCATGAAAGCATCCCCATTTATTGCACCGTCTATCGCACTGCCACTTAGCTCAAGACGACCGCCAGAATATGCTCCGGCGGCAATAAAAATGGCATGATAATCTCTTTTCAATTCTTCGAAACCTATGTCTTTACCTATTGCAGTATCAGTTCTGATATCAACTCCCATGTCACTAATGTATTGAATTTCCTTATCAACAACATCATGAGGTATTCTAAATCGAGCAATGCCGAGCCTTATTGAGCCACCAGCCACTGGTGCCTTTTCAAACACTGTAACACGATAACCGGTTCTTGTAAGGTCAAGAGCTGCCGTAAGGCCACAGGGACCTGATCCTATGATCGCTACTTTTTTCCCAATATTAAGGCCTTTTCTATTTGTTTTTGCAGAACGGCCATAATCTGAGGAAGCCCTCTCAACTTTACAAATGGATACGGACCTATCTACATGAGCCCGGGTACAACCCATTTCACAATTATGCGCGCATATTCTACCGCAAACCGAAGGAAAAGGATTGGTTTTCCTTATGACTTCAATGGCTTCATTAAATCTTTCCCTTGCCACCAGATACATATATCTCGAAATATCCACATGAAGAGGGCAGGTTCGTTGACATGGAATTGTCTTATATTCCATAGGATCTAATAAAAAAAGAAATCCCTTAGCATTTGAATTATTCATAGAAATATCTCCTAATTGATGAAATTACCATTATTTTAAAACAGGCGGTTGTTAAAAGTCAAAAAATAAATTGATCATATTATAGTTCTATGCTATCATATGATTTTTTGAAATGGGGGGAATTAAATTGGAATTTTTTTTAGAAATATTAACTAAACCTGACAACATTCCTATTGCCTTCATGGTGCTTTTGATACTTTTTTTCCTTTGGCTGGGTTTAAAACAGGCTTTTAAACACGACAAACTAATTAAAGAAGGCAAAAAAGATCAGATCTATGATGAAATGATAAAGTAACTTCCGTATTCCAGAAACAAAATTTACATTTAAAACTTGTTTTATGGAATAGGGCATACAATTCTAAAAAAACTGATTTTTTAGAATGCGGGATAAATGTTTTTACTGGTTTTCGTAGCTATTGTTCTTGGTTTTCTCCTCATTTTCCTTTTTAGTTGGACTTCTCCCTCAAATAAACAAGGTCGGTCACCTTCAGATGCTCAAGAAATACCAGAACAGATAATTAAGTGGACAAAAAAAGATTTTGAGGAATCATGTATTGCAGTTATTAAAAGTTTTGGGTTGGAAATTTCTAAAACTTTCCAGGAAAAAGACAAAGTGATGGAAATATTTGCAACAAATCCTAACCCGATTATTGGGGGTAAATATATAATCCATGCTTTTTACGATCCGCCCAACGGGATAATCCCTCTTGATGATATTTTAACGCTTTCCAACATCATACGACATGAAGGTGTTTCAAAGGGAATTTTTATAACCGCTGGCTTTTTTCCGAACAATATAGAAAGCTCCATTAACAAGTCACCTCTCGAGCTCATAGATGGGAACAAACTAAAAGAATTAACCGGGGAATTGCAATAAATTTTGTACTTCTTTATTTGGCTTACATCTTCCCGGCTTAAAAAGACCCGCAATCATGGGATGAAGATGGGCGAAAAACAGTACTCTTTTTTGCTGTAGTTTTGTCTGGCACATAGGTATAGACAATCTCAGAACAACAATAAAATGAGATTCATTCAGCCTGGTTATATTAAAAATCAAAATGTTTTCCTTATTATTTTAGTGTGCTTTTTGTTTTCATGTGATAACAAAGCAGAAAATAAAACTGCAAATGAATATATAAGCGAAGGAATTAGACATACAGAAGACCAAAAATATGATAAGGCTATCTCATCTTTTAAAAAGGCCATAAAAATAGAGCCTGATAATGCCTTAGCTCACTACACTCTGGGCGGGATATATACATTTAAAGACATGAATGAAATGGCAATAGAAGAATATAAAAAGGCTATTGAGTTAGATCCGGCATATCCAGACCCCCATTACAGCCTTGGTTTTGTATACGAAAAAATTGGAAGAAAAAAAGAAGCAGATCAGGAATATCTGCTTTTTGATATGTTGAAAGATGTTGATAAAAAAACTGGCAAATAAAATTTAAAGAGGGATTCCATATCTATTTTATTTGAACATGAAAAAAGCTACTACTTTGGGGCAGGTCAGAGATAAATAGCTTTGCCGTTACTAGAAATTAGTATGAAATATTGAACCCTTCAACTCAGCCCAATTCTTCCTCTTCTTCTTCCTCCTCTTCATCCTCATCTTCTAGCTCAGGCAATTCTACATCTAACAAGGGTTTTTCATTGTAATGCTCAAGGTATTCCACTATGGCGTGAATTTGTTTGTCAACATCACCATCTAACATTGTATTTGCCCTTGGAAATTTGGATGAGACAACATGTTTTCCATTTTTTACCGGCCAATGGTTTGGCATTTTAGTGCGAGGATTAATTTTTCGAGTGTTTTTTAACCAATCTGTTGTCCAGTTTTTCCTCAATCTTTTGCTTATCTGGCTAAAGCTTGGCGCTTTTTTCTCATGACAAAACTCGCACTCAAAAGCTAAAACCAGTTTTCTTCCTTCAAGCAGGAGATCGTCTGATGGAGTCTCGAAATCACTAAATTCATCCACAAAAGATTCCTTGGAATAGGTTTTAAAATAATGGACTAATCTCACAGCCTCTTCGTGATTAAAGCCAAAAGTAGGCATTCTCGCTTGAAAGACTTTTCCGGGGGGGCGAATGTTTCTTGGTCTTATCAGGAAATCAAAAAGATATTGAGTTTGGACCCTGGTCCCTTCGTAATCCAATAAAGGCGCAAGTTTGTCTCCTTTGCCGTCTATGGTATGGCATCCACGGCAATTGTACTTCCTGATTATTTGTAAACCTTCTTCCAGATACTTTGTTCTTTCTGAAAACTGTTTAAACTCTTTTGGAACGTTAGTGCCATTTAAGCTCTTTAGAAAAACAACAAGCGCATTAGTTTCTTCATCCGTAAAAGCAAAATTAGGCATTTTATCCAAAACTCGTTCCGTTCTAAAGGAAGTGGGATCCTTTAATTTAGTTCTTGCCCAGGATTCCCAAGTTTTAGGTATCGTCGAATCCCCGAACTCCAGTTCTAATAAACGTTTAACACCAAAAGTGGTCAGCTCAGGTGCTATCCTCCCTTCGTTTTCCATTCCGTTAATTTCATGACAGGCAAAACAACCTCTACGCTTGATGACCTTTTCCCCGTAAGCAATTAAACCGCGCGATTCAATTCTTTCCTCTACTTCTTCAATATCTTTTCGTTTGCCCAGGGTCATTAAATAGGTTGTGATCTGCCGTGCTTCAATTTTAGAAAGTCTCAAATTCGGCATAATGGTTTTTGAGTCATATTGTTTGGGGTTTAAAAGCCAATTATACATCCAATCAGCATTGACCTTACTGGCTACCATGCTTAAATCAGGAGCAAATTTCCCTCCATTTCCGTTAATCATATGGCAACCAAGGCATCCTATATTTTCAACTAAAAGACGTCCTTTTTCAGTACCTGAAACCGGGTCAAACTTTGAAGCAAACCGATAGTCTTTATCCGACTGATTCATCAAATAGACTGCCGCAGCCAGGGCATCTTTATCGGTAAGCCCAAAAAAAGGCATTTTTGTTCTAATAAGATAATCTTTTGGTTTTTTTATCCAGCGGAACAGCCATGAGGGATTTACTTTTTTCGCTATTTTTTTGAGACTGGGGGCGACTTTCTCTATGTTTTCATATCCTTCAACCAGGTGGCAGCCATGGCATCCCAAATTCAGAAAAAGTTGTTTTCCTTTTGATAAAACAGGGGCATGCTTCAATTCTACTACACCATCATGACACATACGGCAATTTGACTGCATAAAATCACCTTCGAGTAAGGGCTCATTCTGACCAATGGTCTGATCCCCTTCATGATGCATGTGGCCGTGAGCTTGCCAGACAGAAGAAATGGCGACACCCTGTCCTTTATGGCAAAGAGTGCATCCAAATTTTCCTGCAGGGTGTTTTTTTATTAATACATCAAGGTTAGGATGCGTTGAAAGGGGTTGTTTATCATTGACAAAGTCAGGTTTATCATAACTAACATGGCATGACATGCACCGGTCTACTCTCAACAAGGGTTCGCGAAAATTGTTAAGATTAAATCCATTGATAACGGCCTGGTGCACTTCAGGAATCTTATAAAAATCAAAGAAAAAGAGGCTCTTTTTAAAGCCACCAATCTTGAGTTTCAGTCGCGTGGCATCTCCATTAAGTGAGAGCAACTCTTTCTTCAGTTTATCCTGTGCTGCAGAATATGACTCAATATTTGCTTTAATATCATCCCTTTCAATTATCAAAGACGCGATAAAAGGTTTAAAGGAATCTATTTCTCCCTGGATCTTTTCAACAATAGCTTTCTTAGGTTCCCACTCTTTCTTTTCATGCAGAGCATGTTTATAAAAATAATATGCCTCGTCCAACTTGCTCTTAGCAAATTTCACTTCCTGTTGAACGTCACCTAATTTGTAATTAATTTTTGTAAGCTTCTTTTGGAGGTCTTTGTATTCCCTGTTTTCTTTTAATTCCTCTGATAGATCATTAATTTCCTGGCTTAATTCCTTTTTTCTTGTCGCTATTTTATTCGTGACCTCAATGAGTTCTTTTTCAGTCTTTTCAGCGGCCGCTTTATAATATTCCTTTTGAAAAGCTTTCCAGGGCCTCCTCGTAAACAGTTCATCCTGCCATGCCCAAAGAGAGATCAGAAAGCAAAGAGATCCTAAGACAAAAAACAAAAAGGAATAAGAGGTTTCTTCTACAGGTATGTAAAGTTTCTTGGCCATATTTTACTGTACCGGAACTTCAAAGACGTGTTCTAAACGCCCTAAAGGGCATAAATGCCCTTTCATTATATGTTAAACCAGGGAGTTACCCAGACATATTTAATATTAAATAACAGCCGTAAAAATACTTTTATTACCAATGCCATCATCGTTAGAAAGAGAAATGACGTTACCCCTATCCGGTTAAAACCCATCTCTTTAAAAGAATTTCGCCACAGGAAAAAAAAGGCGGCGGTTCCGACAACATAATAGCCAATCACTACCACGCCTCCGAATATGGAGGCTAAAAGATAGGACCGAATTCCAAATTTTTCAGAGAGGTCTACATTAACGAGAGCAACCACTTTATGAGGGTCCCACCACTCCCAGGGCCAAAAAAGATTCCAGCCCGGTCCGCGAAAAAATACACCCAAAATAATAAGGGCAACCCATAAAACAAGAAATCCAAAAAGAAACGTTGAAATAGCAAAAGGCCTTTCATTGAATGTATAATACCCGTTACCTTTTGGGTTTATATCTACATAGGGAATAACCATAAGACCTATGATTATAAGTACTGGCAAGACCACACCTGCTATCCATGGATCAAAATAGACCAGCATTTCCTGTAATCCCAGGAAATACCAGGGTGCTTTGGATGGATTTGGAGTTTTAGTAGGATTAGCTGATTCTTCAAGGGGAGCATCAATTGCAATAGACCATACTGTCAAAACAAGCAGGCAAATAAATGCACAAATTGCTTCAATTCTGATTAAGTATGGCCAAACATAAACTTTATCTAATAATCGCTCTTTTTTTTTCTTTGTTTCAACCATTAGCTTTTATCTATAAATTTATAAGGGGCCGGAAATTCCTCCGTCCCTTCTAATGCGCCAAAAATGAAGAATCATCAAAGCCCCTGCTGCAAGAGGTATTACTATGCAGTGAAGTACATAAAATCTTAATAAGGCGGGAGGACCAACAAGACTCCCTCCCAATAAAGCAGACCGGGCGTCATAACGAGAAGTTACCCCAACAAATTCGGCAAATGGGCCTTCATGTCCCAACAAAGGTGTTGCGCTGGCCATATTAGTCCCCACTGTAACGGCCCACATTGCAAGTTGATCCCATGGTAAAAGATAACCGGTAAAGCTCAGTAAAAGAGTCAGGGTCAATAAAATTACACCAACGACCCAATTAAATTCTCTGGGAGGTTTATATGATCCTGTCATAAATACGCGGAGCATATGCAGCCAGACTGTTATTACCATTGCATGAGCGGCCCACCGGTGCATGTTTCTCATTATCATGCCAAAAGGAACGTCGAATTCCAGATACTTCATATCAGCATAAGCATACTCACCCACAGGCCGGTAGTAAAACATTAATACTACACCCGTTACTACGGTGACTAAAAACATTAAAAATGTAATACCACCCATACACCAGGTAAATTTAAACCGGTAGGCATGACGCGCTAGTTTGGCAGGATGAATATGGAGCCAGATATTACCCGCAATCATTAAGATACGGTTTCGCGGAGTATCGGCATAGCTGTGGCGAAACATCGACTTCCATATTTGAGATTCTAATATCTGTTTTTGCGCGTCTTTCAAAAAAGGGACTATCTGGAACTTTTGACTTTCTTTGTTTTTATCCATGTTAACTTTTCCTTTGATTCAAACTCTTAAAATAGAAAAGGGCTTATCCCATTCACCTTTTTCATGAAGAAATTTTTTACTCTTATCAACCACTATTTGCCCATCAGGCGCCCTTGCAATCTTTAATCGTTCAAGCGGCCTGGGAGCAGGACCCTCAAAATTTATTCCGTCTATAGTAAAGCCGCTTCCATGGCATGGACATTTAAATTTACCTTCTCCGGCAAGCCAGTTGGGAGTACAACCCAGATGGGTACATCTTGCTAAGATGGCATAAATCCCCTCTTTATCACGAACAATCCAAACTCGGAAATCTTTTTTCCATTTGTTACTAACTTTTCCAACAGTGTAATCTTCAGGATAACCGGCTTTAAATAACGGGGATGGCTCAAAAAGCACACGTGGGAACATAAATCTTGTAAATCCTATTAGAGAAACTCCAATAGAACCCAAAAAACCAGCCCATCCCGCAAGACTAAAAAAATTTCTACGAGACCATAAATTACCGGTTTCTTCTACGTTAGTTGTTGAAACTTCTGACGTCAAATTACCCCGCTATACTGTTTTGGTTTATTTTTGAAACAAAGACTGGCATTTTAATACGGCTAAATATATTTTGTCAACCTAAAATATAACACTCTTTTCAATCAAACTGAGCCGGGGCTCAGGTCTGAAGTATGAATCAGCAGGCTTTTGGGTCACAGCCCTACTCTTCTTTAAGACTAAGCAAATAAGCCAATAATAAAGTTCCATCCTTATCATTGATATCATATGCAGGCATTTTTGAATCAGGTTTGACTGATGAGGGATATCTAATTATATTCCAGATTTGTTGAGCATTTAACCTGTTTCCTACCCCTAACAAATTTGGTCCGGACACTCCTCCAAACATTTTTACTGCATGGCATCCTATACAGCCATTTTTCTTATAAATTATTTTTCCCGCCTTAATATCCCCTTGTGTGGAACTATCAATATTAATTTTACTTACAGTAATTTTAGGTTTTTCTTTATTTGCTTTTGAAAAATCAACGGGTGGTTGATCATGTTTATGCAGTGTCCTTATAAAGGCTGCCAGCGTAAAGATTTCGTACTCAGAAAGGGTCTTATTATAATATGGCATCAAGGAATGGGTCAGAGCATCTTTCTTTCCGCCAAATTTAATAAACTCAACGAGAATTCCATTGTCTTTTTTCTTCATGTATGGTTGTGCTATATCACACAAATCTTTTGGTGCTGGATCCATCACAATGGATTTTGTATTTATTCCCTGACCATTGCCATATTTCCCATGGCATTGTGCGCAATATCGCATGAAAAGGTTTTTCCCAATCATTTCCTCTTTTTCTCCGGCAAAGGAAAAATTAGTTTGAAAAAGCGCCAGTATTAAAGCAACAAATAGGCTTGTAATTTTCATTTTCTCTGTCTCCTTACATAAAAAATTTATTGAACCCAGATACAATTTTTAATTGTACAACGAATAGATTATGTTAGCACCTAATGTTTCATCATACTTGAGACACTGTCTCTATTTTAACGAAAGCATGTAATAAGTTAAAGTCAGAGCTGATTTGTCACTGAGTCCGTAATTAGGCATTTTAACATCTGTAAGCATATTCTGCGGACTTTTTAAAAAATAGTGTATCCATGTATTGTTTAGGCGATTGCCGGCATGAGTGAGTTCAGGCCCAACATTTCCCCCCTGACCCCCTATAGCATGGCAGGCCGAACAGCCAAGTTTTTTATATAAACTTTTCCCCATTCTCAGAGCTTTCTTGTTAATGATTTGAAACTTGTCCGTGTTTATTTTGTTAACCACAGTTTCTGGTCGCTCGGCATTTAAGCCTTCAAAATTTATTATTTCATCCTTATATGAATGGAGCGTTCGTATGAAGGCAATAATCTCCCAAATCTCTTTTTCAGAGAGGGTCTTCCCATAGAGGGGCATACGGGCTGACTTCTCTATTGCTTTTCCTCCCAAGCTTATTACTTTAAAGAGGTCCTGATTCTTTTGTTTGACCATATATTTTGATTCTGACAGGTCTCTCGGCGCAGGGTCAAGATTGGCAGCATTAAAACCGTCTCCCTTTCCTAAATTACCATGGCAGGATGCGCAATAATGCAGAAAAAGTTTTTGTCCATTAAAAATATGCTCCTGTTCCTTACTCCCACCAACCAGACGTTTCTCAGGAAGGATATCCCCGATTTCCCGCTCGTATGAAATTTTTTCTTCCGCAAGGTTTACAAAGTAACGGATAATATAATAAATTTCATCCTGGCTAAGCAGGAAGTTCGGCATTTTAACTTTCAACCAACTACGAACTAATGGAGTAGGTTCTCTCAAGAAAGAGTACATCCAGGAATCTTTAAGCCGTCCACCCACGTGAAGTCCACCTCTTTCTAAAGGGGGAGGCGCGTAATATTTGCTTTCATAGAATTTGAGGATATCTCCGCCTTTTCCTGCAATTTCATGGCAGCCCCTGCAATTATATTTTTCAATGGACTTCCTGCCCTGTTCAATTTCAAATTCTTTAGTTGAAAGCTGTCTTTTAAAACTGCTTGAGATATCTTTACCTTCCATTCCCTTTAAAAAAACGGCAATAGCTTTAATATCTTTTTCCGAAAGTTCAAATGTGGGCATATTGGATTTGCTAATTTCTGTATCAAATACAGTAGGATCCTTCAGCTTTGCTTGTACCCAGGCCATCCAGGTACTTGCTATATTTTTTTCTCCTGGCGAGAGCTGCTTGAGGAAATGGCTTGAAATCTCTTTAACATCCGTTCCCTTTAAAAAAACGGCTAACGCATCAACTGTAGGGTTGATTTTTCCAAAGTCCAACTGAGAAGGCAGTTTTGCCCCGAATTTGCTCAGTTCAGGGCCTATTCGAATATCTTCAATTCCATTAATTTCGTGACATGCAGAGCATCCTTTCTTCCTGATTAATTCTTTACCTTTTTTAATTCTTTCAGGGGAGAGAATTGCCTCCTCAAACTGTGGAACTTTTTGCTTGGAGCCAACAGTCAGAACAAAAGCTGATAGATCTTTAGCCTCTTTTACAGACAATCGAAATTCGGGCATAACCGTGTTTGGATTGTAACCTTTAGGATGCAAAAACCAATTAATCAGCCAGTCCGGTTTAACTTTATCCCCCACGTGGCTTAAATCAGGCGCGAACGGATTACCTTCTTTACCCATCCTGTGACAGCCAAGGCATCCAATAGTATTAAATAAATCTCTCCCTTTCTCCACGTCTCCAGCTTTGTATTTAACGGGCTCGTGATAATCGGGGTCAGATTGCGAGATAAGATAAGCGGAAATGGAAAGAGCCTCTTCTTCTGTGAATCTGAAATATGGCATTTTTGTATCAGTTTGATATTTGGAAGGCTCTTTTATCCACCGGATGAGCCATGAGTGATCTACTTTATTTCCAATACGTTTTAAGCTGGGACCCACTTTGTAAAAATTTTCATATCCTTTGGTTTTATGGCATCCATGACATCCCAGGGAAATAAATAACTCTTTTCCACGAGATATGATTGGTCCGTCTTCAAGATAAATTTGGTCATGGCAGTGATTACAGGTAGATTGAAGCTCTTCTGTGGGCAACAAGGGCTCTTCCCAAAACGATACGTTTCCATGAGCGTCTTTAACGGTTGTAGCTAATCCCTGCCCATGATGACAGACTGTACAACCAAATTTTTCGAAAGAATGATGGCTTTTTCCCGGATGAGACCTGTAAGGTTGAGGTGCATTTTTAAAACGGGTATCTTCAAGACCAAGGTGGCAGGTGGTACATCGATCAGCGTTATTTTGTTTTAAAATAATCTGCTTAATTTCAACTTTTTGATTTAGGATTTCTTTTTTTTCTTCTTCTGTTTTTGCCAGATCCGCCTGCATATTATAGAAAGCGCGCTGGTATTGCTTCCATTCCCTGTTATAATCTTTCCACGTTACGGCAATGGATAGAAATACGAGAAAACCACTTACAGCAAAAAATATTATGTTCTGGTTTCTCATGAGCTTGTTCCTTCCTTGATTATTTGTCAGGCTTTGGAGCTGGTGTTCGGGATAGCCACTTCCTGCGACTCATTATCTTTAACTTAACTTTAAATAATTTACTTGCAAAACCTATCTTTTAAATGAAAGTTCGTGGTTATTCACATTCGACCTTAATGTCCTCCACCCTGATCTTCCCATGGCCAGAAAAATGCCCAGTTAGGACCTCTAAGAAAGGTTCCAATGATAATTAATACGAGGTTAACAATGACAAAGATTGTAAATAACTTAAGTGCAATTGGGCGGGTCTTAGAGAACCAAACTCCTATCCCGAGGGGATTGCGATCCAAATAAGGAATAGCCATAAGCCCCAGGACAAAAAGTGCCGGAAATAATACTCCTCCGACAAACGCATCGTAAGACACCAGCTCCTGGAGACCCAGAAAGTACCAGGGCGCCTTTGCAGGGTTAGGGGGCTTAACGGGATTTGCAATTTCTTCTAAAGGGGCGTCAAAAAACAAGGATACAAGAACCAAAACAATGGTTGTTACGAGAGTACACATCATTATTGGAGTTAGCAGGTGAGGGAAAGAGAATAGGGTATCTTCCGGCTCCTTAGAAGTGATAGGAGATTCACCTTCCACCAGTTCCAAAAGACCGTATGTTTTTCCGGAACCTTTTGGAAAGATATCCTGCTTATCGATTTTTTTTGACGGCATTAAATTCTCCCTTCAAATGGTGAATTTCAAATTACAAATTGTTAGATTGCAAATTAACCCTCAAAATGATTATTTGGAATCTGCAATCCGGAATTTCTATAAAGGCGGTCCTGACATCCCTCCGTCTTTCCTGACACGCCATAAATGTACAGCTATTAATACAGAGGCAACAAGAGGCAATAGAAATACATGGGCCACGTAAAATCTGATTAAAGCGCCCTGATCAACTGTATTTCCACCAAGCAAGACAAATCTTTGCAACTCTCCAATTATTGGGACGGACTCAGCGATACCGGCCCCTATTGTAATAGCCCAGAATGCCAGTTGGTCCCAAGGGAGAAGATATCCTGTGAAACTGAGAAAGAGAGTTAATACTAAAAGGACGACGCCTATTACCCAGTTAAATTCTCTCGGTGGTTTATACGCACCAGTATAAAAGACGCGACACATATGCAGAAAGACAGTGGCAACCATTCCATGGGCGCCCCATCTATGCATGTTTCTCAGAAAGACCCCAAAAGAAACAGCAAATTCCAGGTCTTTCATGTTCTGGTAAGCCATTTTTGTGGAAGGAACGTAATAAAACATTAAGAGACCACCGGTTATAGTTAGAATAATAAATAACAACAGTGTTATTCCTCCCATACAGTATGAATATCGCACTTTCACCGCGTGCTTTCTTACTTTTACAGGAAAGATATGCAAAAAGAAATTAGTAAAAATCAGGAGCGATTTATTCTTTTCTGAATCAGGATATCCATGCCTTATAATAGATCGGTACAATTTCAGAGGTACTTCAAATGCAAAGTAGGAGAGAGTTTCACGAATATCAAATTTCTTGTTATTATTATTTTCCAAAATTTTACCTCATCAAACAATTAGAGAATAATCTTTGTCGACAACTTTATTTTTATTAACAACGAGGCGTTTATCAGGAGATGCTTTTACATGCAGCCACTTCAGGGGTTTGGGCGCTGGACCGCTTATAACTTTACCTTCAACATTAAAAACACTCCCGTGGCAGGGGCATTCAAAGCGATTGTTATTATCTGACCAGTTGACAGTACAGCGAAGATGGGTACATACCGCGGAAATGACCTTGAACCCCGTTGAATCCCTAAAAATAAACATTCGCTCAGACTCATTAAAAGTTATACTTCCTTCCGCGTAATCAGAAGTTTTGCCCAGCTTTACAATAGGAGAAGGTTCGTACAGCACATTGGGAAACATAAACCTGAGAGAAGCGCCAACCGATGCTCCCAAAGATGTTAATATTCCCCCCCAGCCGGCAATTGCAAAAAGATTTCTGCGTGAAAGTTTTAACTCTTCTTCTGAACTATTTTTTATGTTTTCACTATTGGCCATTTTTTTTATTATATTCCACCTGAATAAATCATTTTTTTATTGTTAGCTGACCATTTTAAACTGACAGTTAAATAACCGCATTATATCCTTCTGTTTGTGGCTCAACTTCAAGCAATTCCATTGTGACAGCCCCTGTGGGGCAGCGAGTATCACAGAGTCCGCATCTAATACATTTATCCTCATCCTTCAGCATTACAGAACCGCCTTCAGGCAATTTTTTTATATATTCACCGGTTTGGAAATCTTCCAACGAAATTCCATAATGATTGAAAATCACTTTTCGCAGAGTTTCATCCCCTTCAATTATGCCAACAGGAACTATTTTAAGACAGTAATGGGGGCACACATCGACGCAACCGCCGCAGAGAATACATTTGGATCCGTCAAAAATCGGATTAACCATACATTGGAGGCAACGAGAACCTTCTTTCATTGCCATCTCTTCTGGAAAACCTGTTTCCACCTCTTTTAAACTGTTTTTTCTGGTTTCAGCTTCAAGGATCGGCATTTTCTCTTGCGAGATATTAGTATAATTAATATGCCAGTCCCTTTTGGGAACCACAGTCATTTTTGCCTTTTTATAAAGAGGTTTGTGCTCCACCCCTCTCAAAAATTCATCGACGCTTTGACCGGCAGCCTTTCCCTGGGCAATAGCCTCGATGGCTGTGCGAGGTCCTGAAACAAGATCGCCGGCAGCATACACACCGGGGACAAAGGTAAACAGTGTATCTTGCTCTACCGCAATAGTCCCGAAACGTGTTACTCTGAAACCTTTTGCAGTATCCAGGAAAGAAGTATCCGACATTTGGCCTACGGACAGGATCACAGTGTCTGCCTCAATAAGTCTTGTCGATCCTTCCATAAAAGTGGGATTAAAACGTCCTTTTTCGTCAAATACTTTTTTAACGCCAATAGTTATAAGGCCTGCAGCACGACCATTTTCTTCAAGGATTTTTTTCGGTCCCCTGGAGCAGTGGATAGTAACTCCTTCTTCTGTCCCTTCATCAACTTCCACTTGATCTGCGGGCATTTCTTCTCTTAAATCAGAGCCGTCAGTAGAGCCCTTCATTGCTTCCAGACAGGTAAGATGGACTTCTCTGCCAAGACGGACCATGGAGCGGGCAACATCAAAAGCCACATTTCCTCCTCCGATTACAACTACCTTCTTGCCCAAAGCCAATCGTTTCCCCATGTTAATACTTCGCATCACTTCCACTCCCTGCAAAACTCCAGGAAGCTGAAGTCCCTCCAAAGGTATTCTCCTGCTCAACTGAGCTCCTATCGCAAGAACTACTACTTTAAAGCCTTCTTTTTTAAGATCATCAATAGTAACATCATGCCCAACTTTCACTCCTGTACGCACTTCAACACCCAAATTCAAAATAGGATCAATGTCTTTACTTATTAATTCATTGGTTAACCTGTATCGAGGGATTCCTGCTACGAACATTCCTGAGGGTTCGTCAAGCATTTCCAGGATTGTTACCCTGTATCCTCGGCGGATAAGATAGTCTGCCGCAGCCATTCCTGCGGGTCCGGATCCAACGATTGCGACTTTGTCTCCTGTTTGAATTTGCTTTTTAGTATTCTCTATTTCATACAACATGGCGGATCGCTTTAGCATTCTTATTTGAATAGTTTCATCAAGAGAACCACGTCTGCAGGCTTTCTGGCAGGGCGCCGCGCATATTCTCCCGCAAATCTGGGCAAACGGGTTAGGCCCGCGGGCAAGGACTGCCGCCTTATCAAAATCACCTTCAGAAATAGCAGTTACATATTGCCCGGAAGGAGTATTAATTGGACAGGCATACTGACACTTTATCTGCCTTTCAAAATAATCGATATCCGGGACGACAGTATGATATCTAGCCTTTGTTTGCGATTGAAGCATTCAATAAGGCTCCTCATCCAAGTTTACGGGGTGAATAATATCTCGTACAGAAATTACACCTACGATATTGTCTTCTTCTTTAACAGCTAAATGCCGGATATTATGCTTATCCATCATATCGTTGGCATCCAAAATAGTTGCTTCGGCATCTATAGTCAAGACAGGAGCATTCATAATCTTGCTGGCCAGGGTATCTTGTAGAGACACATCCTGCCCAACTACTTTCCGAACAATATCTGTCTCCGTTACTATTCCAATAAGATTGCCACTATCTTCAATCAATACACTGCCGACCTTTTTCTCAGCCATAGTTTTTGCAACATCTTTAACTGAGGCATCAATGGATACTTTTTCTATATCTTTTGACATGATCTGTTTTACTGTTGGCATAATACCTTACCCCCACAATAAAATCGTATATTTTACTCAAATGCCCTTGTAAGTGCAACTTTTTATCAGGACTATCTAAAAATGTCAATAATTCAAAGGGATTTTTTTTTGACTCCCACCTTTTTTTGTGCGGTTCAATAATAAACCTCTCTATAGCTGGAAAAAGGCAGGGTGGAGTTGAGAACAGGCGCAGCGGCTGTAAGTTGAAGTTTGTATTCCCCGTTTTTCCCACAATTCCAAATGGAGATTCAGCTTCCTACCAGGTAGAAGGGAGCATCAATAAATATCTCAGCCAGAATCTCAAAAAAAGACCATAGCGGCTATTAGTGCAAGGTCTTTGGGACGTTTTTAATATTATTGCTGGGCAAAATAAAAAAAGGAGATAAAAAATATGTTAAGAAAATCATCACACTGAAGCTTGCTACTGGGAGTTTCAATTTAACGGTCTTTACTCAGAACTTTTTTGAAAGCATCATTGATTATCTGCGGTACGTCGCTAAAAAAATCTCCTTTCCTAAACTTCAGAGGTTTTACTTCCGCGGTTTCCGTGATGGCCTTAAAATAGCTTTTCAGCCTGGTGAACGGACCGGAAATACGATGTGAAAGAATTAAAGTTAATATAATTGAAATAATGGCCGATACAACTGTCGCGATCCACAAATTTTGCGTTAGAGTCGTTTCTTGCAAAGACACAAATCCATAATAAGGATGTCCCTTCTCCAAATTTGCCTCAGCGCCCAATTTACCCAAATATTCATACGTTCTTGAAATTTGAATTTTGACGAAGAGAATTGTACTCAACAAAATAACCAAATTAACAAACAGAAAAGTTAACTGAAATTTTGGGTAAATTAAAAGATTCTTCCGGAAAAACGACTTTGATCCTTTATTAAATTCTGGCACTTTATTCCCCTTTTTAAAAGGTTAGTATTTTTTTTACATGATAATAACTTTAAACTTACATTTCTTCAATAGTTATCTTTCTATTATGCGTTCGCTCGGCTATTTTGCTGAGCTTCTCTGCCAGAAGAAAAATGCTTTCTTTATTTACGTCTCTGGCAACAGGAACCAACAGACCTCTTGTTACTAGCCTCGTGAAGTAATGCCCTGTTTAAGCAAGGAAAAAAACTACACCGGAAAGAAATATCAACATTTTCACTAATAATTTTGAAATGTATAAAATGTATTGAAAACAAATAAGTTTCATATTGCTGCTATTCATTATTTCAATGTGAAGCAAAGCAAAATCAGGTTTTCTTAATCAGTTGCTTGGAAATTCTGGAAAAATATTTGGGTTAGCAATCTTAATGAAACCATAAGAATAAATCTGAAATAAATTCGAGTACTTTCTTAATTTTTCGTCTAAAAAGAATTTTATAATTGGAATCCTAACAGTAGTTTTCTTTTGTTTTTCGACTAAATTTAATAAATAGGGTTTCATTCCCTGACGCTTTGCGACGCAGAGTATTTATTTAGGAATGAAAATTTTTTTTAATTATGACTTTGACATTTTAATTTGAAAACGATTCCATTAAAAGTATATAATTTTTTAAAGCGATTACGTTACTGAGATTTATGATTTAAGATATTCAATAGTTTAGGAAATTATGGGTTTTTCAATTATCATTCCAGCTTATAACGAAGATGGGTCAATAAGATCTGTTTTATCGTCAATGATTAAAGAATTTGACAAATTTGGTCATCCCTATGAAATTATTGTAGTCAATGATTGTTCAACTGACAGAACGCGGGATGAAGTGGTTGCTTCAGGGTTATCTATTACTCTATTAGATCATTTAGATAATAGGGGGTATGGAGCAGCAATTAAAACAGGAATAAAAAAAGCGAAATACAATTTAATAGTTATTAGCGATGCAGATGGAACTTATCCTGTCAAGATGATCCCTGAACTTGTCAACACTGCCGTTCAGGAAAACCATGATATGATTGTTGGTGCCAGAACAGGTTTAAATGTTAACATTCCTTTTATTAGAAAACCTGCTAAGTGGATTATTGGCTGGCTTGCCAATTATTTATCAGGGGTTAAAATTCCTGACTTAAATTCCGGACTGAGAGTTATGAAAAAAACAATCCTTGAACGTTATATTAAGGTTCTCCCTAATGGGTTTTCGTTGACGTCAACTATTACGATAGCCATGTTGACTAACGGTCATTCGGTAAAATATATGCCGATTGATTACTATAAAAGGCATGGAAAATCAAAAATAAAACCGATACAAGACACTTTAAATTTTATTCAACTGATTGTCAGGACAACGCTATATTTTAACCCTTTAAAGGTATTTGTCCCATTAAGCTTTTTTTTGGTTTTATTTGCATTCCTCATATTGATCGGAAGCAAACTGCTTTTAGATAGGGCAATGGATGTTAGCTTTGGAGTGGTTTTAATGACGGCGGTAATGGTTATGGCTATTGGAATGCTGGCTGATTTAATAAATAAAAGGTTGCCTTAGGATGAAGGTTCTTTTAATCAATCCTCCCAGGGAAAATGAAATCATAGGTAATAATCCTTCTATTATCGAAGAGGAGAGGGGTAATAATCCCCCTCTTGGATTATTGTATATTGCCGCGTATTTAGAGAAATATACAAATCATAATATAAAAATAATTGATTCTCAAGTTGAGAAACTAGATTACATCTCATTAGAATTGCGAATCGGTTCAATTAAACCTGAGATTGTTGGTATAACCGCTATGACAATGACAATGATTGATGTTATTAAAACTGTTGATATCGTTAAAAGAATAGATTGCAATATTAAGGTTGTCTTAGGAGGCCCTCATGTCCATTTGTTTCCAGAAGAAACAATTTGTTTAAAAGGAATAGATTATTTAGTTTTAGGGGAGGGAGAACAAACTTTTAAAGAACTTATTGATAACATGGGGGATGAACAAAAATTGAGAAATATGCCCGGGATAGTGTTTAAAAATAATCACAAGATTATTAATGCCGGTATTCGTCCGCTGATTAAAAATATTGATGAGATACCTTTTCCCGCCAGGCATATGGTTTCTTATAAAAACTACACATCTTTATTGAGCAAGGGAAACATAGTGACAACAGTTTTTACAAGCCGTGGTTGTCCTTATTCGTGCACATTTTGTGATCGCCCTCATTTAGGAAGATTGTTTAGAGCACGATCCCCTGAAAATGTAGTCGATGAACTTGAAGAGTGCGTGAGAATGGGAATATATGATTTTCTGTTCTATGACGATACTTTTTCAGTAAATAAGAAAAGAGTTATAGACATTTGTAACGAAATTATAAAAAGAAAGTTGGATATTGCCTGGGATGTAAGAACTAGGGTTGATAACGTAAATGAAGAAATATTAAAGCTTATGAAAAAAGCAGGATGTAATGGAATTCATTATGGTATCGAAGCTGGGAGTGAGAAAATTTTAAAAGTGCTGGACAAAGGTATTACAATAGAAAAGGCTGAAAGTGTTTTTGAGCTTACAAGGAAGTATAGAATTCCAATTTTAGCATACTTTATGATAGGCAATCCAACTGAGACTATAGATAATATCAATACAACATTTAAGGTTATGAAAATGTTGAAGCCAGATTATGTACATCTGACAATCTTGACACCTTTTCCAGGGACTAAAATATATTTTGATGGTTTAAAGAGCGGAATTATCAAGAGGGATTATTGGAGAGAATTTGCTAAAAACCCATCTCCTGATTTCATTCCTCCACACTGGGATGAGATATTTAATAAGAATGAACTGAATGATCTTTTGATTAAAGGTTATAAAAGCTTTTATTTGCGACCTTTATACATTTTGCAAAGAATCTCACACTTGAAATCTTTTAATGAGCTTAAAAAAAAGGCCGCAGCCGGATTTAAGGTATTTGCAATGAATTAAAATGTAATATTTTAGATGATCTGCTGTTAGGATATATGTTTTTTAAGTATTTAGCATACAATAATCAAAAGGTTTTTTGGAATAATAAACGGGAAAGACGTAAACCTGATCACCCCGTAATACAGGCCTTTGTTGAACCCAAAATTAGGTGTATAGAGGAAACAATCAAAAAAAGATCACTGTCGAAAAGACTTTCGCTTTTGGATATAGGCTGTGGAAACGGATTTTTTACATACTATTTTGAGAGAATTTATGATACGACAGCTTTAGATTTTTCAATTTACATGCTGAAGAATAATCACTGTCATAAAAGAATATATGGCTCTGCTACAACACTTCCTTTTAGTGACGGTTCCTTTGATATTACATTTTGTTCAAACTTGCTACACCATCTGGATAACCACGAAGACGCTGTTTTAGAAATGAAGAGGGTAAGCCGGAAATATCTTGTTTTATCTGAACCAAACCGTAACAATCCTTTAATGTTTCTGTTTGGTTTGTTAAAAAAGGAAGAAAGGGGAACTATAAGATTTTCATTAGAATATATGAAGAAGCTGATGAATACTGCGGGATTAAACTTGATATTAATTACCAGCATAGGAGCAATTCTGCCGAACAAAACACCTAAATTTGCTTTACCTGTTTTAAAAAAATTTGATAGTCAATTTCCATGCGCTTTTTACAATATAGCTATTTCTGAGAAGATAAAATGAAAAATATTTTAAAAAAACTTGAAAGTGTTTAGCGAGAACATTCCTCATTTGTTTTCGTTTAAATGATATTTACTATAAATTTATCTTCTAATTGGTTAGACGGTTTCTTTCTTGCCATTCTTATTGACTCTCCTTACTAACAGAGCTATTTAAATGCCGGAACATTGGATTTTGATTCCTATCCCTGTTTAGGTAAGATTAAATCAGTTCCTTTACACAAATTCTACCGGAATAAAATGACAAGGATAATAAACAGAAACTTACTGTTAATCCTTCTAACGCTTGCGGCTACATATCTTTGCTGGAAGTACATGGCTTTTACAGATTACTTCAACGGGCGGAATTCAATTTTATTTTTTAAAGGATATTTTTATATAACCGTAGTAGTTTTTCCTGTCGGGCTGGCAGCGACAGTTTTGTTTTTTAACAGACTGGATATTTTATCAACAATAGTATGTTCCATCGCTTTTGGCCTTGTTCTTTCTGCTGGATTATGGGCAATTCTAATTCTCATTGGAATTCCTTTTAACTTTATTTTATATATCCTTTTTAATGTTATTTTAGCTTTTTTAGCAATTTATCTTAAAACAAATAATTTATTTACTTGTTTTAAAGTAAACGTTAATTCAAGTTTAATTCCCTTTATATTTTTTTTATTGCTTTTGTTCCTTGGGTTTTTTCTTCCCAGTAACTTATTCATAAACTTTTACGTGCCTCCGGATGTAGATGCTCAGCAGCAGGGAACCATTGCCTTTTTTATTAAACACGCCCCTACTTTTCCTGTCGTATCTACATTAGGAAATGAAGATAAAATAATAATTTCTTATCCACCTGCCTACTCTGTATCGGCTGCTATTTTTTCAGATCTGATGAACATTTCTATTACCGACACCATTATGGTTCTCATGGTTGTTACTGTAAGCCTGTTTTGCCTGCTCCTTTTTGCAACGGTTAGTTTTCTAACAAACAACTATTTTCTAGGATTGATTGCAGGGTTATTTTCACTGAATCGAAACTTATTTGATATATTCCATGATAGTCAGTCAACAGAATTAATGGGTATTTTGTGCGCAACAGCATTTATATTGGCATTAGCGAATTGTCTAAAAACTCCCAGCTTAATGAACTCCATCTTGCCGGGAGTTTTTTTTGGTTTCAACGCCTTAATTCACCCCAAGTATTTTTTATGGATAGGAATGGGAATAATAATGTTTTGTTTATCGTTGCCTTTAGCAAGAGGTGTCGATAAAAAAGAAGACTATAAAAAAATTATGTTGATTTTGCTGATTGGAGGAACCATCTTTTCTCTCTGGTTTTTCAATACAAATAAAATGGACATTGTTACGCCTAATTCAGCAAAACTGAAAAGCCAACTACAATATTTCATTTTAAATGGTCTGTTGCACTGGCAAAACCATCTTCTTGTATATTTATCTTTTGCGGGTTGCTTCATTTTATCTTTTCGAAGAAGGAAAATAGAAATTTTTCTTCTTACAATGTTTATTTCGCTTTTAATATTGGTTCAGCACTGGTCTATATTGAAAATATTTAATCCGGCGTGGTTTAAATTTAACATGGCTGATTCTTCCACATGGAATAGTTTTTGGGGAACAAACTTGAGGTTTACATCGCCATTTACTTTCGTTGAGTTATGGGGGCTTATGTGGTATGGATTTAATTATTTACTTCCCATTCTTGCTGCATACGCAATATCTCCCTTAATAGACTTGGTATCCATAGATGAGATAGAGAAAAAAACGTTTGACCAAAAGAATGAACATATTTTTAAAGCAAAAACTCAAACCGAAGAACTGCGAGAAAAGATTAAGACAGGCACTCTTTTGTTTTTTTGCGTTTTAATGATTGTAGTAATTTTTTATTTGAAAGAATATGTTGTTTTTTTTGCCGCACTCTTTATCCTTTCATTCGCTAACAAGCTTATAAATTATTTCATCAGTAATGATATTGGAATGCTTTGTCGAGGAACAATATCATGCTTGGGAGATTCAAGCATTGCAAGATCCATTAATTCAAAAAAAATATTTTTTATTGTACTGCCTTTAATTATTGTAGCCATGATGGTTTTTATCCGCAATGAACAAAAATATTTTAAAAAAAATCGTCCTAATGTATTTAGAAGTGAATATCGAGCGATGACATGGATAAAAAACAACACTGAATTTGATTCTACTTTAGTATATATTCCACCATCTGTAATAAAAGAACATAGATGGTTAGGATCGTTTTGGGTTACTTCGATATCAGAGAGGAGATCATTCTTCAACAGAATTAACGCGGCTAAAAAAGTTAACCCTGTTGATGTTATGCCGGTTGATAATAAAGAACTTGAATTTATGTATTACAATATTAACAATCCTATCGCTGCACAAATTATAAAAAAATACGGAATAACTCATATAATTGTTCCATCAATGCCAATAGATATTTCAATAGGTGAAAAAAAAGTAGAGATTCATTCATATTATGAACAATCATCTATTGTTAAACGAGTTTACAGTGCTGAGAATAGGTTGATTGCAGCTACTGTATATGAAGTTGTATATAATTAAATTACGGATGATGATATTTAGCTAAAAACTAAAACCATCTGCTGTCATAATACATTTTAGCAATACTGCAAGAATTGCTGTATCCAACTGGTTCTCAAAATAAATAATAAAAAAAGTAGTTTTTCATCATCCCTTTTTAGGAGTTAAGCTGATTTATAAATTCATTTTCGGGCAGCCTGTGGCTAGTTACGTTGTTTTATGGGCTTTACTCTAATACCCTCCCTACTTAAGCTTTAATTAATGGAGTTTCATGAAGCATCATAATCCTCAAAAGCACGTTATAATTTTGGGAGGAATATTTTATTTGTTCTTCCTTCTTCTAACACCACTTGGACTCTTTAATGATTGGATACCTCCGTTGTATCAAACAGGGTACTATTCGGTAACCACAATCGATGCGGGCGATGACAGCGGCTACTATGCTTTCCTCAGATCTGCTTTTTTTGACAGAGACTTCGACTTTATAAACGAGATCAACTATGCACATAGCGACCGATTTATGTCTACGGGCTACGTGTTCAATAACTGGCAAATAGGGCAAAGTATTTTATTTATACCGTTTTTCCTGATCGGACACCTTGTTGCTTCTCTTTATAATTCTTTAGGATATCCGGTTAGTCTTGATGGTTATTCTGCTCCTTATTACATTTTTACGGCAATAGCTTCACAAACTTATATATTTGCAGGGCTTTTACTTTTATTTTCAATTCTTAAGCAGTATTTTGAAAATAGAGTTGCCTTGATATCAGTTTTGGTCATCTGGTTGAGTACGCCATTAATCTACTACTCCTTTATTCGTCAAAGGATGGCACATAGTGTTGAATTTTTTACATCCGTAATTTTTATCTGGTATTGGTTAAGGAGTCGAAACTCAAAGATAATGTTTGAGCATGCGCTGCTTGGTGCCATTCTTGGTCTGTTATGTATGATTCGGTCTATCAACATCTGCTTTTTGGGGCTTTACCTAACAGATCAAATAGTTTTGTTGAGGTCTAATCAAAACTGTCCGGATTCAATGATAAAAACTTTATCCATCTGCATTGCAAGTTTTGGAATCTTTTTAATTGTAATGTTAATGCCCCAAATTTATACCTGGTATCAAATTAACGGAGTTCCTTTTCCAGTTCGGCACATTCAATTTGCCGGTCAAGGAATAATTACAACTTCTTTTTTACCTTTATTAAAAAAAATATTTTCTTTTTTTCTGGATATGCAGTGGGGACTAATCTTCTCCGCACCAGTATTAATAATAGGTCTAATAGGTGTTTCAAAAGAAAATGGTTATTATAAAAGTTTTCGGACAGGATTATGCTCGTATCTTGTCATTTTATTTTTAATTATTAATTTATACCCGGAGAGTTCAGATGCCTATGGTCATCGCCACTTAATTTCTGCTACAGCAGTTTTTGCTTTAGGATTAGCTGCCGTGTTGAACAAATTATATCGCATCCGTTTTCTTTGGTATATAGCTGTTGGATTTATTCTCTTTTGTGTTTTAGCGCAATATTTGATGATTGCCCAATACAAGGTGACGTTGCCTTACGATGATCCCCGTTTAACCGTGAAGGCTCTAACTGGAATTCCGGAATTTATAGCGCATAACTATGATGAGTTACTCCGTTCTACAAATTTAATGCGTCTGTTGCTTTTGGGTCGCTTTAGTAATTGGGATTACAAAGATGCCATGTTCCTGTTTTTTTTCCCTTTTTTTCAAATGATTTTCATTGTTCTGGTTTATTACGCATTTCTTTTTAGCGAAAAAATATTAGCAAAGCAAAAAAGTATTTTTAAACCTAAAATCATAGCAGGCGGTATTTTATTGGTTAGCATCACATTAGTCGCTATAGTAAACATTATGACTCCACCAAAAACAAATGAGGAAATTATGATACGCAACGAATACTTGGAGCTGATTCAAAAGGCGGATGTTCTCGAAAAAGCCGGAAAATACAATGAAGCGTTAGGTCTTTACCACAAGGTTTCCACCTTAATGCCGGGCATGTGGCAACCTCACTTTAAGATAGGGTCAATATGGGATAAAAAAAAGAATATCGCTGAAGCCAATAGGTATTATACGCTTGTATTGTCCGTGTTCCCGAACAATGCAGCAACATTGTTCAGTTTGGGAAACAATCTTATGTTTCTCGGCAAATTCGAGAAGGCGGAGCACTATCTGAAGTCTGCGATCAGGATAAATCCGCGTGACAAAAACAACTACGACGTTTTAGCGCAAATATATGTTAAGACAAGGCGCTTAGATAAAGCAGAGAAAATGTTTAAGGCGGCGCTTGTCCTCGATCCGTTTTTCAGCAATTCCCACATCAACCTGGCGATTTTATATACATTAATGAATCGGCCAGAGAAGGCAACTCCTCATTTAAGGGAAGGAATCCAACTGGGAGCAAGTGGACCCACTGTAAGCAAACTTGCGGAACATTATGGGCATTTGCTCCAATGAGTCACAAAACGAAAAACATAGGCACACATTTACTTCTCGATAAGCGGTTAAACTTTGTTTTGGGGGGCTTTCCCTTATGGGCAGAAAGATTATTGATCGGCTTTATTCGCTAAATCGAAATACTGTTAAACTGGGCCTTGATAATATTTCAAATCTCCTGAAACATCTCGATAACCCTCACAAAAGATTGAATGCCATTCATATAGCAGGAACAAATGGAAAAGGTTCCACCGCTTTTTTTTTTAATTCCATCTTTAGTGCAGCGGGATACAAGACAGGTCTATATCTATCCCCTCATCTCATAGATATCAGAGAAAGAATCATTATTGGAAATGAATGGATACCGGAGAAGAAATTTGCTGAATTAGCAGAACAAATATTTTGTGTCATAGAAAAGGAGAGACTATCTGCCACATTTTTTGAATTTGTTACTGCGTTAGCCTTTCTTTATTTTTTTCAGGAAGAGATAGATGTATGTATTATTGAAGTCGGTCTTGGAGGAAAACTGGACGCTACTAATGTTTTAACTCCTATGGTTAGTGTTATTACTGAAATTGACTTAGAGCATACACACTATCTTGGTTCTTCTATCAGAGAAATAGCAGCGGAAAAAGGGGGAATTATTAAAGAGGGAGGAACGGTTTTTACTTCTGCTGAAAATGAAGAAGCAGTCGATACAATAAAAGATATTGCAAAAAAAAAGAGAGCAATCTGTTTTCAATTTGGAAAAGATTTTGTAATAGATGATCATGATGAAGAGATACTGTTAAATGCTAAAAAATTACTTTTACCTCAAATATTCTCCTTAAGGTTTAGAGAGCATGAGCTTAAAAAGTTGGAAATTAAAACAGCAGGAACTTTTCAAATGAAGAATAGTTCCACAGCAGTTGCCGTTGCTCTTTATTTAAGTGAGAAATATAGGGCAATCAATGAAAATTCCATTTGTGAAGGTTTAAAAAACACCAAAATACCATGCCGAATGGAACTTTTGCAGAAATCACCTCAGATAATACTTGATGCAGCCCATAACTTTCAGGCTATCCAGGCCCTTATAGAAAATGCTCCCCTATTTTTTACTTATAGCCGACTAATAGTTCTGCTTGGAATATTAGATGACAAGGACTATAAAAAAGTAATTAAAGTTCTTTCATCTGAAACAGATACTTTTATAATGACAGAGCCAAAGACAGAAAGAGCATTATCGGCCCGCTTACTTCAAAAAGAAGCATTGGCATTTGAAACGGAAACGTTTGTTGAAAAAGAGATTGCAAAGGCGTTAATTAAAGCAAAGGAAGTTGCTGATACAGACGATCTTATTCTTGTTACCGGTTCTTTTTATACTGTTGGGGAAGCGTTGTCTGAGTTATCCTGATTTTCTCCCAACAATCTTTTTATCCACGAAACACGCGAAAGACACGAAAAAAATAATTTCGTGTTATTTCGTCTTTTTCGCGGACAAT
This sequence comes from uncultured Nitrospinota bacterium, assembly GCA_964394335.1. Classification (GTDB taxonomy): domain Bacteria; phylum Nitrospinota; class Nitrospinia; order CAJXCL01; family CAJXCL01; genus CAJXCL01. Next base: position 585 of record CAYMVZ010000003.1, on the reverse strand, counting down.
AAAAGGGGGTTATTGAATGGGTAACGGTTTTCTTCGTGTCCTTCGTGGTTAAGAATCCTTTTATTATTACCAATATCCGATAATAGCTACAATAGTTTTTAATCTTCTTTTTTATAATAAATGATATAATTTCCTTCATCATGAAGAATTCGATTGAATTTCAACATCTTGAGAAGTTTCTTAAAGAAGCTTTAGAAGAAGACATCGGCACAGGGGATGTTACTACAAATGCTGTAATTCCCGATAAAGAAGCAACTGCCGGAAAGGTTATAGCAAAAGAAGATTTAATTCTTTGTGGGCTTAATATTTTTGAATATGTTTTTCTTTGCTTGGATAAAAACATCAAAATTGATCCGAAGCATACGGATGGTGAAAAAGTTCAAAATGAAAGTACTTTGCTCACTTTTTCAGGCAATTCTCGTTCTCTTTTAGCTGGTGAACGAGTCGCTTTAAATATCCTGCAACGGCTGAGCGGGATAGCCACATTGACAGCGAAATTTGTTGAAAAGGTTCCTTCTACCGTAAAAATCCTTGATACGAGGAAAACAACACCTGGCATGAGGGCTTTAGAGAAATACGCTGTCC
>CAYMVZ010000002.1:0-60619 GCA_964394335.1 uncultured Nitrospinota bacterium | reverse complement strand
ATTGATAAAATATAACTTACTATAATTTATAAAGTTCTTAACCGGACACTACTGAGTTGAAATGACTTGTAAAAGAGCAGAAATCCTCGTGAAGAATTATTTCGATACAGTCTTTGCCCAGAACAACCCTAAAACCTCAATACCTGGATGATGTTCTAAAAATTTTTTTTTACATGCCTTAAAGTGCGCACCAGAAGTAATAACATCATCTATAAGGATAATTAGTTTTTCGGGTGGTGTAGTAAAACCATCCCATTTCAAATTAGCATAAATCGTAGAAATATCTCTACTGCCACCAAGATGAGATGCAAGTGTTGTTTGTGAAACTTTTAAGGGATATTCAATATTTATCAAAGGCTTCTTTTCTTTTAAATGTAAAAGTGTTTCTTCTAATCTAAAGTCATAATCAGGATCAGTAGTACACTTTGAACTAGGTATGCAAGTTATTGACATCTTATCTCGAATTACAAGACTTAACTCAGTGGCAAATCTTTCAATTGCTATTTTCTTATAATGCCATTCAGGTTTATTCTTCCTGTCCGTAGATTTTTTAAAATTTGAAATGAGATCGTTAGTTTCTGAAGATTGATACCCACCTTGAGAAATATAATCTCGAGCATAATAACATTTGTCTGTGTCATCAAGGTGTTGTGGAAAATCTGTTCCTACAGTTTTTTCTATTATTTTCCATAAACCGCTCATTTTTTAGTTGGACCATTATTTAAGACATTCAATATATCGTCTAACTCATATACTCTTTTAGCACCACGTTCTTCGTATTTTCTCGGCCAAGAAATATTTGAGTTTTCAAAACAAGAATTTAAAATGAATAGTTTTCTGTTTTGAGCTAAACATTCTCTTGCTTGGATCAATGTTCCGCTTGTATCAGATGCCTCAACAATTATTGTTGCATAAGATAAGGCTGACATTGTCGCATTTCTCTGTGGGAAATAATTTCTTTTTGAGCTAAACGGTTCCTTCTTATATCTATAAAATGGAACTTGACTCATCAATAGATATTTCGAGGAGATTTCATCCTGTAACAATTTGTTTTCTTTAGGATAATATTCGTCTATTGGCGTTCCAATTACACCTATAGTATTTCCCTTGGAGGCTATTGCTGTTTCCATTGCAACTTTGTCTATTCCTGAGGCTAGTCCAGAAACTATTGTATAATCATTTTTAACAAGTCCTTTTACTAAGTCCATTGTCCTTTTAATTCCTTTTTCTGTACATTTTCTTGCTCCAACAACTGAAATGCAAGGACTATCAAGTAATCCCACATCACCTTTATAATAGAAGAGTTCAATTGGATACCTTGCTGCTCGAAGTCGTTTCGGATATTGAAAATCACCATTAATACTTACAAGGAACCCTCTTTTATTTAGTAAGAACTTTTCAACCTCCTCTTTAAGTTTTGGCACATCGAACATATCGCTCTTTATTTTAAGAAGCTCGGAAGGAAGCACTTTATGTTCACAAAACATTTCTGCTATTTTCTTTAGTGAAGAATTTAGCATAGCCCACAATGTTTCATAAGCGAGCATTTCATCAAAAGCTGATATGGTACTTTTTAACGCCGCTTGCATAATTTATTATACCTCCATTAACTAAGTCCATTAAGTTCATCTAAATCTATAGCTTTTAACAAATCTTGTCGGCGGCAGAGTTTTCAATAAAAATATTTTTTATCTTATCAATTTATGATTGCAAAACAAGCTTCATTATATTGTAAGACATTTGCCAACTTTTACTCAAATATTTTCTAACTTCCTTATTGTCATAATTGGTTCATCAAAACCCCTTGTGGGAATTTTGTGTCATAGAAACTTATTAAGTTCACATTCCTTGACTTCTTTTTTTTGATTTCCCGAACATTATAAACATTTCACCCGGATCACTTCAACTGGCGTTTCAATCTTCCTCTCACCAAGCCAGCAGCTTTCCCTCAGCGCAACATAAGATCGTCCAATATATGGCATCCTCGTAAGAATTTCAGGTATTCTGTGAAGCAGTCCAGGTGAACGATTGTTTACCAGTATTTCTGTGCTAAAATTTTCCGAGTGTGCTAAGATGTGCTATTTATGGATTTGATATACTTATAACTTTTTGATTAATTGATGTTTATTTGATACAATATCTCTTTAGCTATGAGGAATGCCTGATCAAATCCCCTTGTTCGTAATTTCTTTTTGTGTAACGGAACATAAAGAATTACATCTATGCCATTGGACTTGTCAACGTGCTTCTTCAGGGGAATAAAACAATAATTATTTTGAGGCTGAAGGCATATTTTTACAAAATCTTTCAGCAATTCCTTTCTGCCTTTATATTTGTAACTTATCAACGCCTGTCTAAAGACTCCTTCATATTTTCCTAAAGACCGCGCCTTATCAAAATAATGCTTCTCAGTTCGGCAGGTACCACACCGATAGCCACCTTCAGATGGGGGATCGTATTGAAAGTAGAATGGTTTCCCGCATGTTTCACAAAAGGGAGGTTTAATAAGACTAATCTTTTTAACACAGGAGGAACAAATCGAGCTGCTTTCCAAGCCGATCAAAGAAAATCCACATTTAAAACATTTCGGAGGATAAACAAGATCTAAAAAAAAGCCTAGAACCTTTGAGGAATAATTCACTACTAAAAATGTGTAAAACCTTATTTTTTGCAAATTAATTCCCAGTCAAGGAGGGATTAAGGTAGGTATTATTCTAAGGTTTAATTAAAATTTTGTATTGCTTTGAATTAATCGATACAGGCTGTCTGTTTCTTTTTCGATTACTTCTTTCTCGGTCTTCAATTCCTGTTTCACTTTAAACAACTCATCAGCAATATTTAGAGCGGCAAGAACGGCGACTTTCATGGATGAAACCGTTGAGGTGGCTTGTGAGATGTCTTTCATCTTTTCATCTACATATTTTGCAAGAGATTGGGTGTATTTCGGCGAGGCGTCATTTACAATTTTATATGACTCCTTGTATATTTCGACTTCTGTTAAATTTCTTTTTTCTTTGTCCATTTTATCATTTTAAAAAGAAATATTTTCTATCATTATTTTCTGTACTACAAACTTGCAAAACTGTGTTTTTTTAACAAAGCTGAGTTTAGCACAATTTTTGTTAGCAGATTGGGCGGAAGCTTCATTTGATTTCGACCATCCCTGGTCTCAACCCTTAGGGTGGCCTTCCTTCGGAATCCGTCCAATTTTACCATCGTGGTAAAATTGTGATATCGGCCATCCCTGACCTCAACCCTTCGGGCGACCTTCCTTTGGGATTCGTCCAATTCGGCTTTCCTGCCGAATTGTGGCTGCAGCCACTAGCCGCTTTATGAAAATCCGCGTCCCAATAGCTCAAAAAATCTGAACAGTTTCCATCTTCTTTAGCATCTGATCAACTTTTTTCCGAATAAGTTCTTTTTCACGTGTGAGTTTGTTGAAGTTGTTTTTAAGATTATCATAATCTGAAGAAACTTTTTGACCTTTTATGATTTTTTTAGACCCTGACGCTTTAAATTTTTCCAGTTCGTTTACACGTTTTTTTAATATTTTATTTTCATCCTTAACCGAATTCAGCTGAGAAATCATTTTTTTTAATTCTTTTTCTATTTTTTGAAATTTATCAATGGTTTCAATTTTCATTGTGGTCTTAAATGCGCTTTAAATTTATCAGCCAATCCCTTAATTATATTCTCATGTATAGCGTCAACTTCCTCATCCTTCAAAGTCCTCTCGTCATCCCCAAATACCAGAGAATATGCAAGACTTTTTTTACCTGACGGAATGGACTTTCCTTCATAGCAGTCAAAAAGAGTCAGTTTTTTTAACAGGAATGTCCCTTGCCTCTTAATATAATCTTCAATTACTTTGGATTCTACTTTACGATCCGCAAGAATCGCAATATCTCTTAAAATATTCGGGTATTTTGAAATAGAGCTAAATGATGTCAATTCTTCCCGAATTTTATACAGCATATCAAGATTAATTTCAAATACCAATAGACTGTCTTTAATATCCAATTTATCAGTTACATCGCGGCTCAACTCACCAATAAATCCAATTTTGTTTTCACTGCTATATAATTCTATTAGATTATTAAAGGTGGGCAAAGAAGTTTTTTTATAACTAAATTTTTTTAAACGCATCTCTTCCAGAAACATCTCGATAATCCCCTTCAAGTAATATATATTTCTCGACATTTCTTCTTTCCATAGTTTTCTTTCTACTTTTGAGGTCACCACCCCTGAAAGATAATTAATTTCTTTTGATAAACTACTTTTATTAGTATCCATGGCTTTATTTTTCGAAATGGTATTTGTGTCCTTTACAGGGTCATATTGTCTGCCCAATTCAAAAAGTTGAACCTCCTCAATCCCCCTGTTAATGTTTTTCTGAATAGAGATCAGCAATCCCGGTAACAGGCTTTTTCTCATGACCCGCCATTCATTGTTTATAGGGTTTTTCAGGAATACATTATCGGTTTCGAAATTCTGGTTATTATTTTGAAAAAGCCTCTGCATTTCATCGCTGATAAATGCGTAGTTAATTGCCTCGCAAAACCCTTTTCCTTTAAAATAGTTTTTTACTTCTTTTTCGAAAGTGTAATATTTATTCAGGTTCACTCTGTTAATTCTGTATTCAGGGCTTTTAGCTTCAATATTATCATAACCATGAAGCCGGGTAATCTCTTCAATCAAATCAATTTCTCTTGTAATATCTCGCCGCCAGGAAGGCACCTCAATCTCAAACTTTCCCTCTTGCTCTTGCAAAACAGAAAAGTCAAGTTTTTCGACATAATTTTTTACTTCATTCCCGGTAAGGTTTGTTCCCAAAACCTTATTTACCCTGTCCAGCCTCAAAGTTATTTCCGGAGATGATATTAATGTTGGATAAATGTCAATAATCCCTTTTGCGACTTTTCCACCCGCCACTTTCAAGATTAATCCCGCAGCCCGGTTTGATGCTTTTAAGACATTTTCGGGATCTGCTCCGCGTTCAAAACGAAAGGAAGATTCCGTTTGTAAACCAAGTTTTTTCGAGGTACGACGAATTTGTGTCGGTTCGAAATAAGCGCTTTCCAGAAGAATATTAGTTGTTTTATCCGATACCTCTGTATTCTTGCCGCCTATTATTCCGGCCAAGGCTATTGGTCTCTCCGCATCGGCAATGACAAGCATGGAGTCTTTTATATCGCAGGTGGTATTATCAAGGGCTACAAACTTCTCTCCGTTAATACCACGACGTACCACAATCCTGTTTTCTTTTAACAGATCGTAATCAAACGCGTGAAGCGGCTGCCCTATTTCATGCAAAACAAAATTTGTGATGTCCACAATGTTATTAATGGATCTAATATTGATGGAATCCAATTTATCCACCAGCCATTGCGGAGAAGGGCCTACTTTAACTCCCTCAATAACCCTGGCTGAATAGCGCGGACACAAATATTCATCATGGATGGCAACCGCCGTCACCTTTTCAATATTTTTGCCTTGCTCTCGTACCGTGCAGTCCGGGTATTTTATCGAAGACCCGGTAAGAGCGGATATTTCCCGTGCTATTCCAATGAAACTGAGGCAGTCAGGCCGGTTCGGAGTTATATTAATCTCCAGCAAAGCATCGGACTTGCCTTTTTCTTTCAGGTTTTCAACTTCCAATCCCGCGAGAGTTAATTTATTGGAGAGTTCTTCAGGAGAGAGATCAAAACCAATATATTCTTTCAGCCAGGAACAATTAATATTCATAGCCCAATATTGTAATCACCGTATAGAATAATGTCAAACCGGCTTTTATTTCCGCAGTAGAAGAAAAATCGATTTTAAATAAACAGATTTTATCGAACTGTTAAGAAGTATCAAGAGAACTAAGAATAGATTGAATTTCCTGCTTTTGGTTTTGTTCAGGGTCTAATCTTAATGTCTGTTGGAAATAAAACATTGCCTTTTTGTAGTCCTTAAGATGGTAATAATAAATAATGGCTATATTACGAAAACAGACAGAACAGTCCTCCTGAAGATGAATAGCGGCTTTAAACATATCAATTGCCGTGTCATGCTCTTTTTTTTCCATATAAATATTACCAAGATTTATATAAGCTACTGGCAAGTTTTTATTCAATCGCAATGCGATTGAGAATTCCTTTACTGCTTTATCGAGGTTTCCCCACTCATAGTAAATAGTAGCGAGGTTATAGTGCGATTCAAAATAAAAGATATCAATGTTATTGGCCTTTTCATAAGCTGCAACCGCTTTCTCTAACATCTTTTCGTAATAATAACTCCTGCCTGCATTGAGATAAGATCTAACGTGATGAGGCGATTTTTTCATTGCATCTTCCCATAGAGAAATTGGATTATTCCAAACATTATTTCTCTGGACCGTTAAAATAGAAAACACTACCACCATAGTTAAAACTGAAACTATTTTTAACATTTCAGACTGTCGTTTGGGCTCTACTATGGCCAGACTTATTGCGGTAAAAAAACCGAGTGAAGGGAGATATATTCGATGCTCAGCTACAATGTCGTTTAATGGAACAATGGAAGATGTTGGTAAAAGAGTAACAAGTATCCATAAAACAGAAAAAATCAATAGTGGTAATTTCTTTGAATATTTTACTAAATAGAACAATCCAAACAGTGTCAGCGTTAGTAAACAAATAGTTTGCCATAATGAAGGTGAAAAGGGAAAATCAGGGTTGATATTTAGGTTAGTTGGAAGAAATAATAACTTTAAATAATAAAAATAAAAAGCTTTAACCTCAGTCATAAAATAACCCCACCTGCCATATTGTTCTATCGCCATACCCTGGATCCCTATCAATCCATGTTTTGAAAAGGACTTATAAACCAAAAACAAAGTAAAGATTGCAAGCACTCCCATCAGAAGCCATTTATATTGACGTATAATAGACAAAATGCTGTTTTTATTCATATTAATGACGAACAAGTAAATGATCAGTATTATTGGTAATGAAACTATGGTTAATTTGGATCCAAGACCCAGGAGAAAACAAATTAGAGCGGCAATTGAAAAAACAACTGTTTTAGCCTTATGTACCGGAAAGTTTTGGGTAGAATTGATAAAAAAATAAAATGCCAGAAGATAAAAAAAAGTAGCAAGTAATCCAGAACGGCTCATCAGGTAAGTAACTGATTCTATTTGGACAGGGTGAAGGGAAAATAAAAGGGCTGCTAAAAGTGGCAAATTCCATTTACTGTTGGGATACAGGTTACGAAGAACTACAAAAAAAAGTATCGAAATTATAATATGCACTGATAAATTGACAATATGATAGCCAATAGTATTAAATTCGCCTATTAGATAATTCACAGCATAACTCCAACGAACGATGCCTCTTAAAAAGTAGGTTTTTATCAAGGCATTAATATCTAATGGTTCTAAAATATTTTCATTATTCTCGATAAATTTGACATCATCAAACTGAAATGGCACTTTGAAGGTATTGGCATAGACAAGCAGATTGAGAACAATTATTAAAACCACGGACGAGCAGACAAGTTTTTTATTTTTTCTCATTTTTTAACTTTTCTTGATAACGTTTAAGAAAATCTTCAGCTTGTTTTTGTTGTCCTTTAATAAGGAAATAATTTCCAATATTTAAGTATGGAGTAGGAAGTTCCGGCTGTTTATTCATAGCTTTTACAAACCACTCATAAGCTTCATCATGTTTTCCCAAATTCCAATAACTGAATCCCAAATTGTTATACGCTTTAGAAAAATCAGAATTTAACTCAATAGATTTTTCAAAGTACTGGATGGCCTTTTTGTAGTCTTTCAAATCATTGTAAGCTATACCAAGATAAAAATAAGCAAGGTGTGAATCCGGTTTACTACTTAGGGCTTTATTGAATTCTTCTATACCTTGAAAGTACAGGTCTCTTTCTAAATAAATAGATCCAAGATTAATGAACGCCAAATAATCTTTTGAAATTAAAGCAGCCAGTTTAAAGTGTTCTTCTGCCTTATCAAGATTGCCATTTTTTTTGAATATTATACCCATGTTAATATTGAGAGTATGGTTAAAAGGGTCTATTTTTAAGCCCTTCTGGAAAACAGGCTGTGCCTTCTCATGTTTTCCTGCTCTGATATATGCCGCTCCAAGGGCATTAATAGACTTAACGTGTCCGGGAGCTTTTTTAACAGAGTCTTCCCACAATGAAATTTCACTTTGCCATATAAAGTTTCTTTTTAAAGTTAGCATAGAAGCAGATACTAAAATTGCTAAAATAAAGGATAAAGAAATAAGGCGTTTTTTTAAGGTTAGCAATGCAGCTAATCCTGTTGAAACTGCTATAAAAAAACCGATGTTGGGAAGATATGTTCGATGTTCCGAAACCAGGTCGGTTAAAGGTATGAAAGTAGTGTAAGGCATAATTGTTACAATGTACCAAAAGAAAGAAAATGAAATTAATCTTAAGTTTGAAAACAGACAGTATGTAGATAATAAAACTATGACAAATAAAGCACCAATTAATGTTTTCCAGTGTTCAATATTGAATTCAGGAAAATCAGGAAAGACGCTTTGATTGAAGGGTAAAAAAAGAAGCTTAAGATAATAAAATACGATAATTTCTAATTCTGACAAAAAGTAGACTTTTTCGGAATATGAAACTTTTCCTACGCTATAAACGTACTTACCTCTGGAATATATAGAACGATAGATATTGGTTAGGATATTTGGTTCATCAGTTGAAAAGTAGAATAAATTAAGAAATGGGTGCTGCTTTTTTTTAATTTCTTTAAGCTTAACCATTGCGTCCTGTATACTCTTTTCCTGAAATTCAGATGTCTTATATAGTGCAGCCAATCGGTCTATCTCTTTAGAATGCATAAAAAATCCAGCGCCGTGAATCAGCAGAAGAAATATCAGCAGGAAGATAGAACCAAGAACCTTCCTTGATAGACGTATTTGCCGTGAGTAAAACAGCAGTATATAAAGAAAAAAGATTAGCGGCAGAACAACGATGGTTTCTTTGAATCCCAGTCCCAATAAAAAGAACAGTATTCCGAAGAGAAAATAATTGACTATGTAGATTTTGTGTTTAATTTCTTTCAAAGGATTAAAAAAGAATGCCGATCCTTTAATAAAAAAAAGGAGCGATCCTAAAAAGAAAAAAGTTACTGCAAGAGTTGACCGGCTGGAAATATAAGTTACTGATTCTGTTTGTAATGGATGAACAGAAAACAAGAGAGAAGCGAGCAAAGGGATTGTCCTGCTATACTGAAATTGCTTTTTTCCACTTTGGGAAGTATTGAGGGGTTGGCATGCTAATATTTCTTTGACTAAAAAGTATATTAGGATAGAAACTATGAGATGTATAATGACATTAACAAGATGATAGCCTATTACATTAAGGTTGCCAATATGGTAATTTAACGCAAAACTGTAAAGCAGGAAAACCCTGTTTTGGAATATGCCGCTGGCGGCATAAGGGTTATTATCCTCATCAAAAAAAATGCTGAGATTTTTAATTAGAGGCCTATCGATGATAGTGATAAAATCGTCAAGATGGAAAGGGCTTTTATAGGCGTGAAAATAAAGAAGGCTGGGAATGATAATTATTAAAAGAAGATTTTGCAGATCTGCTTTACGAAAAGATTTTTGCACTATTAATTACGCAAAATCAAAGAGAACCCGGGTTTTTTTGGTAACGGCGTAAGAATTTATGGGCTTTATCAATCCAGATTTTTTCCTGCTGGTATTTGTAATCCGGTAATGTACCGGCATTATTAATAAGAGTTCGCATAGATTTAATGGCGTCGTCCAATCGTCCTTTTTTTACAAGGAGCATTGCATATTCATAATAACCTCTGAAAAAGGAATATGCCTTAAAAAGGTCCTCATACACTTTTATTGCTTTATCGTCCTCCCCTGAAAGGCGGTAGCTTTCTGCCAAGCCAAAAAGCGCATTTCCATAATCATGTTTCCGGTCTTTTGCTACAAGGTCTTCCAGGACATAAGCTGCCTCCAAATATTTCCCTGCCCCATGTAGACATTTTGACAGACCATATTGGGCGTTTAGCATGCTTTGGTCTTTTTTTACCGCTTTTTCGTAGCATTCTTTAGCTTCCTGCAGATCACCCCGCTTTAAATAAATATCACCAAGTTCATTGTAATGATAAGCTTTGCCATGCATTTTTATCAGGGTTTTTAAATTTTCAACTTCTTCTGTATCCTTGATAGTGGTTTTAATTTTTACGCTGCTACCGGAAAGTTTGACAAAAAACAAATAAAGAGCAGCGCCAACAGGACCAAACAGTATAATGATCAGAATCCAGAAGAAATTTTCCTTGCGCTTCAAGCAGTCAATAAACATCCATATTTGAAATATTAAACTTGCGGCTACAAATAGTGAAAATTGTCCCTTCATACTAATAATTTAATATATTTTTAATCCTTTTACCAGCAGAAAAAAAGACCGAGAGCCAAAGTAGAATGCGCGATTTTTCCTTTGTTTCATTCATTTTAACAGTATTCTTTTACACTTTTAAATGTTTTGCGGTGAATTTTGCAGGGTCCAAACTTGCTAATGCTTTTTAAATGATCTTGCGTTCCGTAACCTTTGTGTTTTCTGAATCCATATTGAGGGTAAATATCATCATATTGAATCATCATTTTATCTCTGGTTACTTTTGCTATAACAGAAGCTGCTGCAATGGATGCGCTTAATGCGTCTCCTTTTATGATAGTAAGTTGAGGTATAGTAGAAAGTATTTTCTGATTGCCATCGATTAAAAGAAAATCAGGCTTGCAGCTTAATCGGGAAACAGAATCCTCCATGGCAACTTTTGCAGCTTGCAAAATATTTATTTGGTCTATTATGTTTTCATAAGTTATCCCTATGCCGATTGCAACTGCTTTTTGCCGAATAATTTGAAAAATCAGATTCCTTTTTTTTTCTGATAATTTTTTAGAGTCATTCAGCCCTTCGACTCGACAATTTTCTGGTAAAATAACAGACGCTGCTACTACAGGTCCTGCCAGGGGACCCCTTCCCGCTTCATCTATGCCTGCAATTATTTTGTGGCCCTGCTTTCTTGTCTCGTTTTCATAGTGCCACATTATAATGTCAAAGTTCATCTATCAAAAAATAATTTTAGAACTAAATCTTATTTCTGGTTGACTTTACTTGCTTCCTTAATTCTGGCGGCTTTTCCTTTAAGATTTCTCAAGTAATAAAGTTTCGCGCGACGTACTTTCCCTTTTCGTACGACAACAATTTTTTCTATTCTCGGTGAATGGAGCGGGAATATTCTCTCTACTCCAACACCAAAGGAGACTTTTCTTACCAGAAAAGTTTCACGGGCTCCCCCATGTTTTTTAGCAATAACCACCCCTTCAAAAACTTGAATCCGTTCTTTTTCTCCTTCTTTAATTTTTAAGTGGACACGAACTGTATCACCCGCCTTAAACGAGGAAATTCTTTTCTTCTTTAATTGTTCTGATTCTATTTTTTCAATAGCGTTCATTTTATATTTCTCCTTATTCCCTTGTTAATAAACGATCAACGATTATAGCTGCTGCACCTCTCACCGGAAGATGATTATAATTTCCAATGCCTTTAATAGGTTCCAGGATATAGTCTGCTTTCATAACAACACTTTCTTCGAGCCCCCAACCGGTTCCAAGAAGAATTGCAAAAGGATCATTGAGATTAATTTTTTTCCTCATCTCATGAAACTTAATCGAATTTTGAAATTTCCTCGCGCCCGTAGCGATAACTTTTGGTGGTTTACCTTCGCGATCCATAATTAGTCGAAAAGCGCAATCCAGGTTATCAGCTACACAAATGTTGCCGAATGCTTCATTCCGAGTTGGATTATAACTGGCGCCGAACCCTGTTTTCCAATGTGAACATACTTTTTCAATTAAATCTATCTGCGATTTTAGCGGTGTAACAATATAAAATGTCCCAAGCCCATAGGTTTTAGCAATTCTTGAAAGATCATGTATATCAAGAGTAGTTATTGAAGAGACTACAACCTCCTGATTTTTGTTATAAACGGGATAATGTGTGAGAATCAAAGAGACATTTGCATAATTCTTACACATATTATTTCCGTATTGTATGAAGATATTGCGTATCTTCCTCGTTCAGTTTGGTCTTTGCCAAAAGATCCGGCCGTCTCTCGAATGTTCTTTTTAAAGCCTGCTTGTGATGCCAATCCTTAATATGCTTCTCATTTCCTGAAAGGAGTACTTCCGGTACTTGCAGTCCGCGGAAATTGGACGGCCTGGTATATTGAGGATACTCTAAAAGTGAGTTAAAAAAAGAATCGTTTTCAACGGCTTTTTTACCCCCAATGACTCCAGGAATATACCGGACCAGAACATCAATTAACACCATAGCAGGAATTTCTCCTCCCGTTAGTATATAATCTCCTATTGAAATTTCTTCATCAACAAAATGCTGCCGCACTCTTTCGTCAACCCCCTCATAATGACAGCATATGATAATCCATGATTGTACTTTAGACAGTGTTTTAGCATAAGCCTGGTTGAGTGTTTTCCCTTGAGGCGTCATAAGAATTACTTTACTCTTCGGTTTTTCAGCTTTAATTGATTCAATGGCCTTTACAATGGGCTCGGGTTTCATTATCATCCCGCCACCCCCGCCATAAGGATAGTCATCAGTAACTTTATGCTTTCCTTCCGCAAAATCACGTAAATTGAACAAGTTAATTTTAAAAAGACTTTTTTCCTGAGCTTTTTTAAGGATGCTCTCATTCAAAGAAGTTTTAAACATCTCAGGGAAAATAGTAACTATGTTAAACTCAATATATGTCATAAACCATTTGCCAAACGAATGACCATTTTATTTTCTTTTAAATCAATTTGTTTTACAATTTCTTTGATTGCCGGAATAAAGAATTCCTTCCTTTTATCCTTTTTGACTACATACACATCATTACCGCCGGTGGAAAAGAAATTATCAATTGTTCCAAGAAAATCATCTTTTTCATCATAAACGTCGAGCCCTAATATTTCAAACCAATAATAATTTCCCGCAGGGAGTTTCCGGAAAAAGGTTTTATTGACAGCCACTTTTTGTCCTACAAGAGGTTGCGCTTCATCGATACTGTTGACGCCTTCAAAATGAATAATCCAAAATTTTTTGTTAGGTCTTATGGAAGCGATTTTTCTTTTTAAAACTATCCCTGATGAGTCACTGGTAGAAATTTCTCCTGCGTATTCATTCAGCGCAAGATCTTCAATGAAAGGAAATAACCGGACATGGCCTTTATTCCCCTGGCACTTAACAATCTTGCCGATGGGAATTAATTCTTTCTTCATTCCAAAATTTCTAAAACAGCCTTCTTTTTTACCTTTGCAGCTGTTGCATTGAGAAGAGTTCGAATGGATCTTGCCGTTTTACCTTGCTTACCAATGATTTTTCCCATATCTTCCTGGGCAACTTTCAGTTCAATAATGGTGGTTCTATCACCCTGAACTTCGCGGACCTCCACCTGTTCCAAATTCTCGACTAAAGACTTAGCTATAAATTCGATTAATTCCTTCATATTTCAATTCCATTTTTTTTAAATAAACTTTTAACCGTTTTCGATGGCAAGGCTCCTTTTTTTAACCATGAAGTTGCTTTTTCCTGGTCGATTTTAATGTTTTCTTTTTCAATCAGGGGATTGTATGTTCCAACGATTTCCAAAAAACGTCCATCTCTTGGTGACCTTGAATCTGCTACAACTACTCGATAAAAAGGCTTCTTTTTTGCTCCATATCTCGCTAACCGCATTACTACTGGCACTGAACCACCTCCTTCTTTTTGCTGATGAGTAAAAGGGTGGGCAACACATCTACTCATCCACCATTGTATTCAAAAGGGAATCATGTTTCCCATTCCTAAACCGTTTTTCAAGTTCATTTTAGAAAATTTATTCATCATTTTTTTAGATGGTACAAACTGCTTTAAAAGCCTGTTTACATCGGAAACATGAGTTCCACTTCCTTTTGCAATCCTCTTTTTTCTGTTTCCATTAAGAATTTGATGCTTTAATCTTTCTTGAGATGTCATAGAATTAATGATTGCTTCCGTCCTGACAAGGGCTTTATCATCAATTTTAATATTTTTTAACCCCTTCATCCCAGGCAACATTCCCATTAGCTGATCCAACGGACCCATTTTTTTCATTTGCGCTAACTGGTTTTTAAAATCCACAAGAGAAAAACTATCTTTTTTAATTTTTTTATAGAGATCTTTGGCGGAATCAATAGAGACATTAGATTCTGCTTTTTCAATTAATGAAAGGACGTCTCCCATTCCTAAAATCCTCGATGCCAACCTATCAGGATGAAAAACTTCCAAGGCCTCTAATTTTTCTCCAACGCCAATAAATTTTATTGGTTTTCCCGTGATTTCTTTTATGGACAAAGCCGCCCCGCCCCGCGCGTCCCCATCCATCTTTGTTAATATAATCCCGTCGATCCCTAGGCTGCTATCGAAAGATTGGGCTATATTCACCGCTTCCTGCCCCGTCATGGCGTCGGCTACCAATAAAATCTCATGAGGTTGAATCTCAATTTTAATATTTTTTAATTCCTCCATTAACTTCTCATCAATATGCAGCCTCCCTGCGGTGTCGATAATAACTGGGTTTAAGCCCTTTTCTAACGCTTCTTCACAGGCATTCCTGCAAATTTCGACAGGGTCCTTTTGATCATTAGTGGCAAATACATCAGTATCAAGCTTTTCACCTAAAATATTTAACTGTTCTATTGCGGCAGGTCGATAAACATCAGCGGGAACCAAAAAAGGTTTTTTTCCCTCATCTTTGAATTTCTTAGCTAATTTACCAGCGGAGGTTGTTTTGCCGGATCCCTGCAAACCAACCATTAAAATAATAGTTGTCGGTTCTCCGGAAAAAGTTATCTGTGATGATTCGAAACCCAATAAATGAATAAGCTCTTCATGGACAATCTTGACAACCTGATGTCCGGGTGTCAAACTATCCATTACCTCAGATCCAACAGCTTTCTCAGCGATTCGCGCAATAAAACCTTTAGCGATCTGAAAATTTACGTCGGCTTCCAGCAAAGCTATCCTGATTTCACGAAGGGATTCCCTGATATTTTCTTCGTTTAGCTTGCCTCGTCCCTTTAATTTTTTTAGAATCGGTTCTAACCGATCAGATAGATTCTTAAACATAATAAACTTTCTTTTATATCAGATTTCATAATATAATGTCAACATGACAGACAATGATGACAAGCTGAAAAAGGATATCCGGGCCCTCTTGAAAGAAAAGAACGCCGTGTTGCTGGCGCATAACTATCAGAGAGATGAAATTCAGGAGATTGCTGATATTGCCGGCGATTCTTTAGGCTTGAGCCGGGCAGCGGCTGAAACAAACGCAGAGATCATTGTTTTTTGCGGCGTTCATTTTATGGCGGAAAGCGCGGCAATTTTATCTCCTGCTAAAAAGGTTTTGCTTCCTAATCTTGAAGCAGGATGTCCTATGGCGGATATGGTAACCGTACAAAAATTAAGGGAGGTAAAAAAAATCTATCCCGATGCGATTGTCGTGTGTTATGTAAACTCAACCGCTGACGTCAAGGCGGAAAGCGATATATGTTGCACGTCATCTAATGTCGTTAAAGTAGTAGAATCGTTAAATGGTAGAAAACAAGTTTTGATGATTCCGGACATGAATCTCGCGAAATATGCTCAACGTTTTACCCAAAAGACAGTTATCCCCTGGAAAGGTTTTTGTCCCACCCACCATAACTTTATAAAAGAAGAGAGTGTACGAAAAACGATGAAAGAACATCCAAAGGCAGTTTTTATGGCACACCCTGAATGCACTCCTGAAGTATTGAACCTTGCCCATCACATAGCCAGTACTTCCGGGATGATTAAATTTGCCCGGGAATGCTCTCATAATGAAATTATTGTAGGAACGGAGATCGGAATCGGGTACAGGCTAAGAAAAGAGAACCCGAAAAAGGAATTTTATTTCCCATCAAATGAGCAAATCTGCCCAAACATGAAAGTAACAACTTTGGAAGATGTTTTGGAAGCTTTGGAGGATGAAAAACATCACGTTACTGTGCCAAAGAATATTCAAATCAAGGCTAATTCTGCTCTGGAAAAAATGCTGTCTGTTTCGTAAACAGTTCCTTCCTGTTAAACACTGTTTTTAATGTCGTTGATATTAAAATCTACTAAATTTATAATGTAACCATTAAAAATCTGCTTTAAAGGCTATTAATGTCTAATTTTAAATTTATTAATTTTTCATCTGAAAACAAAATCGCCGTCATTGCGATAAATAACCCACCTGCAAACGCTCTTAGCAGTAAAGTTATGGAAGAATTGGAAGAATCTGTAGATATGGTTCTGAAAGATAAGGAAATAAAAGCAGCTATTATAACAGGGACCGGCGGTGTTATTTTCGTGGCGGGGGCGGATATAAAAGAAATTGCAGACATAACTGATACTAAAACAGGACAGGCTCTGACTGCTAAAGGTCAGGCGGTATTGAATAAAATTGAAAACTCGGAAAAACCTTTTATCGCGGCTATCAACGGTCTGGCTCTCGGAGGGGGATGTGAATTGGCAATGGCGTGCCATATGAGAATCGCTAGTGATATGACAAAACTGGGGCAGCCGGAAATTAATCTCGGAATAATACCTGGTTTTGGGGGATCGCAGAGACTTCCCCGTTTAGTAGGACCGGGAAAAGCAGCAGAGATCATTTTAACGGGAGATATGATAACTGCAAAAGAGGCTCACAGGATAGGTCTTGTAGATAAAATTGTGCCTCCGGACGACGTCTTGAAACAAGCAAAGGGACTCGCAAAACGAATTATATCTAAAGGAAAATTGGCGATTGCCGCTGCGCTGAAGGCTATAAATCAAGGCCTAAAAACATCTCTGGAAGAAGGGCTCAAAATAGAATCTGAAATGTTTGGGAAAATATGCGAATCAGAGGACAAGAAAGAGGGAGTTGCCGCATTCCTCGAAAAGCGCCAACCAAAATTTAAGGACATGTGAATTGATTTCTACATTAAGCTATTATCTAAAAACCTGCGGATTTAGAGGGAAGGGTGGATTTTAAGTTTACGGAAGAACATAACATGTTGCGCGCTATGGTGAGGAAATTCGTTGACCAGGACGTCAAACCACTTGCCGCTAAGATAGATAAGGAAAAAGAAATTCCTGACGAGTTGTTAAAAAAAGCAGCTGAACTTGGCTTAATGGGAATTCCTTTCCCAGAAGAATATGGCGGTTCTGAACTGGGCGAGACCGGTGCTTGCATTATGCTGGAAGAGTTGGGTCATGGTTGTGCAAGCACGGCTGTTACAATATCTGCCCACCAGAGTCTTGCTTGTTCTTCTATTTTCTTTGATGGAACTGATGAACAGAAAGAGAACTACTTAGTTCCTCTGGCAAAGGGGGAAAAGCTTGGAGCTTTTGCTCTGACAGAACCGCAAGCCGGATCCGATGCTGCATCCATTCAAACTTCGGCTGTTCGGGATGGAGATTATTTTGTAATCAATGGCACCAAAATATGGATTACTAATGGCAGCAATGCCGATATTATTGTTGTTTTTGCTGTAACAGACCCTGCAAAGGGCGCGCGTGGCGGAGTATCCGCTTTTATTGTTGAGTCCAGTACCCCAGGTTTTAAAGTTGGAACTATTGAAGAAAAAATGGGTATTAGAGGTTCCACTACAGCTGAATTAATATTTGAAGATATGAAAGTTTCTATGGATAATATGTTGGGAGTTTATGGCGCAGGTTTTATTACCGCAATGAAGGCGCTTGATGTTGGACGACTCAGCCTGGGGGCAGCCTCTCTTGGTGCTTCTAAAGAGCTGCTGGATTTATCTTTAAAATTTGCCAAAGAAAGAAAGCAGTTTAATATCCCGATATGTGAGCATCAGGCAGTTCAATTTATCTTAGCGGAGATGAACACAAAAATTTACGCAATGGAAGGAATGGTGTACAGAACTGCAAATATGGTGGATAATGGAGAAAAGTTTTCGCGTGAATCCGCTATTGTAAAAGTATTCTGCTCTGAAGCTCTGGATTGGATCGTTGACTCGGCTATGCAAATACATGGAGGCTTGGGATATATGAGCCATTATCCGGTGGAGCGCTTTTACCGTGATTCCCGTATTAACCGGATATTTGAAGGAACTAATGAGATCCAAAAAATTGTGATAGCAAAAGAATTAATTAAAAAAGGAACTTATTAATATGAACGAGGGGAAAAAAATTGCGTTTCCGTGCAGAAAATGCCATAAAAATATATCAGTTTCACGTTCTGAGGTGGAAGAAAGTATTAGATTAAAAGGATCTTTTGAATGTCCATACTGTAAAATGAAAAACACTAAATCCGCAGATGTTTATACGAGATTGTAGGAACCTGACGGATTTTTTTTCATCAATCCTTTGATAGCCTGTGTAGCCGTAATTAATATTAAGATACGTAAGTGATTATTTTTTAAGGGGATTTTTTTCGGCTATCGACTCGGATGGGGTTTTGCAAATCAAATAATTTTGATATAATGGCATTAAAAGTGCGTTAGTGATTCTTGAAGGGGGAAAATCTGTGTCTCTCAAAGAAAAAATTTCTGGGTTTAAGATTTTTGAAGGATTAAGTTCTGATGAATTGGATAAAATTCTACTACTTTGCATTGAAAAAAAATACGACGAAGAAGAGGTTATTATTGAGGAAGATAGTAAAGGCTCAGATATTTATGTCATTTTGGAAGGAAGAGTAACCGTTGAAAAAAAAGCGCCTTCATCTCAATCTTCTGGAAGCTCAAGAAGGCGTCTAACAACGCTACGAGACGGTGAAATTTTTGGGGAAATATCTTTTCTTGAAGGGGAGCGCAGGTCGGCTTGCGCTATTGCTCTGGATAAAATTTCTATGCTTATAATTGATGGTGAAAAACTATATAAACTTTTTGATAGGGACAACCACATAGGATATTTAATGATGCGAAACATTTGCTCTATTTTGTCTCAAAGACTTTGTGATATTAATTTTAGGTGGAGAGACAATATTTAATGATAGAAGAAAATACCAATCATATAACGGAAATAGAATCTTTAAAAAAAGATATCCGGGAATTAGAAAAAAAAAATAAAAAGCTGGAAGAACTCCAGAGCACGCAAGGAGATTTGTTCAAGATGATTATTCATGATCTGAAAGGGCCTGTGGGTGAAATTACAGCCAACCTGGATTTGTTGAATTGTGATAAATCACTTTCCGACCTTAATCGAGAATACTTGGAAACTGCGATCATGGGATGTGAAAACCTTTACCGGATGATTTTAAATATACTGGAAATCAGCAAAATTGAAGAAGGAAGTATGATTCTCAACAAAAAATCATTCCACATAGATGAAATGATTACGGAAAGCATAAAAAAAATTAAAACGATTGCGAAACAAAATGAAATTTGTGTTACTATGGAAGCTAAAGGAGAACTTAAACCGGTAGATGCTGATAAGGAAATTATTGAACGAGTTTTGTCAAATTTGCTTTTAAATGCTATATCTTATTCTCCTCCTCAAAGTGAAATCAAAATCATTGTGGAACCAAACGGAGAAAAAGATTTTTTAAAAGTAAGTGTAGCAGACCAGGGAAAAGGGATACCCAAAGAATTTCAAAAAAAAATATTTGACAAATTCTGTCAAGAAGTGAAAAATGGTAATAGGATACAACACAGTACCGGCCTCGGGCTAACCTTTTGCAAAATGGCGCTTGAAGCTCACAATGGAATGATCTGGGTTGAAAGCAAAGAGGGCAAAGGAAGCACCTTTAGTTTTACTCTTTCGACTGCTGAGAGAACTTAATCAATGCTTAACAAAGAAAAAAACATGAAAATCCTCGTTGTCGACGATATGACAAACATGAGGAGGACCATCAGGAATATGCTTCGCTACATTGGCTACGAATTTATAGATGAAGCAAACAATGGAGAAAATTGTTTAAAAAAAATGTTTGATTTTCAACCAGACTTCCTTATCTTAGATTGGAACATGCCGCGTATGGCGGGCATTGAGGTAGTTCAAAAAACAAGGGAAGGTCAACGATTTTCCGATATTCCAATTTTGATGGTTACAGCGGAAGTGGAAGAGTCACAAATAGCCCAGGCCGCTGAAAATGATATAGATGGTTATATTATAAAGCCTTTTGTTGCCTTGACCCTGGAAAGCAAGATTAAATCTATTCTCGAAAGAAGAAGTTCGCCCACTGAGTTTGACAAGTTAATTCAAGGAGGTATTAATTTAACAAAGCAGGAAGATTACGGAAAAGCTATAGAGATGTTTGAGAAGGCTTTGGAATTATCTCCGAAAAGCGCCCGGGTACGACAGCTAATTGGTGAAGCGTATAAAAAAATGGGTAATATTGAGAAAGCAGAAGAGTCGCTTCAGGAGGCTGTCTCAATCAATCCACAGTATATTAAAGTACATCAATCCCTTGGTGATCTTTATCAGGAAGTTGGCGATAAAGAAAAAGCCCTTGTTTCATTTGAAAAAGCGATAAAAATCAGCCCGCACAACTCTAAAAGGCAAACTACTTTAGGTAAAATGTACTTGGAAAGTGGTGATGTGGAACAAGCAGAAAAAGCATTTGAAAAAGCGGTAGAAGCTGAACCGAATAATCCCGAGCTTAAAACAAATATCGGTGAAATCTTTTTAGCGGGTGGCCATGCGGAAAAAGCCGCTGCTGCATTTAAACATTCTTTAAACCAAAAAGAAGATATACATGTTTACAACCGCCTTGGGATTGCCCTCAGGCGAAAGGGCAGGGTCAACGAGGCTATTAAAGAATATCACAAGGCGATTAAGCTTGATCAAAATGATGAAGGTATACATTATAACATAGGCAGAGCTTACATTGAAGCAAATAACAAACCAAAAGCAGTCCATCATTTCAAAAAGGCCTTGGGAATCAATCTGGACTTTAAAGATGCTCAATTGATACTGAAAAAATTAGGGCATTAACATCAAAGATTTTCTACATTTATTTTAAGTTCTATCCTTTTTAAGACAATCTGGACTAAACAAACTAAGCTCGGAGTATGGGAAAAAAACGTAAAACAGAACTCGATATTGACCTTGATCTCAAAATACCAGAAGGTTTTGAAGAAGAAGAAAAAGCTCCTCCGGAACCTGAAGAACCTGAAATACCTGAAGAAAAAGGGTCCGGCTTTATACAAAAGCTTACTGAGAAGTTTAATGAAATACCGTCTAAAACTCTTAAATTAGCCGGCGCCGGCATTTTAATATTTATATTACTCACTGGGGTTATTGTTTATTTTTCTCTCAAACCGGAACCAGAACCAGAGCCGGAGCCGGTCGCTGAGAAACCTGTAGAGGAAGCAGTTCCATCTTTTAAAATAGTGCCTCAATATGAATTTACTCCTTTTTTCTTTCCCATCAAATCAAAAAACAGTGAAGAATCCTTTCTTAAAATAGCCTTCTCCTTTGACCTTAGTAATGAAGTAGTTTTAAAAGAAATCGATCAAAACATTGCGCTTTTAAGAGCAAACGTATCTTTTGAGCTAAAAAAAAAGAGTTTGAGTGATCTAAAATCGGATACTGACAAAACAAAACTCGGGCAAGAAATTCTTAAAATCTTAAATCGTTCCCTCCAAAAAGGTACTGCTGTAAAAATTTACTTTACCCAATACCTTATAAAATAGCATGCCTCTTCGATTTAAACGAATTCTCCTTATTATTCTGGATAGTTTAGGTGTGGGTGAACTCCCGGACGCTGCTGAATACGGAGATCAGGGAGCTGCCACGCTTCAACACATAGCTGAATCAGTAAAGGGGATACACCTGCCCAATCTTCAACAAATGGGAATGGGAAATATTGTAACCATTAAAGGCCTTTCTAAAACAGAAAAGCCAAATGCGTTTTTTGGAAAAATGAGGGAAAAATCTAAAGGAAAAGATACAACTACAGGCCACTGGGAAATTATGGGAATAAATTTAAAGAAACCCTTTCCAACTTTCCCCAAAGGTTTCCCCCCAGAAATCATTAAGCCATTTGAAAAGAAAATCGGCAAAAAAGTTATGGGTAATTGCGCTGCTTCGGGAACGGAAATAATTAACATCTTAGGTGAAGAGCACCTGAAAACAGGTTCACCTATTGTTTACACATCAGCAGATTCTGTTTTCCAAATTGCAGCGCATAAATCAGTTTGTCCATTGGAAAAGCTATATGAAATCTGCTTATTTGCCAGAGAACTTTTAAAACCACCATATGAAGTCTGCCGTGTTATAGCTCGCCCTTTTATTGGAAAACCAGGTTCATTCACACGCACTGATGATAGGCAGGATTATTCTCTACCGCCGCCAGAGAGAACTTATTTGGATCAATTAAAAAATGCTGGCTGTCAGATAGTTGGAATTGGTAAGATTGAAGATATATTTGCCGGAAGAGGCTTGACACAATCACATCATACCAGGGGAAACAATTCAAGCATGTTAAAAATCCTTGAACTCATGGACATGGAAAAAGAAGGTTTGATTTTCGCAAACCTTATCGATTTTGATATGTTATACGGACATCGAAATGATCCAAAAGGATACGCTTTGGCCCTCGAGCAGTTTGACAGATGGCTTGTTGGTTTGTTAAAAAAGATATCTGATGATGATCTTTTAATAGTCTCTGCAGACCATGGTAATGACCCTACATTCCCGGGAACAGACCATAACAGGGAGTATGTGCCTTTGTTAGTATACAATCCTCAATCAAAAAATTGCGGAGACCTAGGGACACGCCAGACATTTGCTGACTTGGGAGCCACTGTAGCGGATAATTTTGGAATATTATCATCAAATCAATCAAACCAGACATTAATGACATCAGGATTAATTGGAACAAGCTTTCTGGATTGTTTATCGTAAATATAATTGTTCACTATAGAGACTGCGGTGTGGCTTTCAGCCGCAACCAAGCAGTAGGCGAAAAGAATTAGGCATATGGCTTATAGCAATTACTGCTGGTTATGAAATTGTACGATAGGTCTCTTCGATCCAAAATGCACTTTTCAACCGGTCAGCGTATTCTTCGGCTAATACAAACATATTGAACCATTTTTTTTTACTGTCTGTCTTAAATAAACCTTTTTATATCTGCTTTTCTCTCAAGATCCTCAACATAAGTTTTTGTCTTTTGATCGGCTTCAGAACGCTTTAAGAAATTCGAAATATTTTCTTTTACTTGATCAAACGGGACCAAACCGCCAGCTTCTTTTTTCTCATACGCTTTAATGATATGGAAACCAAATTGGGTTTCAACAACATCACTGACTTCCCCCTCTTTGAGCTTGAAAACAGCGTCTTCAAACTCTTTCACCATTTGGTTCCTGGTAACGTTGCCTAAATCTCCTCCTCGGGATGCGCTGGGTCCCTCAGAATATTGCTTAGCTAAATCAGCAAAATCTTCTCCTTTTTTTACTTTTTTCAAAATATCTTCAATTTTCTTTCTTGCGATTTCATTATCTTTATCACTAAATTTTTTATCTACTTTAATCAATATATGCGCCGCATGAACCGATTCCGGATTTTTAAAAGACTTCTCATTTTTTTTATAAAAATCCATGGCTTGTTGGTCACTGATTTCTATTTTGTCGTTAATCTCTTTTTGAATGACTCTGGTAACTACAATATTTCGACTAATTTGCTTTTTCAACATTTCTAAGTTCATCCCACTTTTTGAAAATTCGTTCAAAAACTCTTCTTCGTTTTTAAATCTACTTTTCATCAGGTCTGTTATTTTGGAAATATCTTTATCCAAAACTTCGATTTTCAATTTCTTTCCATGCTGGAACATAACCTCACGTTGGATTTCCGTCTCTAATATTTGGTTAACCATTTGCTTGATTTGCTGTTTACTCATCACTTGATTTTGGTGGCCTGCCTGAACTTTTAACCTCTGTAAAGATGCTTTAATGGATCTGCTTGTTATTTTTGCATCGTTTACTTTTGCAACTACTTCGGGTAATGAGTTTGAAGCTTCATCAATTAACTTCAATGTGCTTTCCGGGTTTGATGCATCCTCTATAGTTTCAAATTTTTCTATTGCCTTTAATGTTTTTCCCGTTTCTGCGGATGCCTCTGGTGGAGATTCGCTTTTCTTATTGCAAGCAGAAAAAAATATTCCTGCCATGAAAATACTTATTGTAGCTAAAATAGAAACAACGAACTTTAACTTCATAAAAATTCTCCTATCGAAATATTTAAAAATAAAAAGTCAGTTTATCCGAACTATTGACATTTGTATAGTATATTTTTTACAATAATTCATGATATAAAAATACAAAATATCTATTGCAGCACCAGAATATATTGCACTTTATTTGGAAATAACGAAAGACAATAAAATCGACATGCAAAAAACTCTGACCAAAGGCTCGTTTCTTATAGCTAATCCGCGTTTACAGGATCCGAATTTCAATCTAACCGTGGTGTTAATCTGTGAATATAATCAAGACGGGGCATTTGGATTAGTTGTTAATAGAGTTCTTAATGTATCGATTGCAGAAGTGTTGAAGAATAACCCTAATGCGACTAAAAACAAAAACAAAGTGTTCAGCGGGGGACCTGTTCAAACAAATCATCTGTTATATTTGCATAATAATAATGGCCTCTTAAAAAAAACTGAAAAAATATGCGACGGTGTGTTCCTGGGAGGAGATGTTAATTATTTAAATAATTTATTGTCAAATAAAACTGAGGGAGATATTTCTTACCGGCTTTACCTTGGAAGCGCTGGTTGGGCAGCAGGACAACTTGATGAAGAATTAAAAATAAAATCCTGGATAGTCTGTCCTGCCAGAGAAGGCTTTGTTTTTTACCCTGAGCCTGACAAATTATGGCGGCAGATTCTAAGATCAATGGGCGGCCAGTATGCTTTGCTTTCCACCTATCCACCTGATCCGATTTTAAATTAACCCTTAATAACCATTACTTTTTTTTGATGTAAATTAACCGCAGAGACGCAAAGATTAATAATTTTGGGATCAGGGTTCGTTTATCGAGGATCAGAAATAAAAAGTCTGCCCCCTGAATAATTTCTCTGTAGCCTCTGTGCCTTTGCAATAAAAGAAAATTTTTGCGCCTTATTCATGTTTGGTTCCAGCTTTGCCACGCTGTTAAATCTGCCGTTATGGTTTATAATCTAAAAATTTTTCTTTCATTTTTAGCAGTGCATCTAAGGCATAGTCCAAATCTTTCCTTGTATGTGAAGACATAATTGTGATTCGGAGCCTTTCTTTTTTTCTAGGTACAGCAGGGGGGCGAATCCCCACTACAAAAACCCCTTTGTTAAGCAGGTATTCACTTGCCATAACGACCTTTTTTGAATTGCCAACAATAATGGGTATAATCTGACTCTGGCTGTCAAAATTTTTAAACCCTTTTTTTTGAAGCCCTTTCTTAAAATAATCCACATTTTCCCAAAGTTTCTTTCTTAAACCCGGTTTTAATTGAATCATTTCAATAGCAGCTAAAGATGCAGCCGGCACAGACGGAGGAAGCGCTGTTGTATAGATAAAAGACCGGGCCCTGTTAATTAAATAATTTATTAATTCCTTGTTGCCTGCAATATAAGCTCCAAAACTCCCTAAAGCTTTTCCAAAAGTTCCCATCTGAATATCGATCTCATTGGATGAAAGATTAAAGTGTTCTGTTATCCCTTTTCCATTTTTTCCAAAAACTCCTGTAGCATGAGCATCGTCCACCATGGTAAAAGCCGAATATTTTTTCGCAAGAAAAACAATGTCAGGCAATGGAGCTATATCACCATCCATACTAAAAACACCATCCGTCACGATTAGTTTCTTTTTGTACCCGTTTGATTTTTTTAAATGCCTTTCAAGAGCGTCCATATCTTTATGAGGATAGATGGTCGTTTTTGCCCCGCTGAGCCTACAGCCGTCAATAATACTGGCATGGTTTAGTTCATCGCAAAAAACAATATCTCTTTTTTTCATTAAAGCAGAGAGCATGCCTATGTTTGCATGGTATCCGGAATTAAAAACTAAAGCGGAATTCGTGTTTTTGAAAAGCGCTATTTTTTTTTCTAACTCACTGTGGAGTGTCATCGTCCCCGAAATAAGGCGTGATGCTCCGGCACCACATCCAAAGTCTTTTATTGCTTTATTGGCAGCTTTTTTAACAGAAGGGTGATTTGCGAGTCCCAGATAATTGTTGGAGCAAAGAAGAATAACCTTTTTTCCATTCATAGAAACGCAAGGCCCCTGGGCACCCTGTACTAATCTTAACTTTCTGTACAGGTCAATGTTTTTCAGGTTTTGAAGCTCTTTTCTAAAGAAATTTAACATTGAAAATTCATTAATTGACCAAAGGGCAGTAGAAAACTAATAATAGCAAATATATAAATTTAAAACCTCACCTTTTGGAATTTTTCAACAGCGATTGCGTGTTTGTAAAAGTATGGTCTCTTGAAAAAGAGTTTAGTTTTCTTGATTTTTTTTGGCGTTTTGGAGGGGGAGATTGAGGATCAGCTCTACTTCTCCTTTAGGCAAGTCCAGTTGCCTGGAAATTTCCTCGGCATTTAAACCGGTTTTGGCTAACTTAGCTGCTTCTGAATATTTATCTCCCTCGGAAGGGATTGACTCATTTTGATTGGAGTTTGTTTCTAATTGATTTTGAATCTGTTCTATGAGGGCTTCCGCATTCTTTGCCTCTTCTTGTAATTCTTTCTTTTTTATTTCTAATTGATCAAGCAGTTCCTGGATTTTTTTCTGGCTAAGCAGTGCTTTATCGGAAATATCTATTGACGCACGCTCCGATTCGGTAATTAGCCTATCAAGTGACTGGACAAGCTCCAGTGTTTCTTTTTTTTTCAGATTGACATTTAGTTTCTCTTTCTTTTTTTTATTTTTTAGATCAAAAATATAAAAAAGAATAGCTACTAATATCAATATATCTACAACAGCCTGTATAGCAATCCATAGAGTTATCATTTAATAATTAACAATTTTAATCCTTGTGCTGGAGCTTTTAAACCACAACATTGATACGGTTCCCATGATCAATATCTTCGCCACTTTTTTTCTGGCTGTCATCATTCTGTTGTTTGTTTTTTTGTTCTTGGTTAGCTTTCTGGCGGGATTGGTCATCTGCGGATTTTATCTCACTGCCCTCTTCTTGGACCGGTACTTCGACTTTTTTTTCATCAAGGGTTGCCCGCATGTCTTGTGCAAAATTCCGCACACTTACATCATGCTGATTCTGATGCACTTGCTGCATCTTCTCAACCTGAGTGCCCATGGATAGAATTTGCTGAAGACTTATGGGTTCTACCATTTTACTTACCCCATATATTGTATCATAAAAACATTATGCATTAACACAAAATAGATTCCTCTATATATAATTAATCGTATTCAGTCATAAGTTTCTTTAGCTTTAATTTAAGTTTTAAAACAGCCTTGGAGTGGATTTGAGAAACACGTGATTCTGTTATTTCCAAAACCGCTCCTATTTCTTTCATTGTTAATTCTTCATAATAATAAAGAGAAATCATCAGTCTTTCTTTTTCCGGTAAGCTGTCTATTGCTTCTGCAATGGTTTTTTTTAGTTCATTGAGGCGCGCATGAGTTTGTGGATTTGCATCTTTGGAACCTGCCAGGCAATCCAGCAAACTTTTACGATCTTCTTTGTGCCCTAAGCCAAGATCATCAAGGCTTAAGAAAGGCATATTAGCAGAATGATTGACAATATTGTGGTATTCTTCCAATTCAATTCCCATGGCCTTCGCCACCTCGTCGTCTTCCGCGGACCGACCTAATTTATGTTCAAGCTTTTGACATGCTTCCTGCAATTGATTGGCCTTCTGCCGTACCGAGCGAGGTACCCAGTCCAATGAACGAAGTTCATCCATGATGGCCCCTCTGATTCGAAATTCCGCGTAAGTTTTAAATTGAGCTCCTCGATTTGGATCAAATTTTTCAATAGCATCTATTAGACCTAATGCTCCCGAGCCCATAAGATCATCAACCTCTATATGAGGAGGGAGTCGTTTAGCAATTCTATGAGCTATATATTTAATAAGAGGTGCATATTCCTCCACCAGTTTATCCATATTGCTGGGATCTATAGCAGTCCCAAGGATATTATTTTGTTTTTTAGGGAGATTATCCACATAAGCTTTTTGATAAATGCCTTTATTCATAACATTCCATATTACCTAAGATTAGAAATCACTATCATCCGGCACCTCTAAACCCTGATCATCTAAATCACCGGTTGTGCTATCTCCAGTTGCCGGAACTGCAACAGGACTTTTTGCAGCTGCAGTAGATTCGACCGGAGCTGAAACAGTTTCTTCCTCAGCTTTAGCATCATCATATGCAGGTTTTTTCTTTTCGGTTTCCGGTTTTTCCTCTTCGTAAATAAGATATGCCATTAACCAGCCGAAAACCGAAAAAATCAGAAAAGCAATTCCCCCTCTGAGAACCGCTATCTCAAGCGCCACTTCAGAGAAAATACTTACCAGAGATGCAATTGCAAACGCAAACATCCCAAGTGCCACACCTGCCTGATTCGGAAGAATTAACATCTATACAAATTAATTTCGAAATTTGTTTATTAAAAAATATTAATTTTATTTTCTGTTAAAAACAGGGCTGGTTCCAATCCCGCAATTTTTTCTGCTAATTTTAAAAAGCCTTTACTCGCTTTTGAGTATGGGTAAAAATCAACAATAGATTTTTGCATTCGTACGGATTTAGCCATATTTTCATCATATAATACGTAACCTGCATAATCTACAGAAATTAAGGGCAAAAACTTGTGTATAACGGTACTCAACTGTTTATATACCTCTATTGCTTCTTTGTCCGATTTCGCTAAATTAATAAGAAGTTTAAATTGCTTTTGATTGTGATTTAAAAAAAGCACCTTTATCAAAGCATAGGCATCTGTAAGGGAGGTAGGTTCTGGTGATACAACCACCAGAATGTTATGAGCAGATGCACAAAAATGAGTAACATTAGGTGATATTCCGGCTCCAGTATCCAGCAGTATGTAATCATAATTATCCGCAAGAGAATCAAATTCTTCAGAAATAATGAGACGCTGGTCTCTGTTCAGTTCTGCCAACTCCTGTATGCCGGATGCGGCAGGTAAAACGCTTATTCCTTTTTTATGGTTTATAATTACGTCCTTTATATCTTTCTCCCTTTTCAACACATGCTTAAGATTATATTTTGGGGCTAAACCAAGGAGTATATCGACATTTCCAAGGCCTGTATCCGCGTCAAATATAAGAGTATTTTTATCATGCTTTTCTAACGCGAAGGCCAGGTTTGCTACCACATTAGTTTTACCTACCCCTCCTTTGCCGCTGGTCACAGCAATTATCCTGACTGATTCATTGTTGTTTTTCTCTTTTTTCATTTCTTTTCGACTCTCAGAAAAATTAGTTTTATTAGCTATTTTTCGCAGTGTATCTGCTTGATCCATCGTTTTCCTTTACTGAAAAATTAAATCGATTGCTTTTCCCGCAGTAGCTACTTCTATATCTTCCGGGACTTTTTGGCCTGTTGTAAAGTAGGAAATTGCTTTATTTGTTTTCATAGCGATATTAAACAACATCCCAAAAGAATTTGCTTCATCAAGTTTGGTAAAAATAAGACGATCTACAGATAACGGATAAAAACGTTTAATATTTCTGATTAAAATGTCTTCCTGATCTGTTGAACTGAGGACAAGGTGGGTTTCAACCGAAACATTTCCATTAAGAAAATCCATTAATTCCTTCATCTGTTTTTCATCTTTTCTGCTGCTCCCGGCTGTATCAATAAGCAAGATATCTTTATCCTTATAAAGCTGCAACGCCTCATGAAATTCCTTTTTATCTCTGGCAATCGATATGGGAATATCAATGATCTTTGAATAAATTTTTAATTGTTCTACTGCGGCGATTCGATAAGTATCAAGAGTCAGCAATGCCACTTCTTTTTTTTGGTTTAAAGATAATTCTGCTGCCAGTTTAGCTATTGTTGTTGTTTTGCCTACTCCTGTCGGACCTACAAATGAAACCACTTTTGGCTTTTTCACACCTGTCTTAAGAGGTCCTGCGGTTTTAATAAACTTCTCCATCTCCATAAAAAATTGAGCTTTAACGTTATTATTTGAAGAAGATTTATTTATTAGCCGACTGTTAACTTTTTCAATAAGCTGAAAAGCCAATCTCTCATTTATACCTTTATTAATAGCTTCTCTGTATAAATTGATTAAGGAGTCATTAATACCAAGGTCTTTTAATATTTTTGTGTTATTAAGTAAGTAATGAACAATAGATTTAAGTTCGATAGCTTCTTTATTAAAAGAGTTATCAGCATTTTTTTTAATAGAACCGAAAAGATCAGGGGAAATGGATTTTACAATTTCCTTGAGTTCCGCAATCTCCTTTTGCAGCGGTTGAATCAATTCTTTTATTTGTGGCATCTCTTCACAATTAAAATCCATTGCTGCAGTTACTTCTACGGCATGCCCTTTCCCGTCATTCGAAACAGGTTCAATATCTTTTGTAGATATAATAATGGCATCGGACCCCAGTTCTCTTTTTACGAGCCTTAAAGCTTCTTTTATGTTTTTCGCTGTAAATTTTTTTACATGCATTATAACGTAATTACTCCAAGATTCTTAATCTTTGCCTTAGGCGCTATTTCATTATGAGAAAGGCATACCAGATTTGGTATGAACCTTTCTGTCAATTTCTTTAAGTGAACTCTAATATTTTGAGAGGATAAAATAACGGGCTGAATTTCCATAGGAGATATTTTCTCCAAGGCATCTTTTATTTTTTTGAGCAGATTTGTTGCCATATCCGGTTCAATAGAAACATAGGAACCAAACTCCGTACGCTGTATTGAACTTGTCAGGATATCCTCAACTTTCTGATCAACGGTTAATACCGGTATTTCCCCTTTAGCAGTCTGGTATTGGTTGCTGATAGGTCTTGCCAATGCCTGCCGGACATATTCAGTCAACAATTCCGTATCTTTAGTCGTAGGCGCAAATTTTCCCAATATTTCCAGAATAGTTAAGATATCCCTTATGGAAACCTGTTCTTTTAATAAATTTTGCAATATGGTTTGAACCTGAGCTAAAGAAAGCAAATTTGGGATTATATCTTCCACTGCTTTAGGATGAGTTTCTTTAACATTATCCAGCAGCGCTTGTGTTTCCTGCCGTCCAAGCAAGTCATGGGCATAATTTTTTATAATTTCTTTAATATGCGTAGTTACTACTGTGGCATTATCGACTACCGTGTATCCTGCCATCTGTGCTTTTCCTTTTTCACTTTCAGTTATCCAGGTAGCTGGCAATCCAAAAGTAGGTTCTTGAGTGGGAATTCCTCCAATATCACCGGCTTCTGCCCCCGGGTTCATAGCGAGAAAATTTCCCATCATTAATTCTCCTCTTGCCACTTCAGTTCCCTTAACCAGAATAGAGTATTCATTTGGTTTTAATTGTAAATTATCACGGATGTGAACAGGCGGAACAATAATTCCTATCTCCAGAGCAAACTGGCGGCGGATCGATTTAATACGATTCAAAAGTTCGCCATC
Source organism: uncultured Nitrospinota bacterium (assembly GCA_964394335.1). Classification (GTDB taxonomy): domain Bacteria; phylum Nitrospinota; class Nitrospinia; order CAJXCL01; family CAJXCL01; genus CAJXCL01. Next base: position 28,997 of record CAYMVZ010000002.1, on the reverse strand, counting down.
CCTTGAAGCATCTACCAGGGGGATTAGTTCATATCCCACTTCTAATTCTACCGCATCAAGCGGGAGAATTGATTCTACCCGTTCCTGAACAGGAGCTTTTTCTTCCTCTATTTTTTTTACTTTCTCTGCTTGAGCCGTTTTTTGGGATTCAAAGGTAAGGTAAGCAATGACGCCTACCGTAATTGCTAAAACAAAAAAAGCAAAATGAGGTAACCCCGGAACCATTCCAAAAAAGAACAATACAGCGGAAGCAATCGCAAACGCCTTTGGATGAAACAAAAGCTGACCAGCAATCTCCCTGCCGAGACTTTTGTCGGATGAGGCCCGGGTTACTACAATACCGGCGGCTGTGGAGATAACGAGCGCAGGCAGTTGGGACACGAGGCCGTCCCCTATGGTTAGGGTAGTATAAACCTCGGCTGCCTGAGAAAGATCCATACCCTGCTGAAGCACTCCTATAAAAAAACCGCCAAGAATGTTAACACCGGTAATAATAATTCCCGCAATAGCATCTCCGCGTACAAACCGTATCGCACCGTCCATGGACCCATAAAAGTCCGCTTCCTGTTCCAGTTCTCTTCTACGTTTTTGAGCTTCTTTCTCATTAATCATTCCCGCATTAAGGTCAGCGTCTATACCCATTTGTTTTCCCGGAATAGCATCCAATGTAAAACGCGCTGCTACTTCAGATGTTCTTACAGAACCTTTTGTAATAACCACAAAGTTAATTATAACCAGGATGAGGAACACGACCATTCCGACAACATAATTTCCTCCAACCACAAAATCGCCAAAAGATCTGATAACCTGGCCCGCAGCGTTAGTTCCTTCATTTCCGTGAAGTAAAATAATCCGGGTTGAGGCAATATTGAGAGAAAGACGATAAAGCGTAACGATCAATAACAAAGAAGGAAATACTGAAAACTCCAGCGCCTGCGGCATATACATGGAGACCAGCAGGATAATGACTGAAAAGGTAATGCTGAAAGACAGAAGACTATCCAGAATAACAGTCGGCAATGGCATGACCATTATGATTAAAATGCCGACCACACCTCCTGCTAAAATTAATTCGCTATATTTACCTGATAATGAAGATTCGTTTGCCATAATTTACACCTTATTTTTCAGTTTGTATACATAGGCCAGTACTTCAGCAACGGCTCTGAATAAAGTATGAGGGATTACTCCGCCAATATTAACCAGCTTATATAGGGTCTGGGCCAGTGGTTTATTTTCCACAACCGGCACGCCGTGTTCTTTTGCAATTTCTTTGATCTTTTGTGCTATATGATTTGCCCCTTTCGCTACAACCATCGGAGCTTCCATAGAATCTCTATCGTATTTAAGAGCGATTGCATAATGAATCGGGTTTGTAATTACGACTTCCGCTTCCGGCACTTCCGCCATCATTCGTTTTCTGGCTAATTGTATCTGGATGTTCCTGACTCTGGCTTTAATGTATGGATCTCCCTCTGTTTCTTTTCGTTCCTCTTTAAGTTCTTGCTTGGTCATTTTCATGCTTTCTGAATAGCTATATCTTTGGAATGCATAATCAAAAAGAGACAGGAAAAGCATTGCCCAAAGGGTGCGTACCATTATTTTTATAGAAATTTCACCCATATAAACCGCTGACGATCCTGTTCCCGTATCCATTAATAGAGGAATAGTGGGAAATTCTTGTTTTACTGTTTTATACGCGATAAATCCGATGATCATGATTTTGAAAATAGATTTTATAAGCTCCATCAGGGAATTTTTTGAAAAAAGACGACCCATCCCTTTTATAGGGTTTAGTTTGGAAAATTTAGGTTCCAATGGTTTGAGCGATAGCCTGAACCCTTGAGTCTGAAAAACGTTAGCCAAAACTCCTGAGATTAAAATTCCAATAAGTATGGGAGCCAAAATTACAACCGTGCCTTTAAGAATATTTTGAAACAGGGTAAAAGAATTTGCCTCTGTAAGCTGAAATGTTCCTATGTTAGTTAGAAGATTCCCCCATAGTGACATAATATTTTGAGTAATCTGTCCCCCCATAAAAATAAAAACAAGGAGGCTCCCTAAAAGCACAAATGTGGAGTTGAATTCTTTGCTGACTGCAAATTGGCCTTTTTCTTCAGTTTCGCGCCGCCGTTTGTCCGACGCTTCTTCCGTACGTTGTTCTTTATCTTCTTCAGCCATTTTTTAATTCCTATAAAATGCTTCTCCGCAGAGCCTGTCCTGAGCGAGATTCTTCAGTCGCTTTGCTCCTTCAGAATGACAAGGCAATGAACTTGTCTTTTTGTTCCATAATCAACAACCAATAACTAATAACCAATGACTTTTATTACATCGCTTTCATAAGCGCGAAAATATTTTGCTCTATTAAACCTGCAATATTATTAATGACCATATTAAATAATGGTAAAGTAAGACCGATCATAAGAAGCCCTAACCCGATTTGAAGTGGAAAACCCACTATAAACACATTCATCTGCGGAACAGTCCGCGCAATCATTCCAAGCGCCACACTTGTAAATAACAGGGTGGCAATCAGAGGACCGGCAATTTTTACGGATACCACAAAAACATCTCTAACAATATTCATGTAAATATTTACCATATCCCCGCTAAATTCAAATCCCAGGGGAGGGATTAACTGAAAGCTGGAGGCAATAGAGTTTAGAATTATATGATGGGCGTTGATTGACAAAAATATTAAATACCCCACAAGATTTTGGAACTGGGAGATTACTGAAACTTGTAAACTGGTAACCGGATCGATCACATTAACTATTCCAAAACCCATTTGAAAACCAATTGTTGTCCCTGCAATTTGAACTGCGGACATCAACAGCCTCACAGAAAACCCGATTATCATTCCTATTAAAAGCTCCGAACTGACAAGCAAAGCAAATGAGAAAACACCTTTTGGGTATTCAACAAATTTGAAATCAACCAGAGGGAGGAGCATTAGAGCTACAAAGAAAGCCAAGCCTATTTTCGCGTGAGAAGGCACATTGGCGCCCCCGAGGATAGGAGTAAAAAAAATCAAAGCCCCTACACGGACAAACATTAACATAAAAAGTAAAACCTGACTTTCCGAAAGGTTAAATGGGTTCATATTTTTACCTTACTATCTGTGGAATAATAATTATGACTTTAGATGTAAACTGCAGCATGGTTTGCAGCAACCATGGGAAAAAAATAAACAGGGCTGCTACTACAGCTAATATTTTTGGAATAAATGTCAGCGTCATTTCCTGGATAGAAGTAACTGCTTGAAAAATGCTCACTGCAATTCCGGTAATCAGCCCAAACCCAAGCATGGGCGCGGAAAGCAACAGAGCCACTTTTAAAGCTTCCATGGCAATATCAATAGCAAATTCTTGAGTCATATCTTTCTCTGTAAAAGTACTGTTAACCGCAGAATGCTGAGATCAGAACACAACGGAGTCGCAGCCAAGAAAAAAATAAAATCACAAATTCGATCTTTGCGGTAAACATTACTATCCTCCAAAACTTTTCATTAATGAACCGATAATTAAATACCATCCGTCAACGAGCACGAACAGCATCAACTTAAAAGGCAGTGAAATCAAAACAGGCGGCAGCATCATCATACCCATTGAAAGCAGAACGCTGGCCACTACCATATCAAGAATCAAAAATGGTAGATAAATTAAAAAACCAATTTGGAATGCTGTTTTCAATTCACTTATTATAAAAGCCGGTATCAGTACATGTGTCGGGACTTCAGAACGGTTATTAGGCCGATCAATCTTCGACATATTAATAAACATAGCCATATCCTTTGGCCTTGTCTGGTTAAACATAAATTTTCTTATTGGCTTCAGAGCATTGGACATTGCTTCCGTCTGGGATATTTTTTCGGATAAATACGGTTCAAGCGCAAGAGAATTAATATCTTTCCAGAATGGAGTCATAATAAAAAAGGTGAGAAACAAAGCCAGCCCGATTATTACCTGATTAGGAGGCATTTGTTGCGTGCCAAGCGCCTGGCGGAGAAATGATAATACAATGATTATTCTCGAAAAAGAGGTTGTCATGATTAATAAAGCAGGAGCCAGTGAGAGTATAGTGAGAAGGAACAGTACTTTTAAACTGGAAGCAACCTGTTGGGGATTTTCAGTCTCTCCAATTCCTATACTAACTGTTGGCAAAGGAACCGCATAAATCTTGTCTGCAAAGCTGAACAACAAAAAAGCAGCAATGAGAAAGGCTATGACTCTAAATTTAACAAAGTTTGAATCTCTTTTTTTCATTATTCAGCGTAAAATATTTTAAATAAATTTGATATTTATTTAGTAAAATGCAACTTTTAAACTGTTTTTAACTTGTTTATTTTCTCCTCTATTAAACGATTTATTACTTTAACTGAACTACTTTTTTTCCCTTTTTCATCCGTTTTTGATGTGTAATCATCCAGTTGCCTGGAAAACGAGGATATAATCTGTTTATTTTTTTTCCAGTTAGCTAACCGGCTTTCTTTTTTTCCCTTTATCCTTTCAGCAGCTTCCTTATTTTCAATTTTAGTCAGCAAATTGATATTCGATACTGTTACACCTAAAACTAAAATTTCTCCAGCGACCTCAACCAGGGAAATGCTCTTTTTGGGTGCTATGTAACTTGTAGAAATAACTTTTACCTGTTTATCCATTCCTAATAACGAACCGTCTTTTAGCAGATATTTCTTCACAAAATAGTAAGTTAGCAGAATTAAAGAGAGGACTATTGTTAGTGCTGTAACTACTTTTATAGATGAAGAAAAAAGGGTTGGGCCGGTGACGTTATTAGAACCAATGTTTTTTTCATTTTTATTAACATCCAAGCTGACTTTGTTTTTATCAGTTTCATCATAGATAACCGGTGTCAAATCCTCTTGATATTTTGCGTCTGAGAGGAGTTCAATAGGTTTATTGAAATGTTTTTCAATATCTACAACGGGTAAGCTTAAATTTTCTTCGAACATATTATTCAGCAAATCCGTACTTTTTTTTGAAACACTTATTACCAACTGATTACCTTTTTTTTCATATGCCAATCTATCCTCATCCCATACATCCTCCTTGCCGATGATCAGCCTTAGTCGCACACTGTTTTTGTCATATTGATAAATATGTACATCAGAAATTAATTCTTCTCCAATGTTAAAGGTTTTTTTAGCCGGTTTAACATAAGTTTTATTAAAAGCAAATTGTATGGATTTTTCAAAAAATTGAGGTTTCCGAACATCATTAATCGGTTTACTAAAGTTTATAGCTATTTTTATTTCATTTTCGGATGAGGAAGTCTCTATGCCTTGCAAATAATTATATGCTGACAGATCTACTGCAAGGACCGGTGCTCCCCAAAGCATAAAAACAACCATAGACAGAACATAAAATATTTTTTTCATTTTTTACTATCCTAAGCTTTCGATACGTTCCATAGGTGAAACTATGTCAGTTAAGCGAACCCCGAATTTTTCGTTGACAACAACAACTTCACCCCGTGCCACCAATTTTTCATTTACAAGAATTTCTAAAGGCTCTCCAACTAATTTGCTAAGCTCAATAACAGATCCCTGTCCTAACTGAAGAAGGTCATTAATCATCATCTTTGTTCGGCCCAATTCAACGGTCACAACAAGTGGTATATCCAGGATCATATCGAGATTTTTATTATCAGTTACTTTCTCCAGGTCTTTGTCCAGTTGGGCTTCCAAACCCACCTCTCCTCCGGAATCTTGTGATGCTATATCTCCAGAGTCACCGGAAGAAACATCCTCAAAGGAACCTAATACATCATCATCTGCCATAATATTCACTCTCCTCTCTTAATAAATTGTGAAATTTTAACAGCTTTATTACCCCTTGACACACCGGGGTATACTTTATATTTAGGAATTCCTTCAACCATGAGCAGCAATTCGTCGCTCACGTCATTATCTAACTGAATAATGTCTCCTAAATCTAAATTTATTAACTCATTGGATCTCAATGTTGTTTTCCCTAACTCTATCAATAATTCCACCTCAGCAGTCTGCAACTTTTCTCGCAACCTTTTTACCCATGTCTGGTCAACTTCCAATTGATCACTCTGAAATCCCGCTCTCAGTTTAGTAATAATTGGTTCAATTGTTGAGTAAGGGAGACAAACCGTAATTGTTCCTGTAACATTTTCCATTTCAATTTCAAATAAGATAACAACCACAACATCCGTAGTTGGAACAATTGCGGCAAACTGCGGATTTATTTCAGATCTGACAAAAGATACCTGGACTGGATGCACGGGCTTCCAGGCCTTCTCCAGATCTTGCAGAGCCCCAAGAACAACTTTTTTAATCATCTTTTGTTCAATAGAAGTAAAATCGCGTCCTTCAACCTTGAAAGAAGTCGCGCTGCCGCCACCGAAAAAATTATCCACGAGAGAAAACACCAGCTTGCTTTCAGCGGCAAGCAGGGCAAATCCTCGAAGAGGTTCCATTCTAAAAATATGCAGACTGGCCGGAACAGGAAGAGATTTAATGAATTCACCAAATTTAACTGTATCAGTAGAAACAGTCGTAACATCGGCGACTTTACGCAGCATAGCGGATATGCTGGTACGAAAAAGCCTGGCAAATCGCTGATTAATAATGTCGAGAGTAGGCATTCTCCCGCGAATAATCCTTTCCTGGCTGGTTAAATCGTAAGGAACTATGCCGGAGTCGTCTATAGGTTGGTCTGTTTCCGTTTCAATTTCTCCGTCGGTGACGCCTCTTAATAGCGCATCGACCTCATCTTGTGATAAAACCTGACTCATAATATATCTCCAAAAAAATTATTGAATAACAAATTCTGTAAAATATACACTTTTTACCTGTCCTGTAACTAAAAAACGGTTAATTCTAGCGGTTATTTCATCGCGTAGTTTATATTTGCCCTCAACAGTATAAATATCCTTAAATGTCTTGCTACTCAACAAGATCAATATTGAGTCTTTTATTTTGGGAACGTTAGCAGTTATTTCGTTATTTAATGCCGAATTACTCAGCTCCAACTCCATTGTTAATTTTAAAAACCTTTTTCCACCCTCTCCAGAAAGATTTAGGATAAATGAATCCAGAGGAAACATGGTTCCGGTGCCAATTTCTGCACTTTCAGACTCCGTTTTTTGTTTCTCTTCTTTAACAGTTTCTTCTCCTACCCCAATGGCCGGAGCAATAAACTTAAACCAGGCGAATGCACCACCGCCTCCCAAAATTGCGAGAACCGCTACAATAATTATTATAAGTTTAAGATTTCCGCCTTTTTTAGGGGCCTCTTCTATTTCTTCTTTTTCTTCTATTTCTTCTTCTGCCATTTTAATATCCCTTTAAAGAATGTGTGAATATTAAGCTAACCCCTGGATACCAACGGTTCGGTAAGGCCTGTCATGAATAAGTCAAATGAGTCACCACAACATAGCCACCTGATATTTCGACAAGCTCAAAATGATATTGCTTGCCGAAGAGTTGTCGAACCACGTTCATTCTTTGAGGAAAGCTACTACAAAAAAATAATTCAACTAAATTTTTGGTTTTTTAAAAATTACTTCAATCCTCCTGTTTTTTTTACGGTTCCCTATGGAATCGTTGGAAACTAATGGTTGAAATTCACTATATCCATATGCTGAGATTCTCTTTGAATCTATAATAAATTTATTTTCTATAAAATAACGCATGATATTAGTTGCTCTGTTTACAGATAATTCCCAGTTGGAGGAAAACACTGCATTCTTAACTTTAGTATTGTCTGAATGCCCTTCTATCTTTATGATATACGGCGTTTTCTGAAACCAAGTTCCCATCATCTTCAAAATCGCAATGAAGTGAGGATTAATCTCAGAATCCCCCGTTTTAAATAACAATGAGTCAGGTAAATGAACGGTTATTCCTTCCGGATCATTTGCTACCACAATGTTTTTAAGTTCATTTGCTTCTTCTTCTGAAAAATCAGTAAATTTTGTTTCGGCGTCACGCGCAAGTTCAGTGAATAGCACCTCAAGTTCCTCAGCATCCTTCGCAATCGTTCTGGCAGACACCTGCCTAAAAGGTAAACCCACTATACCACCTTGTTGTCCCATTTTCGGGCTCCCTCCTTTAGCATCCATAACACCATATGACTCTATTTCCGCGGTATCATGTGCTCCTTCCTCATAGTAGAGACTGTCAAAAATACTAAAAGCCTCTTTTACTTCTTGAGGTTGCACAGTCGACATGGTTAAAAGCAACACAAAAAAGGTCATCATCAATGTTAACAGGTCAGAAAAAGTAACCATCCAGGCGTTGGGATCCACTCCTCCATCTTCAGATTCTTCATTCTTTTTTTTCATTTTAAAACTCAATTTTATTACAATTTCTCATAGTACTAACAACAATATTTAAAGCTCATTTTTATTTTTTAACAATACTATTTCCACCCTCCGATTATGACTTCTATTCAGCGAGGTATCATTTGAAAATAAAGGTCTGTCGTTGCCAAATCCCGCGGCAGCGATTTTTGTTGGGTCAACCTTTCCTTTTTCTATAAGATATTTGAGAATATTAACAGCCCTTGCTGCTGACAGTTTCCAGTTGGATTGATATTGTTTTGTGTTAATTGGAATATTGTCAGTATGTCCTTCGATATGCGCAACAAAGCCGGTCCGGTTAATCAGCGTGGCGATCTTATCCAGAATCGGAAGCATTGGCGGCTCTATTTCAGAGCTACCAGGGAGAAACCCGACCTTTTCAGAAAGTGAAATAATAGTTCCCTCTTCTGTAGTAAAAAGTCCAAAGTCCTTTCCCATATCTTGCAGTATTGCAAATTCTTCGAGTTCCCTTGAAAGAGTATGTACTTCAAGTTCTCGAATTGCCAGGATTTCAACTTCAGAAGAAAGTTTCGGTTTGATTCCCATTAACCATCTTATATCCGAAGAAAGCACCCCAAAGCTGCTCCTGATGGAATGAACAGCTCTTGCAACTTTCTGATCGTCAACCGTAGACATTGTATTAAGCAAAACAAAAAAGGCCAGAAGAATAACACTTAAAGATGTATACATAACAATAAACGCGCCACCTTTTTCTTTTTTAATTAATTGTAATATTCTATGGAAAAGTTTTTTTGTCATTTTATTTTTCAAAAGTAGTCTTTCTTAATTTAGGAGGTAAAAATGAGTTTAATTTTTGCTCCATAATCCTGGGGTTGTCACCCCCCGCTATACTCAAAATTCCTTCTAATATCAATTCTTTTATTAACATTTCTTCTTTGCTTCTGGCTTTTAATTTTCCGGACATTGGAGTAAACAATGTATTTGCCAGAAGAGCTCCATAAAAGGTTGTGATGAGCGCTACGGCCATCGAAGGCCCGATAGAACTGGGATCATCCATTGATTGAAGCATTAATACGAGTCCGACTAAAGTTCCAATCAGTCCGAAAGCAGGAGATAAAGTTGCCATGGTAAAGAAAACATCGGCACCGTGTTTGTGTCGGTCTTCTATTCTTTCAATTTCTGTTTCCATAATTTGTTGTATAAATTTAGGCTCCAGCCCATCAACCGCTAATTGAATGCCTTTGGCTAAAAATTCATCTTTAATAGACCCGACAACCGATTCTAAGACCAGAATGCCTTCTTTCCTTGCTCTACCTGCATATTCAACCAAATCCCTAATAATCAGAGAAGGGTCGGTACTCTTTACAAGAAAAACATTCTTTCCAACATTAATGGCTCCAATAACGTCTTTCAATGGGAAATTAATCATGGTTGCTCCAATAGTCCCCCTAATTACAATGAGAGCGGATGGAATATTAACAAAGAGTATCAATTGCGTGCCGATAGCCATAATTATCAGCCCATAACAAGCAATGATTCCAATGATAGACGCAATATCCATAAAAATTATTTCAACTTAATAGAAATAGATCAATAGGTTTTATCAAAAAGAGCAATTAAGATGCCATTATAGAAATTTTTATCTTAACTAATTGATTTTCAATAAGATAAAAATTATCCTCCTCTTATATAAGTATTATAAAACTAAATCTTTGACATTGAAACACCTTTTTTGTCAAATAATTGGCGATACCTTTTAGACTCACATACGCAAAAAAACAGCTATTTTCTTACCACTTATGAAACTGATTAAAGCAATCTTCTACGCTTTTTATACAAACTATTTTAGCATTTTATTTTAAATATTTATATTTGATTTTTGCTTAGTACCATGATATTGAAAAAGGAGCTTACCATTTAATTAAGACGGAGTTGACCTCCGCCTTTTATTTATTAATATTATCAGTTGCAAACTAAAATGGATTACAAGAAAACTTTAAACCTTCCTAAAACCAATTTCCCAATGAAGGCAAACCTGTCTCAGTTGGAACCTGAAATTCTGAAAAAATGGGAATCGGAAAATTTATACGCAAAAATCAGGCAGCATCGAAATGGCAAGACCAAATATGTCCTCCATGATGGACCCCCTTATGCGAATGGCCATATCCATGCAGGTACAGCTCTCAATAAAATTCTCAAAGATTTTATAGTTAAATCAAAAAATATGGAAGGATTCGATGCTCCTTATATTCCGGGATGGGATTGCCATGGCCTTCCAATAGAGCATCAAGTTGAGAAACAACTTGGATCCAAAAAAAAAGATTTTACTAAGAGCAAATTCAGAAAATTGTGCCGTGAGTTTGCTGAAAAATTCATAAACATTCAGAGATCCGAATTCAAACGTTTGGGTGTTTTTGGAGATTGGGAAAATCCCTACCTTACTATGACATCTTCTTACGAAGCGGCTATAGTTAGAGAACTTGGAAAATTTATAGAAAATAACAGCCTTTACAAAGGACTTAAACCTATTCATTGGTGTGCTCGCTGCCGGACAGCTCTGGCTGAGGCGGAAGTGGAATACGCTGATCATGAATCTCCTTCTATCTATGTAAGATTTCCGGTTCAAGATGATCTCGAAGATAAATTTCCAAAATTAAAAGGTAAACCTGTTTCAGTGATAATTTGGACTACAACTCCCTGGACATTGCCGGCCAATTTAGCTATTTGCCTCCATCCAAAATTAAAATATTCAGCAATTGAGGCAGGAAAAGAGGTATTAATAATTGCCGAGGAACTGGTAAATCCTGTTATGGAAAAATGTGATATTAAATCTTTTAAAACACTTCAGACCTTTAGGGGCGATGAGTTGGAAGGGATTGTTTGCCGTCATCCCTTTATAGATAGAAAGTCGCCGGTGATTCTGGGAGAACACGCTACATTGGAACAGGGGACAGGTGCTGTTCATACTGCTCCGGGTCATGGACAGGAGGACTACGAAATTGGTATGAAATATGGCCTGGACATTTATAACCCTGTTGATGATGGCGGTTTTTTTATCGATTCCGTGGAACAGTTTGGCGGGATGAACGTGTGGAAGGCCAATCTTGAAATCAATAAAAAATTATCGGAAAACGGATATTTATTAAAGGAAGAAAAAACCACTCATTCCTACCCTCACTGCTGGCGATGTAAAAGCCCTATCCTGTTCAGGGCTACTACCCAGTGGTTTATTTCTATGGAGACAAGCGGGCTTCGACAAAAAGCCTTGGAAGAAATTAAAAAAACAAAATGGGTTCCGGAGTGGGGAATGGATAGGATTTACGAAATGGTGGAAAACCGGCCAGATTGGTGTGTGTCGAGACAACGAGCATGGGGGGTCCCTATCACTGCTTTTTGTTGCAAAGAATGTAAGGAGTTTTTAAAGAGCAAAGAAATCTCGGAACATATTGCGGAAATGGTTGAAAAAGATGGAACCGATATATGGTTTGAGAAAGATGCTGTGGATCTATTGCCGGGCGGAACAACATGTTCCAAATGCGGAAATAAAGATTTCCAGAAAGAAACGGACATTCTGGATGTCTGGTTTGATTCGGGTGTGAGTCAAGCGGCAGTGGTTGAAAAAAATGACGTTCTTCACTGGCCTGCAGATCTTTACCTTGAAGGTAGTGATCAGCACAGGGGCTGGTTTCAGAGTTCTTTATTGACTTCTATCGGAACCCGTGGGAAGGCGCCTTATAAAACTGTTTTGACTCATGGTTATGTTGTGGATGGAGAAGGAAAAAAAATGTCGAAATCAGCGGGCAATGTTATAACCCCGGATCAGGTTATTAAAAAAAGTGGCGCAGAAGTGCTCAGGTTATGGGTCGCGTCCGAAAATTATCGAGAAGATATAAAGATTTCTGATGAAATTCTTAAACGTCTTACCGAAGCATATAGAAAAATTAGAAATACAATCAGGTATCTCCTTGGAAATTTATATGATTTTAACCCTCAACAACACCAGGTGAAATATGAAGATCTCTTTGAAATTGATAAACTGATTCTCCATCGGCTTCAGGATGTTGTCCGTAAAATTGAGAATGCCTTTAAGAATTATGAATTTCATATTTTTTACCATACTCTTCATAATTTTTGTACTGTCGACTTGAGTTCGCTTTATCTCGATATTCTTAAGGACCGTTTGTATACATTCCAAAAAGATTCCCCGGGTAGGATATCTGCTCAGACAACTATATATAAATTAATCTACACTCTGACAAAATTGATTTCTCCTGTTCTTTCATTTACTGCTGAAGAAGTTTGGGGATATTTGCCAAAAAATGGAAGTGAACCGTCGTCTGTTCATATGGCATTATTCCCGGAAGTTAAAAAAAGTTATATCAATGATGATCTATCAAAAAAATGGGATCAGGTTATTCTTTTAAGAAAGGAAGTTTCAAAAGCTCTGGAAATAGCGCGTCGCGATAAAGTCATAGGTCATTCCCTGGATGCTCTAGTCAAGCTAAGTTCGCCTGAAAATTTGAATAATCAGATCCCGTTAGAAACAGAGGAATTAAAAACAATTTTTATTGTCTCTGGTGTGGAAAAGATTTGTGGAAATAGAGTCAAGCATAGTAACGCTAATTCAGAATCAATAGTGTTTAACAGTGAAGAAATTAAAGACCTGGAAATATCAGTTTATAAGGCTCCCGGAGAAAAATGCGAGCGGTGCTGGACTTTTAGTGAATCTGTAGGAAAGGATAGCAGCCATCCTGCCATATGTTGTCGTTGCAAGGAAAATTTGGGATGAACAAAAAGTATAAGACATTATTACTGATTGTAGTTGGAATGGTTTTTCTGGATCAGGCCACTAAAATTTATGTAGATTCACAGATGAAGTTACACCAATCAATAGAAGTAATAAAAAATTTCTTTCAGATTACATATATTCGAAACTCAGGAGCTGCTTTCGGCATTTTGTCCGGTTTTAAAAGTCCATGGTTAACTCTTTTTTTTATACTTATCTCAACTGTTGCCGCCGGCATAATTCTGTTCTGCTATTATAAAACCCCTGAAAATCAACGTTTGACACTTGTTTCTTTTGCCTTGATTATCAGCGGCGCCATAGGAAATTTTATTGACCGTGTTTTTTACGGAGAGGTTATAGACTTTTTATATTTTCACTGGTATCAACATTACTGGCCGGCTTTTAACGTTGCGGATTCATGTATTACTATCGGCGTCATTTTATTGCTGTGGAATATGTTTTTCCCCGAAGCGGTTTTAAAAACCAGGGACAATTTAAATTTATCAAGAGATAAGTAAATCTCTCTATATTGCAAATCTGTAAAATTGCGTTTTTTTTAGGCGGTGTTTAGTTATGCTTTTTACAGCGCCTTATCCATGGCTTAGTACAATTATTATTAGGAAACCGGGCGGCAGCCTATATGATTATCGGCAAAGCTGAGCTTAGCTCTGCCATCACGGACCTTAACCCTTAGGGCGGCCTTCCTTCGGAATCCGTACAATTCGGTTTTCCTTACCGACTTGTGGTTGCTGCTCCATTGCGTTATGGATTATCAAGAAATTTACATCAAATTAGGATTGGCTATAGCAACTTTAATCGCGTTTTACTTTTTAGTGGCGCGGCATGACGGAAAAGACAACAATGATGATTGAAATCTTTGGTCCAATAGAATTTAATTTTTTTTTTATAAAAGACCAAGATTGGTTTTTGCTGCAGAATGATCAGGATTAATTTTCAATATAGACTCAAATAATTTTTTTGCCTCGATTTCTTCTCCCATATATACATAGCAAACACCCATATTAAGCAATGCGTCAATATTTTGCGAATCTATCTTTTGAATTTTTGAATAGATAGGAATAGCATTTTTATACTCTTTCTTTTTCAAATATTGATCTCCTAAACCAAATAAAGCAATCATTAATTTGTTTTTTGATTCAATATGCTGCTTGTTTAAAAAGAATGCTTTTTCAAAATAAAATATTGCATTCTCCCAATCCTCTTTCTTTAAAAAATACAGCCCTTTATTAAAATAACTAAAAGAAAAAAATGGATCAGTAACAATTGCCTGGTCTAAATAGCTGACAGCCTTTTCTAAATTACCTTTTTCCTTCCACGCGGTTGCTATGTTGTTGTAATCTTCCGCCCGGATTCGATCCACTACATTAACTTTAGGTTCAAGGAAAACGATGAAAAGAATAATGGCTGTGAATGATGCTACAACAGCATTCTTGAATTTCTTCTGAGATATCCAGGAAATAATTAAGTGGATAGTATATGAACTGAAAATAATAAAGTACGGCACCACCGGTATACGAAATCTTGCCGTATTATAGAAAATAATTATAGATAGAGATAGTGAAATGATATAAGAATATAATAGAAAGGTCTGTTTATTATTTTTAATTGCCAACAATATTCCCATGAGCCCCAATGAAGAGTATAAAGAAAAATGCCCTAATAACAGCGGTAAAGTATTTGATAATTTTCGGTAAAGATAGATCGAAATATTTGTTGGTGCTTCATAATCGTTGAAAAAATAATATAGTTTGCGAAGATAAAGTTTTATAAACCCTAATAAGTCTTCTGAAATTTCTTGAAATAATAGATGTATATTTGGCAGGAAGCCTGATGCATTTTTACTTCTATAATCTTCAAAGAGAGCAACATCATGACCCACCCCTGAGTAAGAGGTAAGATTTCCGGAAATTAAAGCAAAAGGTCCACTGGCATCAAAAAAAACAAACTTACCATGGACCAGGTAACATTGGATAAGCAGAGGTATAAATGATAAAAAGAGGGCGCCGTTAAATGTAAGCCAGTATATAATTCTTTTATCTGGTTTTAGAGAGTGAAAGATTTTATGCAAAAAGACGAATACAAAGGGGAGACAGAAAATTACATTCGGTCTCCCCTGGATGAATAATGAAAGGGATAGAGCTGAAATTATTAAATTGGCTGGACTTAAAGAATAATTTAAACGGGATAAAAGATAAAATGATAAGACTCCAAAGAAAGATATAAACGCAGCCCTTAGAATTATACCTTCGTAAATAATTTGAGGAGAGTAAAAGGCAAAACCCGTAAAAGCTATTACACCGGCGCGAAAACCAAAGAGATCTTTTGTAATTAAATAGATCAATATTGCGGAGAGAGACCCCATGGCAAACTGTATTAAGTAAATAACATCAAAGTTTCTGCCGAAAAACAGGTATATTATTCCTAAAAAATATTTATATAAAGGAGCAAAACTATTATTTGCACTTCGAGCTAAGAGATCACCTTTGGAGAAATTCATCGCTCCTTGATCAAAATTAGAGTGATCGAAAGCTGATGGAATAATGTCGAAAAAAGGATTTTTGTAATGGAATTCTGATAGGTAGATAATTCTGATACTAAATGCTACAAAAAACAGGAAAATTAGAAAAATTACCTGACGCCTATCTTTAATTAAAGTCATGGCAGTCGTCATGTCGCTATTGCGGCGTATTGAGGCCAGAAAAATTGTGATTGCTTATCATTATGTGGAAAACTTTTTTTATTAACCACCCCGTTTTCCCTCCCTGCTAGGAGGGGGATTAAGGGGAGGTTCCCCACATAAGAATCTTTAAAATACACTGCGCGGCAAGTTACCGCAACAAAAAGGGCTTCACCCGTTGCCCAGCAAAACTTTGTTAAAAAAACGAGATGTGCCGGTTAGCAATACAGAGAGCTTTTTTAGAAACGTTGAAAGCGGTATTTGACCAAAACCCAAATAGTTATTAAGCCGTCAATCCACCTGATCTTCTTTCCTTCATGCCAGAGTCTCGGGTTGTAAGAAATATGAACTTCATAAATTTTGATTTTGCGCCGTAGAATTTTGGCAGTAACTTCAGGACAAAAATCAAATCCAGTACTTTTTAAATCCAAACCTTTTAACAAAGATGTTCTGAAAACTTTATAACCGGTAGCTTCATCGGTTACATTAGA
This sequence comes from uncultured Nitrospinota bacterium, assembly GCA_964394335.1. GTDB lineage: Bacteria > Nitrospinota > Nitrospinia > CAJXCL01 > CAJXCL01 > CAJXCL01. The sequence continues at coordinate 12,706 of CAYMVZ010000002.1, read as the reverse complement.
ACCATATAGAATATTAGTAATCCAGCTCAAAAACCGGCCTCCCCAATAGAAAGCAAAAGAAGAACGGTCATTTTTTTTTAAATTTCTTGAACCATAAACTACTTGAACGTGATCATTTTTAAACAGCTCAAGAAGGGCTTCATAATCGTTGGGGTCATATTCCATATCCGCATCTTGAATTATAGTTAAATCTCCTTTAACTTCTTCCATTCCATGAATAATAGCAGCCCCTTTGCCTTTATTCGTTTCATGGTGGATTACGTGAATACTATTATATGGAGTCTTTGCTATGTTTTCTAACAGTTTGCTCGTGCCATCCGTTGAGCCGTCATCCACGATAATTATTTCTTTTTTGATTGGAGTAGCTTGAACGCGTCTCAGAATTTCCTCAAGAGTTGCTTTTTCGTTATAAACTGGGATTATAACAGAGAGTTTCATTATTTTGTGTTAACTAAATTTATCAGTTCCACTAATGAGCCGGACATTAAAGTCTCATTAAATTTGGACAGGGAACGGGACAAAGTATCTTTATTAGAAAATGAAACTTCCAGTTTTATCTTTTTTCCTTCAAAAGAAAGGGGTGGAATGATTTTTATATCCTGTGGTAAATGAAGTTCTTTTATGAATTCATTCCATTCCCTTTCCATTTTTGCCAGTTGCGGATATCTTAGCCCCTTTAATTTTTGCCTTACCATTTCTGTTCGTTCTTTTCTGCATATTGTAGAATTTTTAACCATGTTTACGAGATATTTCTTAATAAGATCTGATATGGAACACTTTTGTATTAAAGCAATTTCTTCTAAATACATGATAATTTCCTTCAAACGGTTTATGCCTGGCATTAATATTTCTGCCATTTTCATTACAGCAGCTCTATCAGATTTCTGATACCTTGCTAATACTGCAGAAATTTTTAAAGGAAGATTCCATTCGATAACCCTCATCTTGCTTATAGTATCTAGTGAATTAAGACTCATAATATCTTCATAGATTTTTCTGCTCTTTTCCAGGTTGAGATAAGGCATATATGTTCTTATTATTTTTTCCCGGCATATGCCTGTTTCATTAAGCAGTTTAAAAAGATGAGCCTTTTCAATATCATTTAACTCCCTGCTTGAAAGGTTGATTTTAAGGCTTAAAAGAATAAATTTTTCGCAATCCAATGTATTTTCTTTGATAATGGAGCATGGCAGGGCCTTTATTCCCAATTTTTTACAGGCCAGGACCCTTCTGATCCCTGAGACAACATAATACTTATTAGTATTTTTTTTTTGTCTATCTGTGCGATGAACGCAAGCAGGTAAAATTATTGGTGGGTTTGCAAGGCCAATGTTTGAAATGGAATCAAATAGTTTTTGATCAAATTCAGGGAAAGAAAAGCTGAAAGGTCTTTTAGCCAAATTAATGTTTTGAATTTTAATCTCTTCGTAAGAATATAGCACTTAGAATAAGCATAGAATGGTTGCAAGTTAAAAATATTTTCCCAGCAGCTCTTGTTTTTTGGCTTTATATTCTTCTTTAGTAATGAGTCCTTTTTGCATAAGTTTTTTCAAGCGAAGGAATTTGGCTTCAATTTTTTTCTGCTGAGTTGAAGAAGCGCCTTTTTTCGACTGCTCTTTTGGAAGAGTTTCTAAAAAATCCGTGTCTGATTCATCATTTAATTCTTTATAGGTATCTACTTTTTGATCGCCTTTATTGGAAAGGCTAACATTAGGCCATGTTTTATCAACCGGATAAATAATCCAGTTTTTTGCTACCCTGACACCAAATAGCTCCTTCTCACCATAATATTTTTGCCCTTTTTGGAGAACAATTTTCCATCCGTCGAGGTAATCCTTTGAATTCCGTCTTTCATAGGAAGCGCCATTAATAATTTTGAATTTCCAATTAAGTTTTCTTTTAAAAATAAAAACATCCCCTAAAATGCGGCCTTTAGGAGACCTGGCATCAACTTCAATAAAATCATTTTTACTCGCTCTTTTGAAGGCATTTACTAAAAGAGGACTGATCTCTTCAGCAAATTTTTTGTCAAAAACGTTTTCTTCTCTGCTGAATAAAGCAAGTCTTTTATACTTAAGAGATGTTAAGTTATCAAAGATTTTTGCCTCTGTAAAAGTGTGAGGATGCTCCAATTTCTTTTTTGAAAGGTAATGAGCATCCATGTCTTTTTCAACAATTCTTACTACCAGTTTTCCTTTTTTAAATGTTTGTTTTATAATTCTTGACTTGTTAAAGGCACATGAGGCTGTAAGAAAGGAAATTAAAGTAAAAGAAATGAAAAAAAGAAGCCCTGATTTTTTTGCATCATTTATTTGGCAAAAAAATAACATTTCTATCCAATAAATATTTTCAAATGAAATAAAATTTTAATTTATCAATTCTATGAAGAAATTGCAAGAGGTCGATAAATTCGGTCAATTGACAATGTAATATAAAAATGATAAAAGTAAAATTAACTTTTAAAGTACGCAACTGACAATTGATCTTGAGAAATCATTTTAAACAAAATATTTACTAAAAGACCCCTACGTAGCGAGGGTGGCGGAACTGGTAGACGCGCTGGGTTTAGGACCCAGTGGGAAACCGTGGGGGTTCGACTCCCCCCTCTCGCAGTGAAATTTTTTTAAGAGACACAATGAAAATCGATATTAAGGAAATTGGCCCCTGCACGAAGCAGTTGAAGATAGAAATTCCTTTGGAAATATTTTCGCAGGAAGAGGAAGATGCTTACCGTGAACTTGGTAAAAAAGTGAAAGTTCCCGGTTTTAGAAAAGGGAAAATACCAAAAAGCTACCTTAAAAAATTATACCACGATCGTGTTAAAGGTGATGTGCTTAATAAGATTATTCCGGAATCATACTATAAAGCTGTGGAAGAAAAAGATCTGAAACCGGTCGGTTCTCCAAAGCTTGAAAATATTAAACATGAAGAAAATTCACCGATAACTTTTTCGGCTACCATAGAAATTATTCCTCCTTTTGAAATAAAAAAATATGAAGGATTGGAATTTACAAAAAAGATCGCAAAAATTACTGATGAAGATATAGATAAAGAGTTTGAATATATAAAGGATCGATATGCTGCTTTTGAAGAGATAACCAACCGCCCAGCGAAGGAAGGTGATCTTGTTGTCGTTGATTTCAAAGGTTTTGTCGATGGTTCCGCTACCCAGAAGGAAGAAACAAAAAATTATCCCCTTATAATAGGGGCAAACAATTTATTAGAGGATTTTGAAAAAGGCTTTATCGGTTTGAATAAAAATGAGGAAAAGGAGTTTACAGTAACTTACCCAGCCAGCCATCCCAACAAAGATCTAGCCGATAAAGAGGTGCTTTTTAAAGTCAGGGTCAACGAAATTAAAATCAAGAAACTTCCTGAAATTACCGATCAGTTTATAAAAGATGAGATGGGAAAAGAGAAGACTGTAGCGGAGTTAAGGGAGGAAGTTCGGCAGCATCAGGAGAAAAGAGGAAAAGCGATGTCTGAGACTGCTCTCTATCTGGATGTTATAAATAAATTAATTGAAATGAATCCTCTTGAAATCCCTCAAATTCTTATTGAAGATCAGATCAATTTCATGGTTGAAGATTTTAAAAATAAAATGCGGCTTCGAGGAATGAAAGATGACAGTATGAAAATTGACAGAGAGAATTTTAGTGAGGATGCAGTGAGAGTTATCAAGGGGGAGTTGATTCGACAAAAAATTTCAGAAAGTGAAAAAATTGAAATTGATCAAAATCAAATTGACAGTGAATTGGAAAAATTTGCGGCCGAGAAAAAAATGGCAAAAGAAAAGTTAAGAGTCTCCATGCAAAAGGATGATTCATACAATAACTTTTTGAATGAACTTAAAAGAAAAAAAACCATGGATTTTATACTGTCCAAACTAACAATAAAGGAAGTTGAAGTTGATAGGAATGAACTTGATACTGCGTCATAATCAAGCTAAAATTATTTTTAAGGGGGAAAATTAGACAATGACTTTAATACCAATGGTTGTTGAGCAAACAAGTCGTGGCGAACGTGCCTATGATATTTATTCCAGACTGCTGAAAGACCGGATTATTTTTCTTGGATCCGCGGTCGATGACCATATAGCAAATTTAATAATTGCCCAATTATTATTTTTGGAAGCCGAAGAACCGGGACAGGATATTTATATTTATATAAACTCTCCGGGTGGCATTGTAACGTCCGGAATGGCTGTTTATGACACAATGTTATATGTCAAACCGGATATTCAGACTATATGTATAGGTCAAGCATCCAGCATGGGAGCTTTATTGCTTGCAGCCGGGACAAAAGGGAAGCGATTTGCGCTAACTAACTCGCGAATTATGATTCATCAACCTTCCGGAGGCTTTCAGGGTCAAAGCGCTGATATAGACATCCATGCCAAGGAAATTCTAAGAATGCGTGATACTCTTGATAAAATATTATCTAAACATACGGGAAAACCTTTGGAAAAAGTTAGAGCTGATACGGATAGAGATTTTTTTATGTCTGGAGAGGATGCCAAAAAATACGGAATTGTGGATGAAGTTATCTCTTCGAGAGATGCTATGTCCAAAACATCAAGCAGCAAGGAGGTAAAAAAATGATTAGAAAATGTAGCTCTGGTTCTGGCTCTGATGGATCGTTGAGGTGTTCTTTTTGTGGAAAGGGTCCTGAAGAAGTAAGAAAGCTAATTGCAGGACCAACCGTATATATCTGTGACGAATGTATTGAGTTATGTAATGAAATCATGGTGGAGGAGTGGACTCAGGAAAAAAGCGCCGAGCTTCAACGTCTGCCGAAACCTAAAGAGATCAAAAAAATTTTAGATCAGTATGTCATTGGTCAGGAATCTTCCAAAAGAGTCCTTTCAGTAGCAGTTCATAATCATTATAAAAGAATTGATGCTCCGTTAGATACTGATGACATAGAACTCCATAAAAGCAATATTCTGCTTGTTGGACCTACGGGTTCGGGCAAAACATTTTTAGCACAAACCCTGTCAAGAATACTGGACGTTCCATTCACAATTGTAGACGCAACCACCTTAACCGAAGCCGGGTATGTTGGTGAAGATGTGGAAAATATCATCCTGAAGCTCCTCCAGAATTCTGACTACAATGTAGAAAAAGCGGAACGGGGAATAATTTATATTGATGAAATCGATAAAATTAGTCGAAAATCTGAGAACCCTTCTATCACAAGAGATGTATCTGGTGAAGGAGTACAACACGCACTTTTAAAAATTATAGAAGGTACTATAGCCTCTGTTCCTCCACAGGGGGGCAGAAAACACCCACATCAGGATTTTCTACAGGTTGATACAACTAATATTCTTTTTATATGTGGAGGAGCTTTTGTAGGGTTGGATAAGATTATAGAGAATCGTATTGGTAAAAGGAGTGTTGGTTTCGGCGCTATAATTAAAACCAGAGAAGAAAAGAATATTGGTGAAATATTACCCGATGTTTCCCCTGAAGACCTTTTAAAATATGGGCTTATCCCGGAATTTATTGGGCGATTACCGGTGGTTTCCTCTCTTGATGACCTTGATCAAAAGGCTTTGTTTGATATTTTAACTAAACCAAAAAATGCTTTGGTAAAACAATATCAAAAATTCTTCGATTTAGATAATGTGAAACTTAAATTTACCGAAGATGCTTTAAAAGCTATTGCTAAAATGGCCATAAAAAGAAAAACAGGTGCTCGAGGGTTGCGATCAATTATGGAAGAAATTATGCTGGATATCATGTATGAAATTCCATCACAACCTGAAATTATAGAATGTGTGGTTAATGAAAAAGTTGTTACGAAAAAAGAATCCCCTATGTTATTGTATGAAAAAAAAGAAGTTAAAACCGCTTAACGCATAAAAAACTATGAAAAAAAAAGAACAAAAAAAAACTAAAGAAATGACTCTCCCTCTCCTACCCCTTAGAGATATTGTTGTATTTCCTCATATGATTATTCCCCTTTTTGTCGGGAGGGAATGCTCTATAAAGGCGTTGGATCACGCCATGGCTGTTGATAGGAAAATACTCCTCGCAGCTCAAAAAAAGGCCAAAAAAAATGATCCGCTCCCTGAAGAAATTCATGAGATCGGCACAACCGCCAATATTCTTCAGATTCTAAAGCAATCAGATGGGACTGTAAAAGTTTTAATTGAGGGAATCCAGCGAGCAAAGATTGAGTCATTTCTTGAAAATTCTGCATTCTTTGAAGTAACCGCAATTCCGCTGGAAACCGAGCGAGAAAATTCTGTTCAAGCTGCCGCGCTGATGCGTAGCGCAAATTCGATTTTTGAGCAATATTCAAAACTTAATCAACGTGTTCCTTTAGAAGTAGTAAAAACTCTAAATACTGTTTCTGAACCTGATATTTTTTCAGATACTTTAGCAGCACAATTAGATTTGAAAACATCTGAAAAGCAAGAGCTATTAGAAACGATAAACCCAAAGGACCGGTTGGATAAACTCATTGATTTTATGCTCAATGAGCTTGAAATTTTAAGAATTGAAAAGAAAGTCAGAAACAGAGTCAAACGGCAAATGGAAAAAAGCCAGAAAGAATACTACCTATCTGAGCAAATCAGAGCCCTCCAGAAAGAATTGGGAAAAGGTGATGAAAAATCAGAAATCCAGGAGCTTACTGACAAAATAAAAAAAGCAGGAATGCCAAAAGAGGTATATGAAAAAGCCCAAAAAGAACTGAAAAGGTTAGAATTAATGCCGCCCATGTCTGCGGAGGGAACTGTAGTTAGAAATTATGTTGACTGGTTGATCGATATCCCCTGGAAACCAGGAACAGGAGATAAAATTGATATTAGCCAGGCATCAAAAATACTCGATGAAGACCATTATGGTTTGCAGAAAATCAAAGAACGGATATTGGAATACCTTTCAGTCAGAAAATTGGTAGACAAAATGAAGGGCCCCATACTTTGTTTTGTTGGGCCACCTGGAGTGGGAAAGACCTCTTTAGGCAAGTCTATTGCTCACGCACTTGGACGGAAATTCGTAAGGGTTTCTTTAGGAGGTGTTAGAGATGAGGCAGAAATCAGGGGGCATAGAAGAACTTATATTGGCGCCTTGCCTGGAAAAATTATCCAGTCGATGAAAAAAGCAGGAACTAAAAATCCGGTTTTTATGCTGGATGAAGTAGATAAAATGAGTACCGACTTTAGAGGCGACCCATCTTCCGCATTGCTTGAGGTTCTTGACCCGGAACAAAACTGCAATTTTAACGATCATTATCTTGAAGTAGATTATGACCTGTCTGAAGTCTTGTTCATTACAACTGCAAATCTCCTTCATCCCATTCCGCAACCATTACAGGATAGGATGGAAGTATTGAAAATTTCCGGATATACAGAAGACGAAAAAACAAAGATAGCAGAACAGTTTCTGATCCCAAAAAAAATACCAGAGCATGGTCTTAAAGATAAGAATATCAAATTTTTAAGAAATGCTATAAGAAAAATCATTCAACATTATACCAAAGAAGCAGGAGTCAGAAACCTTGAACGGGAGATAGCAACAATATGCCGTAAAATAGCAAAAAAAGTGGCTACAAAAGGGGAATCAATCAAATCAATCGTCAACTCAAAAAAATTGGAAAGCTTTTTAGGAGTTCAAAAATTTCGATATGGAAAAAAAGAAAAAACAAATAAAATCGGCCTGGCCACAGGTTTAGCGTGGACCGAGGTGGGAGGAGAGTTGCTGATCACTGAAGTTCTCATAGTTGCAGGGAAAGGGAAGCCCACTTTTACAGGAAAGCTGGGAGATGTCATGCAGGAATCTGCACAGGCAGCATTGAGCTATGTCCGCTCTAAAGCCAAGGAACTTAATCTCCCCAAAAGTTTTTATCAAAAAAATGATATACATATTCATATCCCGGAAGGAGCTATCCCAAAAGATGGACCCTCTGCCGGCATTACCATGGCAACAGCCATAGTTTCTGCCTTAACCATGATTCCGGTAAAAAATGATTTAGCTATGACCGGAGAGATAACTTTACAGGGCAGAGTCCTCCCCATTGGTGGGTTAAAAGAGAAGTTACTTGCGGCACACAGGGGTAAAATATCTAATGTTATTATTCCAATGGAAAATAAAAAAGACCTCGAAGAAATTCCAGTAAAAATAAAAAAGGCTCTTAAAATAACTTTAGTACAAAATATGGACGAAGTACTAAAAGCAGCTCTGGTAAGGAATCCCTTTAAAACTGTTGTAAAACATAAAGAAAAACTCCCTGCTGAAAAAACTCCAATTGCTGAAATTGCTGACAAACAAATCCCCAAAAATGTGCCTTTAAATTGAAGCTTCCTGCAGTAAGACCGCAGGAAATCTTTAAATGTAGAGAATGATTTTTATGTATGTTAGCTCGCTAACGCTCGCTAAGCATTTTAAGGCAATGTAAAAATGAAAAAAATATTTATTTTGTGGATATCTGTTCTATTGTTATCAGGCTGCGGCACTTTTCCCTCGTTTTCTCATAGTTTAAAAAGAATATTCGATTCAAAAACAAATACACGCTACTACGAAAAAAAGACCCACCTTTTAGTAAATCAGTTGATAGACCAAATAGAAATAGATGAAGAAAGTTCAGATTTTGTAATCAATAAAATTGCAGTTTTGGATTTAGTAGATCGTACAGGCAAAGTCTCTGACTTAGGTCGGTACATCAGTTTGAAAATAGCAAATGAAATTTCTAAAAATAAATATTTCAGGCTAACTCCAAGAAGAGATTTGCTGGATGCAATGAACAGGTTCGATATTGAATTCAATAATTTTGAAGTTTCTGCCTTAAAAGAACTGGGAGAAGCTCTTGAGATTGAAGCCATAATTGCTGGCAGGATAATTGACATTGGTACAAATCTGGACCTCAACGTAAATTCTATCAACATAAAGACAGGCGAAATAATTGCTTCAGCCTCACAAAGTATTGCCCGTAGTGATTTTGCCACAGAAATGCTTCGAAAGCATTAATTACTATAACAATTTCTGTAAGAGCGCATTTTTGCTTTTCCCTTCATTGCGTTGTTCAGGATAAAGAGAGCCCCCATCTCATAATATTTTCTTTAACCTCCACACATTTTCTGGTATATTAACCCTCCTATTCTGAATGTGTATAACAAATAAATTCAAATGAATACAACATGGAAATTTTAAAAAGTGACATCTCGATTGATTTTATTGGTAAAAAAAGGGGGGCTATGTTTTTATCTCTTTTTTTTATAACAATCGGTATTGTTTTGTTTATCGTTAAAGGTGGTTTGAACCTTGGCATTGATTTTTCCGGTGGCACTTTAATCCAGCTTCAGTTTAAAGAAAAAGTCTCTATTGATAAAATTCGATCATCATTCCATCAATTAGGTATGGGAAGCAGCAGCATTCAGCAATTTGGATCCGATAAAGATATTCTGATCAATACAGAGCGGTTTTCGGAAGCTTTGGAAGACTTGAATGTAACTGTTAAAAATCAGCTTGAAAAAGATTTTGCTCAGGACAGTTTCGAGGTCGTTCGTGTGGAAATGGTAGGCCCAAAAGTCGGTCGTGATTTAAGAGAGCAGGCTATTTTGTCCATTTTTTATGCTTTGATCGGGATTATTATTTACATATCCTGGCGTTTTGAGTTTCGCTTTGCCGTTGCTGCCATTATCGCGCTTATTCATGACATCCTGGTTACTACCACATTTTTTTTGTTATTTGATAAGGAATTTTCCCTTCCCATTGTAGCTGCTTTTTTAACAATCATTGGATATTCTTTAAACGATACAATAGTGGTATTTGACAGAATTAGAGAAAACCTGAGAAAGATAAGAAAGAAAAACTTCGAACATATTATCAATTTTAGTATAAATCAGACCTTAAGCAGAACAATATTGACTTCATTGACGACGCTTATTGTGGTTTTGGCATTATTCTTCTTGGGGGGAGAGGTTATCCATGATTTTTCGTTTGCTCTTATGATTGGTGTTTTTGTGGGCACATATTCATCCATATTCATTGCCAGTCCTGTATTGCTTGTATGGGAAAAACAAAGACAGAGCAAGCGATAGTGGCGCAGTAAAAAATAGAGATAAATCTCAAATGACAAGCTCCAAATAACATATAAATTCTAAACCTCAACTCTCAAATATAAACAAATTCTAATTAACCCGAAGGACAGTGTTCCAAGCCTTTAGGCGTGGGTGAATGTAAAATCGCCAAAAGGGCGCCAAGCGAAGATCGGGAAAATTCGTACCACGGGCTTGCCCCTGGGCATTTACATTACAAAACAAATGTTTTGAAATTTTCGCACTTGCTCTAATTCCTGTGTGCTTTAATCAATTGCTTCTTATAATCACTTTTTAAAATGGTTGTACAATGGAGAACAAATGGGCGATAGAAACAGAAAATCTGAAACGTTCATTTGGCCATATCGACGCACTGAATGGAATAAGTTTAAAAGTACCAGTGGGCGATTTTCTCACGATTTTTGGACCTAACGGAGCTGGTAAAACTACACTAATCAAAATCCTCTCCAATTTGATTTATCCTTCCTCTGGAAAAGCAATTATATATGGAAATGATATATCTAAAAGCGGAGATGCTATTCGAAGCAAAATCGGGTTAATTTCCCACAATACGTTTTCTTATAATAATCTCACTCCTTATGAAAACCTCAAGTTTTATGGAAAACTGCATGGTTTATCCAACCTGGATACCCGTATCGAAGAATTATTAAATGAAGTGGACTTGTTTCAAAGGCGCAGGGATCCGGTGCGTACCTTTTCAAGAGGTATGCAGCAACGGCTTGCTATTGCAAGAGCCATGTTGAATAAACCGTCTATTATTTTTCTGGACGAACCTTATACAGGCCTTGATCAACATGCTACAAAGATTTTAACAGGCATACTTAAAAAATTACATACAGCTCAAAACACAATAATTATGACCACTCACAATTTAAAACAGGGTTTAGAAGTTAGCGATCAAGTTATTATTATGGCTTTCGGAAAAATAGTTTTTCAAAAACCCGTACCTGAGATCATTTCGGAAGAGTTTGAACAAATCTACTTTGGTTGTGTAGAAAAGCGGAAATAGATTTATGAAAAAATACTTTAAAGATATTAGTACTATTATTTGGAAAGACATTTTGTCTGAATTCAGAACAAGGGAAATGTTTAGCTCAATGTTTTTGCTTGCTGTTCTGATATTAATAATTTTTACTTTCTCAATTGACCTTAGCAAGGTAAAAAACCTGGATATTGCCCCAGGAATTTTATGGGTGGCGTTTATCTTTGCTGGGACAATTGGTTTAAACCGTTCTTTTCTAAATGAAAAGGAAAATGATTGTCTGTTAGGGATGATGGTTACGCCTGTGGATCGAAGCGCTATTTACTTAGGCAAAATGATTGGCAATTTTATCTTTATGACAATCATGGAAATATTTCTCTTTCCTGTCTTTGTTGTTTTTTTTAATCTTTCATTTCAATTCATAAAAGAAATATGCTTGATCACCTTTATGGGTACGCTTGGATTTGTAGCTCTTGGAACCCTGATGTCTGCCATGTCTGCTTCATTTAAAACAAGGGAAATTATGCTTCCTATCCTTTTGTACCCGTTAATTGTTCCGGTTGTCATTGCGTCTGTAAAAGCTACCGGGGCTTTACTGCACGGTAGATCTTTAGAGTCAGTATCAACATGGTTGAAACTGCTTATGGTATTTGATATTATATTTTTAATCGCTTCTTTTATAGTTTTTGAATACATCATAGAAGAGTAGGGAGAGATAAACAATTAACAATTGGCAATTAACATTGAGAATTGTTAACTGATAATTCTTCAAGGATTTTTTTATGAATAACATAGGCTATCTTTTCGCCGCGAATATAATATTCTGGATTGCTCTGTTTTCCTATATTTATAACCTTGTACGCAAAAATGCCAGGCTATGCAAAGAGATAGAATCTCTTAAAGAAAACATATCAAGCGTCGGTAAATAAATGAAAAATGAAGAGCCTTCATATAGTATTTTTAGCTGGTTAACCTTTATAGCTGTTAGCGCGGCGCTTTTTTGTATATTTCTTTATGCGCCAACAGTTAAACATGAAGGCATTGTCCAGCGTATCATGTATTTTCATGTCCCTTCAGCCTGGATTGCTTTTTTTGCCTTTTTTATTGTCTTTATCGCTTCTATATTATTTCTATGGAAAAAAGAAAGAGAGTGGGATATTATTGCCCACTCTTCAGCTGAGATTGGTGTTGTTTTTTGTTCCCTCGTTCTACTTACAGGTCCTATCTGGGCAAAACCGATATGGGGCGCATGGTGGGTGTGGGATGCTCGCTTAACTTCCACGTTGATTTTGTGGATGATCTATGTGGCGTACCTTATGATAAAGTCTCAAGCGGGTCCCGGCTCACAAGGAGCCCGCTATGCTGCCGTCCTGGGAATTGTAGGATTTCTGGATATTCCAATCATTCACTTTTCCGTCTTGTGGTGGAGGACTTTTCATCCACTACCCAAGATGCTTACAATGGAAAAAGTGGGATCCGGCTTGGAACCTTCTATGATAATAACTCTTATGGTTTCCTTAACAGCTTTTACTTTTCTCTATTTCCTTTTCATGGGTCAAAGAATAAAATTGGAAAAAATGAAGGACTCTATTGAAGAACTAAAAAAAGTAAAGAACCCCGTGCTTCCGCACGGGGCATTAAAAACCTAAATCCAT
>CAYMVZ010000001.1:0-83307 GCA_964394335.1 uncultured Nitrospinota bacterium | reverse complement strand
ACGGCATAGAAAATCATAACTCTAAGGGTGGTACTAAGATTTAGGGTAGGTCAAATTATTTTATATTAATTCTGATTTTAACAGGATGCGGAACCGCAGATTCAATAAGTAATTCTTCCGGCCCCAGTTCACCAAGCAATATTGTAATGAATGTGGAAGCGAATCCGTCAAGCGTTGATTCTGGAGGTTCCTCTATTATTACGGTGACACTCACTTTTGATAGTACCGGTTCTCCTGCTGCGGGTGAAACCGTTAATGCGGTGAGTGGTTCGGGGGGTGCGCTTGACGCTGCAACCGCTACAACGGACTCTAATGGCCAGGCATTTTTTTCAGTTTTAGTTACTACACCTGCCACAGTAACTGTTTCTGTGGAAGATATTCAAACAAATATAAGAATTAACGTAAATGCATAAAGATGTCTGTCAGTGGTTGTTAGTCATCGGTAATTGAACATGATATAAGGCATCATAAGAGAATAACAGGCTGGCAGAATCGAACAATGAGCAATCAGTGTGAATGAAAAAGTTGTCAGGGTAGAATTAGGCGAACGAAGCTACAACATCCATATCGGATTGAATACACTGGACACAATCGGTGAGCGAATTAAACAGTTTCATTTTTCTCATAAAGCAGTGCTTATTTCTAATTCAGACCTTATAAAGCTTTATGGTGAAAGAATCATTTTAAATCTAAAAAAGAATGGCTTTGAGATTGAAGTTATAGAAGTCCAGGACGGGGAAAAATACAAAAATATGCGGGAAGCGGAAAAAATCTATGACCGACTGCTTGCCGGAAAACATGATAGATACTCCCCTTTAATAGCCCTGGGTGGTGGGGTTCTTGGAGACCTTACCGGTTTTGTCGCGGCAACATATAGAAGAGGAGTTCCTTATATTCAAATACCGACTTCCTTGCTCGCCCAGGTAGACAGCAGTGTTGGTGGGAAAACCGCTGTCAATCACTCTTTAGGAAAGAATATGATCGGCGCTTTCTATCAACCTGCAGGGGTATTTATAGACCTGAACGCACTGAAAACATTACCAGAAATTGAATTTCGATGTGGTATGGCGGAAATAATAAAATATGGGATCATTGCGGATGAAATGCTGTTTAACTTTCTGGAAAGCCGCGGAGAAGATATTAAAAACTTAAATTTTAATACATTACAGTATATTATTGAAGCCTCATGTAAAATCAAGGCTTCTATTGTTTCAAAAGACGAGCTGGAAAAAGGGCTTCGCTCGGTTTTAAACTACGGACATACTATCGGTCACGCGTTGGAAAGTCTGACCGGGTATGAGAAATACAAACATGGAGAGGCTGTGGCTATTGGAATGGTCGCTGCGGCTTTTATCTCTCATGAAGTGGGGCTGTGCGATAAAAAAGATGTTGAAAGAATAAAGGCGCTTATAGAATCTTTTGATTTACCCACGCAGCTACCGGAAATCAGCCCGGAGAAAATCCTGTCGGCTTTATACTATGATAAAAAGGTAAAAAATGATAAGGTTAAACTTATTTTAATAAAAAAACCCGGTTCTGTTGTAATCAGAGACGATATTCCGGATGAAATAATGCTTAAAAGTTTGAAAGCATTAACAAGCTAATAAAGGTCTTAAAAAAATAACCGGTGAGGAAAGACTTAAAATGAAAAATAAAAGATTTCAGGCGGTCTTTGGATTACTTTATGCATTATTGCTTTTCTCCATAATTCAGATTTCAGGATGTGAAGGCACAAAAGGGGAGAACATCCCAACTTCCCCATCCGGTAACACTTTAACATTATCTCGAAGTCCCTCTACTGTGGCAGCGGATGGTTCTTCTACTTCTGTTATAACAGCCACGGTAACCGGTAACCAATCCGGCACTGTCAGCTTTACAACAACTCTTGGAACATTAAGCGCTGCATCTGCGAATTTAAACTCTGCTGGAAAGGCAGAAGTTACATTGTTAAGTTCTACAGCCGGAGTAGCAACCGTTCGCGCTACATAGGCACTTTATCGGACAGTACTACAGTGACGTTCGGGCAAGGTACCATCGCTATTACAGGAACCGGTGATGTTGCAGATGCTTCTACTACTGCCACAGAATCCACAGAAATTACTTTTACAGTCACAGATGTTAATGGTAATACAATTTCCGGACTTGAGGTTACACTGGCAACACCCACGACAAGCAATGCTTTAGTTACAGCAAGCTGGTCTGATACGTCCCCAAATACAAACAGCAGTGGTGTGGCAACCTCCTTTTTAACTACAAATTCACAAGATTTGTCAGTGGATGTAACAGTAACAATTTCAGCGGAAGCTACAGGTGCGGGTTCAGCATCAGCTCAGATTACTTTTACTCAATAACTTCCTCCTTATAAAGGATGGTTTTTCCCCATGCATGTATAGAAAAAAAGTTGCATTGCACTTTCTTATTATATGCACGCTGGCCCTGATTATTTATTTCAATCATTTTCAAAATGAATTCGTTTATGATGACGCAATAACTATTCACCGAAACTTTGATATCAAGCATATCAAAAGGGTCTTTTCAAGTTTTTCCAATATTAACACCCGCCCCCTTGTCCGGATTTCCTACGCAACAAACTACTATATTTCACATTTAAGACCTCTCGGATACCATGTAACTAACTTTACTTTTCACCTGGGAACATCATTCTTAATTTACTGGATGGTATTTCATTTAGGTAGGGAAAAAACATATTCCCTCCCTTTTTTTTCCGCCTTGCTCTTTTCTTTGCATCCGTTAAACACAGAGACAGTCTGTTATTTGAGCGGTAGGGCTTCAATTTTTTTGGCTTTTTTTTATTTATTGTCTATCTGCTTTTTTATCCAATGGAAAGAATTGCATAAAGGCAATAAAAATTTATTATCGGTCTTGTTTTTGAGTGGTGCAATAGTATGCTTTATGGCTGGCTGGCTGGCTCTCTAAACAAAATGTTGCTACACTGCCATTTGTTTTAATGGGAATAAATTACTATTTTTATTCTGCTCAACGTCCAACAAACGAATTTATTAAAGAGAACAAATCCTTATTAATATCTCTGATGCTTGCTGGTTTTGTTGCTATCTACTACGGCGCAAAACATATTCCAGATCCCGGAGCGGACAAATATAATTCTTTAGCCTATTTTGCGACTCAAATTAATGCCGTCCCTTTATACTACTTACGGTTGTTTTTATTTCCCTATAACTTAAATATTGACCCGGACTTCCCGGTTTTTTATTCATTAGGATTTACTCAAATCACTATTTCTCTTTTAATAATTCTTTCCCTGACATTCTTTTTTATAAAAATTCCAAATGAAAAAAGATGGCTGTCTTTCGGTCTTTTATGGTTTTTTGTCACGCTGGCTCCCACATCCAGTTTCATCCCATTAAATGAGCTTGTTTCAGAACACCGTGTTTACCTGCCCTCTATAGGACTTTGCATTTTCTTTGCGGCCATATTTCTGGCAGCAATAAAGAAAATAAAAAATAGTTTCTTAAATTTTAGCCAATATGGTTTTATCCCGGAGTATTCTGTGCCCCTGTTAATAATTTTATTATTTTGTTTAAATGTGATTGATAGAAATTTTACATGGAGAAATAACGAACGGATTTGGACGGATGCTTTAATTAAATCCCCTTTAAAAGCTCGGCCCTATAATGAAGTCGGTCTAATATTATTCGAACAAAAGGAGTTTGATAAGGCGGAGAAATTTTTTAAAAGAACCATAGAACTGAACCCAAAATATAGCCATACACTTGTTAACCTCGGTAACTTATATAACCTTCAGGGAAGACAGGAAGAAGCGATATTGAAGTACCAATCTGCTATTGAATTGAAACGTCCTGATTCTTACTACGCTTTTATAGGCCTGGGAAATATTTATGTTAAAATGGAGCAACTGCAAGAAGCGCTGAATACATATAAAAAGGCTGTTTCTCTCAACCCGGAGCATCCCCTTGCTATCTATAATATGGGTAGAATTTATGAACTGTTTAACAATACTGCAGACGCCAGGACTTATTACCAAAAAGCCGTAAATATCGATCCGGACTTTTTTCTCGCACTAAACAACCTGGGAGTTATTTATATTAATGAAGGCCTCTATCCTGAAGCAGTAACATTACTAAAAAGAGCCATTGAGGCAAATCAGCATTATGTTGAGGCGTTCGGTAATTTAGGTGTTGCATATCACTTTATGGGAGACGTTGATCTGGCAAAAATTTATTACCAGAAAGCATTGGATAATAACCCTGATTATCAACTGGCTAAAGAAAACTTAAATAAGCTGATCATTAACAATAAGTAGCCCAGTTTCCGATCACTCTATAAGATATTCTTTTTAGGAAGTTTTTTCACACAGTAAAGACTAAAAAACTCATAGAAGGCAGTTATTTTTTCTGCTGTTTACTGTCTATTGCATACTGTCTCTTATCGGTTGTGACAGAAGTCCAGGCAATACAGATTGAAAAATATGATCAACGGACAATCTGCCGAGAAGTCTTGACATATTTACGTTCGCAAAGTATATTTGTAAAAAAAAACCTGGGCTTTCCATTAAAAAATATGGGCTTATTTGATTTTTTTAAAAAAACTGTAATACCTGAGAAAACAGAAGCGAAAGCAATTATATCGGATGATATTACTGATTCCCACCAGATAGAGTTCCATTTAGAAGAGATCATTAAAGAAAGCGGCTTTGTTACTCTTCATCTGGATGATGATCCCGCAGAACGGTATTCCAGCATGTTAATCAGGCTTGAAAAGGGGGAAGAACCGATGATCCTTATAGACACTTTGATACCGGAAGAAGGAAACGACATAATTGAAAATTCGAGAAAACTCACGTTCAGCTATATTTTTAAGGGGAAACATTTTGGTTTTGAAAGTAAATATATTGGAATGGAAAAGGAGGACTTTATAGCTTTTAAGATAGCGATGCCTCAAGAAATAAAAAAGGAAGAACACCGGCGATTTGTGAGGATCAAGCCCTCTCTTAACGAACCGGTGTATGTTTTGTCCGAAGAAGGCGGCGTGGAGGAAGCTGCGGATGTCAGCGCCGGAGGGTTGGCTTTTTACACGGAAAGAATTATTGAAGAAGGAGAGATTTACGATAAATTCACTTTTACGCTTCCGCCCGAGAACCACAAAATGCATACCCCGGCAGAAGTCCTCAGATTTATTGAGGGAGCCGCCCCTTCTAGAAAAGATAAACATATATGCTGTATCAAATTCAGTGATATGAAACAGTCTCATACCGAGATTCTGATAAAGTATGTTTTTCAAAGGGAACGCCAAAGTATCCAGGAGAGATTGGATTTAGGCCGTTAATGTTTAATATTAAAAGGAAAAGAAAAGAAGATGATCTATCTTACCTTGAGAGGGTTTATAGCAAAATCTTAAAAAAAGACCCCAATTCTTTTCTCTATTTACCTTTGGCGTCTATTTTTTACCATAAAGGCAACTTAGAAAAAGCCATCGATGCACTCCAAAAGGGTCTTTCGGTCCATCCAAATTATTTAACGGCAAAATACTATTTAGCCTTACTTTATCGTGAAAATGGTGAAGTTGATAAAGCGGCGGAAATGTTTAAAAAAGTCGCTTTTGCCTCTCAAGATCATTACGCGGCTCATAAAGCGTTGGTTCAGCATTATTTGGAGAAAAAAGATGAAAAGAGCGCATTGACAGAATTAAAAAAACTGGTTTGCCTCGTTCCTTCTGGCAAAGCTGAATCCAGCTCTTGTGTGTTGGTTCATAATCAAATAGACAGGCTTGAACAGAATTTAAAAGAAGAAAAGGGGGCTCTAACTTCAGCAGAAGAAGATGAAGAGAAGATCTTGAAGAGTAAAGATGTCTTTGAAATGGTAACACCTCAATTAAAAAAGCAAAGCGAGGAAAAAGATGGCAAATTAGGAGGTTCAGATAAAATGATCTCCTCTTTAGAAAACTGGTTGAAAAATATTGATAGAATATATGAAAAAACATGAACCTCTAATCAGTCTTATCAACAATTTCTTTCTTTAACAAATGAATTTTAAAGAAATCAAAAAACTCATATCTATCTTTGAAGATAGTAAAATATTATCTGAACTGGAAGTTGAAGAGTCAGGTTTTAGAGTTCGTTTAAAAAAATCGGGCCATGAAACGGAAGTCATTCAAACAATCCCTTCTGCGCAGTCCTCTCCTGCCAAGCCTTTGCATACAGCGGTTGGAAAAACTGAAGAAGCTCATGAAGCGGGAATGGAAGGTTTAATAAAATTTGAATCACCTATAGTTGGCACTTTCTATCAAGCTCCCGGTTCAAATAAAAGCCCTTTTGTAAATGAAGGTGATATTGTTAAAAAGGGGCAAATCCTGTGCATTATTGAAGCCATGAAAATAATGAATGAAATTGAGGTTGATAGAAAAGGGCGTATTATTAAGGTCTTCGTTGAAGACGGCACTCCCGTGGAATTTGGACAGCCTCTCTTCCTTATAGAACCACTTTGAAATTTAAGATTTAGGGTTTACGATTTTGATCTCTACTACAAACTTATAATAGTAATTTTTTTTACAAAGTTTTTATGTAACCACATAGCCCTGAATACCCTTCGACAAGCTCAGGGTGACATGTCAGGCTGAGCTTGTCGAAGCCTTCTCGCATGATGTTGCTTATTCTTTCATTGCGGCAACCCTGCGCTGTATTACAATCTTGCAATATAGTGTTTTTTTTTGCTAACCGGAGCGGTAGCTCCATTTGGTTGTGGCACTGGTCACGCTGTGTAATCATTATCAATATGTTTCAAAAAATCTTAATAGCCAACCGTGGTGAAATTGCTTTAAGAACAATCAGGGCCTGTAGGGAGCTGGGAATCAAAACAGTTTCTGTACATTCTACAGTTGACGATAACTCTCCTCATGTTCGTTTCTCGGATGAGTCTGTCTGCATTGGGCCGCCTGAAAGCCATCTGAGTTATCTCCAAATTCCAGCTATTATCAGTGCCGCTGAAATAACAGGTGCGGATGCCATTCATCCGGGTTATGGTTTTCTGTCCGAAAACCCACACTTTGCTGAGATTTGCCATTCCTGCAAGATTAAATTTATCGGTCCCACATCAAAAAACATACGAACCCTTGGAAATAAATCAAGAGCCAAGGAAATTATGAAAGCCGCTGGTGTCCCCGTTATCCAAGGTACAGAAGGTCAGGTAGATTCTCCTGAAGCAGCTAAGAAAATAGCCAAGGAAATTGGGTATCCGGTAATAATTAAATCATGCTTTGGAGGTGGCGGAAGAGGAATGAGAATAGTTAAAAAAGGAGAAAAAATCGAAGCGACATTCTCCACTCTTCAAAAAGAGGCTTTTAACTCCTTCGGAGAATCCAATCTTTACATAGAAAAATATATTCAAAAACCAAAACATATCGAATTCCAAATTCTGGCTGATACTGAGGGAAATATTATCCACCTGGGAGAGAGGGACTGTTCTATCCAACGTCGCCATCAGAAACTGATAGAAGAAACTCCTGCTGCCACACTTAGCGATTCTTTGCGAAAAAGAATGGGGGAAGCCGCTATTAAAGCGGCAAAGGCCGCAAATTACACTTCCGCAGGTACGGTTGAATTTTTAGTAGATCCTGCAGGGAATTTTTATTTTATTGAGGTCAATACTCGCATTCAAGTGGAACATCCGATAACTGAAATGGTAACCGGTTTAGACCTGATAAAAGAACAGATTAAAATTGCCGCGGGGCAGAAACTTTTATTAAGAAAAGACGACATTCATTTTAATGGTCATAGCATAGAATGCCGTATAAATGCCGAAGACCCAAAAAAATTCATCCCAAGTTCCGGAAAAATTACCGCGTTGAATTTACCCGGCGGTCCTGGTGTAAGAGTGGACACGGCTATATATTGTGATTATACGGTCCTCCCATATTATGATTCTTTAATTGCCAAACTGATTGTTCATGGAAAAGATCGAGAAGAAGCCATCAGAAAAATGGACCAGGCTTTACGTGAGTTTCAGGTGGAGGGAATAAAAACTACTATTCCATTTCATCGAAAAGTTTTTAAAAATAAAAATTTTATCAAAGGAGAATTTTATACTGATTTTGTGGATTCTTTTCTTCAACATTAGCTCTTCCATTCTTCAAAACATGTTTTAATGCAAAAAAAAACTCTTGTGGCAAAAACTCAATCACGCCAATTTTCGAATTCCAGATTTAGCTTTGCAGATTCGCCTAAAGAAGAGTTTCTGCGTAGACTTGAATTCAAGATTTCAGATTATGGGCTAAAATTCAAAAATAAGAAATCAGCTCACTCCAAAATCTCCAATCTGCAATCCACAATTTTAGCAATGCCTTTGTGCCTCATTGCCTTTTTCCTTACATCATGTAGCACTGACCGTATTGCTGTTCAATCTTCCATTTCTATTCTCAAAAACACAGTCATAGCTCTAAACGAAGAAGAAGACCCTGACTTCGCAGAACAAGCTATAGCTTCCCAGTTAAAAATGCTTGAAGGGATGATCAAAAGTGATCCGAAAAACCCTGAACTTCTTTTGCTTGTAACAAAGGGATTTTGTTCCTACGCTTTTAGTTTTATTGAGGAAGATAACAGGGATAGAGCACAAATTTTTTATAGGAGAGGCCTTAATTATGGCTTGCGAATTTTAAAAGAAGATGATTCTTTTAAAGAGACATTAAGCAATATCAATAATCAGACTCTTCCCATTCTTTTTTGGGCTGCGTACTGTTGGGGTAGTTTGATAAACCTGAACCGTAATTCTCCGGAAGCTCTCATCTCCCTTCCCAAAGTAGAAAAAATGATGAAGAGAGTATTGGAATTAAACGAAGGCTATTATTTCAGCGGCGCGCATCTGTATTTTGGAATATTATATGGAAGCATGCCTCCAATGTTTGGAGGAAAACCGGAAAAGTCCCAATTCCATTTTAATAAAGCACTGGAAATGACTCAAAGAAAGTTTCTAATGGCCCATGTCCTTTACGCGAAATCCTACGCGATTCAAACTCAAAATAAAACACTTTTTGAAAATCTTCTTAAAGAAGTATCAGACGCTCCATCCGATATTCTCCCCTCTCAACGCCTTGCCAATGAACTCGCAAAGAAGAAAGCTAAAAAATTGCTTCAAAATACAAACGAATACTTTTAACCATAGCATGGCAAGGGGGCGACGGCCAAAAAGGGCTACCGCCCAATTCGGTTGCGGCCACTGGCCGCTCTATGATAAATTCTAAGGCATTATGTCAAAAATCCTAAAACAATTAAAAAATAAAATCCTGATTCTTGATGGATCTATGGGTGCTCTGCTGCAGGATAGAGATTTGCCGTCGGGTTATGCGCCGGATCTATGGAATATTGAAAAACCGGATATTATTAAATCCGTTCACGCGGAATATGTCAGGGCCGGCAGCAACATTATATTAACAAATACGTTCGGTGCTTCACGACTCCGCCTCAGGGAGTTTGGCGAGGATAAAAATTTAAAGAAAATTAACAAGGCTGCGGTTGCTAATGCTCGCGTTGCAACCAAAGGCAAATCCTTTATTGCCGGGGATATCGGCCCCTGTGGAACAACCATTGAGCCATTCGGGGAACTCCCTTTCAAAGATGCCGTGTCAATTTTTAAAGAACAAATAAAGATACTTGTGGACGCCGGTATTGACTTGATTTCCATTGAAACCATGTTTGACCTGCAGGAAATGAAAGCCGCTGTGATTGCCGCGAAAGAAGTAGGGAAAGTCCCAATAATGGCAATGATGACCTTTACCAAAGATCTGCTTACTGATACGGGAACGGACCCGGAAACCGCCGCAGTTGTCTTGGAAGGACTTAATGTGGATATTATCGGAACGAACTGTTCTACCGGTCCGGAACATATGCTGCCGGTTGTAGAAAAATTGGCAAGAGCAACGGATAAGTTTATATCGGTTCAACCAAACGCTGGTTTACCGGTTAATAAAGGTGGAAAAACTATTTTCCCTGCTTCAGCAAATGAGGTTGCGTCATTCGCCAAAAAATTTGTACAGGCTGGCGCAAATATTATTGGCGGATGTTGCGGAACAACTCCGGAATATATCAAGCTGATCTCTAAGATTTTAAAAAACAAAGTTCCAAAAGCAAAAAACAAATCATCCTGTCTCAGGATAACAAGCAGGGTTAGAACCGCGTATATCGGATCGGGTTATCCTTTTTTTAAAATCGGGGAAAAAATCAATCCCACTGGGAAAAAATACTTTGCTGAGGCCATTAAAGAAACAAGAACCGATCTTATTGTTTCAGAAGCCCGCAAAGAGTTTGAAGCAGGAGCAGACGCCCTGGACGTTAATGTGGGAGTTCCGATGATTGACGAACCGGCGATGATGGCAAAGGCCATTGCCGCAGTTCAAAATGTTGTGGATATCCCCCTTGTTATTGATAGTTCGAATCCCGACGCCCTGGAACAAGGCTTGATAAATTATACAGGGAAGGCACTGGTCAACTCTGTAAATGCGGAAGAGGAAAGATTAGAAAGAATATTGCCCATTGTAAAAAAATATGGTGCCGCAGTAATCGGGCTGACTGCCGGAGATAAAATACCAGAAAAAGCCAAAGACCGCTTAAAAAGTGCTAAAAAAATTTTAAAACACGCTTTAAAATGCGGCATCGCAAAAGAAAATATAATTTTTGACTGCCTCGCGCTTGTGGTATCCGCTATGCAGGATGGCGCACGGGAAACCCTGGATGCGATTCATCTTATTAAAACTGAATTAGATGCACCTGTAATTTTAGGGATCAGTAATGTTTCCTTCGGACTACCGGGACGGAAGGCGATCCATAATACATTTATGGGAATGGCTGTCTCCAGGGGGCTCGACGCGGCAATTATTAATCCCTATGATCCTGAAATGCATAAGGTAGCGGCGGCAGCGTCTTTATTTGCCGGAAGAGATATGGGTTGCAAAAAATATATTGCTTTGCAGACAAGTTTTACTGAATCCGAAGAAATAGAAAAAAAGAAAGAAGAAACCCATTTAAAAATAAAAGGAATAAGAGAATTGATTTTTGACGCGGTGCTTGAAGGAGAAAAAGATTCCATTCAGGCGTTAGTTTCAAAAGCTATTGAAAAAGAAGAAGATCCATTTGAACTGTTTGTTGATGTGATGACCCCGGCTATTCGCCATTTGGGGGATCTCTTTGCCAAAAGAAAGAAATTTATTCCTCACCTTGTAGCTTCCGCGGATACCATGAAAAGGGGTGTTGATGTTCTCCGACCATTGATGGAACAATCGGGAAAGATGCATTCCAAAGGAACAATTGTTTTTGCCACGGTTAAGGGAGACATCCATGATATCGGAAAAAATATTTGTGTCATTATGCTTGGAAACTTTGGTTACAATGTTATTGATCTTGGGAAAAATATTCCGTGTGAAGATATTCTAAAAGCAGTTAAAGAACATAAAGCCCATGTGGTTGCTTTATCCGCGCTTATGACAACAACCATGATGCAAATGAAGGAAGTCATAGACTTGATGAGGAAAGAAAATTTGAATTGCAAGGTCATGGTAGGCGGAGCAGTAGTCACCAGGCCATTTGCCAGGGAAATCGGTGCTGACGGTTATTCCAAAGATGTAGGGGATGTTGTTTCTGTTACAGAATCTTTAATATAAAAAATAATTAAGGGATCACCAGTTAGAAGGTAGGTTGTCAACTTTAAAGATTTGACCTCCATCACGACTATTGAGTCAAGAGCAGACCTGACCCCTTTATTTTTTCTTCTTAATGGTCGTATTCTTCTTAATGGTCGTACCATACTATTAATCTATTCTTTTCTCTTAATGCAGTCAAGAGTGGACTTGACCCCTTTTTTATAACGCCCCGCATAAGCGGCTTGCAAAGCGCGTAGCGGTTTGCAAGTCCGACTGCATGCGCTTGTTAGGCGGCAACTCTAACACCGCTTCGCCACCAAGACTTCTGATGAAATACCAAAAGCCACCACCTTCGAATGATGTTGCACCTGCCATTCTGACTGCGGCAGAAATGGTAGAAGATCGACAGGGCGGCAACCGCCCACCAGAGAGGGGCGAATAGACTGAATCCAGCTCACCATGCCCGCCACGATCCGCGAGACAAAACCGATCCCGCTGGAAATTCCTGACAAGCAGAGCAAACCGTCCGGGCGAAGAATCCGATGGGCTTCTCGAAGAACGGCCCGGATATCCTCGTGGGACAGTAGATCAAAGACGTAGTTTGATATGAATCGATCGTAGGACTCGGCGGGTTCCTCAACCGGAGGTTCGCCCTCAGTAAGGATAACCTCCGCCCGCGATGAGTGTGGCGCAAGGCGGGTTTGAGCCAGTTGAACCATTCTGGGACTTACGTCTACTCCACGGTAGTGGGCTGTGTCAGGTAGATATTCCGCGAACAGGCGCAGCGCGAAGCGACCGGTTCCACAGCCGAACTCGAATACGGACTCCGCGGAAGTGAAATCTCCGTGTTGCAGGACCAGCGAAGTGGCCTGGTCCTCGTAGAACCGCTGCGAGTCTTGCCGCGAACCGATTCGATCATACGTTCGCCTTGCTTCTTGGTGGGACAGTGTACTCAAGTTCAACCCCTGATCTGTGAGAAATATCCGTACTGCCGCCTAACGACCTTGGTCACAGGCAGTGAACAAAGGCAATATAAACTCTGAAATACAGAAACCTTTGATAGCAGTGGGTCTTATGAAACGGCGACTCACTGTTCACTGTCATGTGCACCAAATTGTTAGGATTTTTCTATGCCACTTATAAATGAGTAGAAAATGTAGAGCAAAGCTATTATTCCAACTAAAGCCAAAATAACTGTTAAATTACCAACCCATTTCGGAAATCTTTGCTGCGTAATGACAGGTATTACTTTTGCGAATCCTTCGTCGCTTTTTAAATAAGAATGGATTCGACCTGCTTCGATTGCAACAAAATAAAGATAAGAGATGGTTATCTGTTCGTTTGGCACCAGTTTTGGAAATAGAATTTCCTGACCTGAGTCCGGTATGTTTTTTACTTCATGTTCTATTGCAGGAGATATATGAAAATCAGGAGGCATAGCATAATGTCCTAGGCGTACATTGTTAGCTGCTAATTTCCCTGCATTTCTAATGACTAAACTGTGCGTATATACAGCAGTAGTATTTACTTTTTTAATTCTAAAGTCGGCAATATGGCCAAAATAAGCAATGAGCTTAGATTTTTTTCTAAGATAAGAATCTAGAGCGGCGCCAATAAACAATGCAATAATTGGCGCTGCTATTGTAGCTACTACAGACCATTCAATTTTCATTTTTTAATCCTAACATTGTTGATAGATGGAAACAGTTTCTATCTATTACCCTTATAGCATGTAATATTTTCCACCTATTGGTATATTGAATAGCAAAACATGGAAAAAAATGGTTGTGTTTTCCATGTTTTACATATATATTGAATATTGTAGCAATTTTCTATGTTATTGAATATTAAAGCATCAAACATGGAAATTTTGATGATGCTTGTTTTTTTTTGAATACTTTATTAAATGTTTCTATGGAAAGCAAGAGTAAATTTAGACCCGATCCAAAATTAAAACTGATGGATCAGGTCAGACAAGTATTAAGATATCATCATTATGCTTATAGAACTGAACAGACCTATTGTGAGTGGATTGTTCATTACCTGAAATTCTATGACTATAAAAAACATCCTAAAGAAATGGGCAAAACTGAGATTGAAAAGTTTTTAAGCCATCTGGCAAGTAACAGAAAGGTTGCGGCTGCAACCCAAAGACAAGCTTTAAATGCTATTATTTTTCTTTACAAACAAGTATTGGACCTTCCGCTTTCTGATGATATTGATCCTGTCAGAGCAAAAAAACAGATCCGCCCTCCTGTTGTTATGTCTAAGAAAGAAATCCAGCGCGTTTTTGAACATATGCATGTGACCTACCATGAATCTTAGTACCACCCTTAGAGTGATGATTTTCTATGCCGTCAGTTGGAGCGGAGCGAGAAATCCTAAGCTATTGATCAGATAGAAGTTAAGGATTTCTCCTTTCAGTCGAAATGAAAAACTTTACCGTTTTAGGAAACCCGATTAAACCCCCGAATTTCAAAAAAAAAATCACACCTGCTAAAAATATTCTTGAATTGGGCAGACATCCAATGATTGCTGTTGTAAAGTTTGAATTGCGGATATAGCGGCAAAAGCGCCTGCTATAGTAGTGCAATAAGGAATACCGCGTGTTAAAGAGGTCCGCCGGAGTGAATAAGAATCTATAATAGCCTGCTTGCCAAAGGTGGTGTTCACAACAAGGTCAATTTCTTTATTGGTTAAATGATCTACAATATGGGGGTGGCCTTCTTTTACTTTCAACACGGATTTCACTTCCATCCCGGCTTTTCTAATTGCATTGGCTGTTCCTTTTGTTGCCATTATTTTAAATCCTGATTGGGATAATTGCCGGGCAATTTTGACTGCAGAGGGTTTGTCTTCATCCTTTACACTGAGAAAGACAGTGCCTGTTAAAGGAAGGCTTGTTCCGGAGGCCGCCTGCGATTTGGCAAATGCCAGACCAAAAGTTTTGTCGATGCCCATTGCCTCCCCGGTGGATTTCATCTCCGGCCCCAGGATGGTATCGACATTAGGAAATTTGATAAAAGGAAAAACCGATTCTTTTACTGCGATATGATTAATTTTTACTTCTTCTGTAAATCCCAACTCGGATAAGGTTTTACCTGCCATTACTTTTGCTGCCAGTTTTGCCAGAGGGACTCCAATTGTCTTGCTTACGAAAGGGATTGTTCGTGACGCCCTGGGATTAACCTCGAGAATATAAACGTCCTCCTTTTTGATTGCAAACTGAATATTTATCAGCCCTATAACATTAAGTTCGAGAGCCAGGAGCCTTGTTTGCCGCCTGATTTCATCGAGTACATTTTCCGGTATAGTTCTGGTCATTAAGGAACAGGCTGAATCACCCGAATGGATGCCTGCCTCTTCTATATGTTCCATAATCCCTCCAACAACCACTTGATGTCCGTCTGAAATTGCATCTACATCAACTTCCACAGCAGAATCCAGGAACTTGTCTATCAATACCGGGTGATCAGGGGACGCCTGTACTGCATTACTCATATAGGATTCGATGCTTTCCCTGTCATAAACGATTTCCATTGCCCGGCCTCCTAAAACATAAGAGGGGCGCACAACAACAGGGTACCCGATTTTTTCAGCAACCTTTTCAGCTTCTTCCATGGACGTTGCGGTTCCGTTGTCAGGTTGTCTCAAATTAAGTTTATGGATCAAATCTTTAAATAACTGCCTGTCTTCTGCCCTGTCAATACTTTCAGGGGAAGTCCCTAAAATCTTAACACCTGCATTTTTTAGTGAGACAGCAAGTTTCAATGGCGTTTGGCCACCAAACTGCACAATGACTCCCCATGGTTTTTCAACTTCAACTATGTTCATAACATCTTCAAATGTCAAAGGCTCAAAATAAAGGCGGTCTGATGTATCATAGTCAGTGCTTACCGTTTCCGGGTTGCAATTGACCATAATTGTTTCATATCCCTCTTCTTTAAGCGCAAAGGAGCAATGAACACAGCAATAATCAAATTCAATGCCTTGTCCTATCCTGTTAGGCCCTCCCCCAAGGATCATCATTTTTTTCTTATCAGTAGGTTTGGCCTCACATTCACTTTCGTAAGTTGAGTACAAGTAAGGGGTATACGCCTCAAATTCAGCGCCGCAGGTATCCACATTCTTAAAGGTAGCTTTTATCCCTCTCAGTTGTCTTTCCTTTCGGATACTTTTTTCATCCAATTGAAGCAGCTTTCCCAGTCGTACATCAGAAAACCCAAGTTCCTTCGCCCGCGCAAGAATGGATTTCTCCGGCAGCTTTTTTTTTCCTTTTCTCTTTATCTCTTCTTCAAAATCCACAATTTCCTTTAAATTATAAAGGAACCATTCGTTTATTTTTGTAAGATTAAAAATTTCCCCTATAGACATACCCATCCGGAGAGCATCGGCAATAATCCAGACCCTTTCCCAGTTAGGCACGGTAAGCTTTTCTTTTATAATCTCCAGTTTTTTAATTTGTGGTATCTGGTTTTTTGAAAAATGGCTTTCAAATCCATAACTATCTATTTCAAGCGATCTCATCGATTTCTGTAATGCTTCTTTAAATGTGCGTCCGATAGACATAGCTTCGCCTACTGACTTCATTTGTGAGGTAAGTGTCTGGTTTGCATCCGGAAACTTTTCAAAATTAAAACGGGGAAATTTAACCACACAGTAATCAATAGTAGGTTCAAATGAAGCCGGGGTCTCCCGGGTAATATCGTTTTGAATTTCATCTAATGTATAGCCCACGGCGAGTTTAGCGGCTATTTTGGCTATAGGAAAGCCCGTAGCCTTGGAAGCAAGCGCGGAACTACGTGAAACACGGGGGTTCATTTCAATTACAGTCAGATGTCCATTCTCCGGGTTTACAGCAAACTGGATGTTGGAGCCACCTGTCTCCACTCCAATCTCTCGAATAATCCGGATAGATGCGTCTCTCATTATTTGATATTCTTTATCAGTAAGAGTCTGGGCCGGCGCAACGGTAATACTATCGCCTGTATGAACACCCATAGGGTCAAAATTTTCAATAGAACAAACAATGACCACGTTATCTTTTTTGTCACGCATGACTTCCAGTTCATACTCTTTCCATCCAAGGACTGATTCCTCAATCAAAACTTGATTAACCGGACTGGCATCGAGAGCCCAGGCCACATAGTTTTCATATTCTTTTTGGTTGAAAGCGATATTGCCTCCTGTACCTCCCAAAGTAAAAGATGGCCTTATGACGGCCGGGAAACCTATTTTTTTTATCACACTCATCGCTTCTGTCTGTGAATTGATATAGCTGCTTTTCGGAACATTCAAGCCGATATTCCACATAGCCTCTTTAAACAGGTTTCTATCTTCCGCTTTTTTAATAGTTTTTTCGTTAGCTCCAATTAACTGCACCCCATGTTTTTTGAGAAAACCGTCTTCAGCAACATTCAATGCAATGTTTAATGCTGTTTGTCCTCCCATGGTAGGCAGAATAGCGTCTGGTTTTTCTTTTTCGATTATTTTTTTAACAATTTCAGGAGTAATAGGTTCAATGTAAGTTCTATCCGCTATTTCCGGATCAGTCATAATAGTGGCAGGGTTGCTGTTAAGAAGAATAATGTAAAAACCTTCTTCTCTTAATGCTTTACATGCCTGCGTTCCAGAATAATCAAACTCGCATGCCTGCCCTATCACAATGGGTCCCGAACCGATCAGCAATATTTTTTTAATATCTGTTTGTTTTGGCATAGTTTATAAAATGCTGGTTCAGCCACTAAGCGGCAGTACCCTAACTGTTAAATCTTATAAATATCTTTATAGTTTATGTTTCTTGATCGTTCTAATTTTAAACTCATTGAGGAAAGAAGGAATAGAAATTCCATTTTTTCTGTCTGATTAATTGATTTTTTCTTTAAAGTTTTTCTAATTTTTCTATATAACTGCTTTGGATGGAAGCAAAAAGAACCGGAAAAAAAATATTTTTCCTTAAAGGGAATAAGACGGGCTTCAAAGACGTCTCTTTTGTGAAAGATAAGATTTGATTGATTCATAGAGATTGTGAATTTATTTGAATCACACATATCTTGAATAACAACTTCACTTTTTTTTATTTTATTTATGTAAAAAACTGAATGAATATTCTTTAAAAAACCTGTGTAAATATCTAATTTTTCCTTATTCCAGGATAGCATGTTGCTATCAATAAAATGTTCAAGGGGGGATTTTTGATATTTTTCAGATATTCGATCAAAACAATACCATTCCGTAAATGAAACCATTTTATTTTCAAAATATGTATCATCTTCAAAAATTTCTCCAACTTTAGAGAAATATTCTTTTTTTGCTTTAATAACTTCTTCAGAAAATTCTTTTGTGGCTACCGCCTCTACAAGCTTATCCATATATTCTTGAAACATTCAGAAAGCACCTTTCATCATTTTAATAAAATTTTCAAAAAGATAACCGGCATCATGGGGACCCGGTGAAGATTCAGGATGATATTGGACGGAAAATATCGGAAGTGTTTTATGGCGTACACCCTCTAATGTTTTATCGTTTAAATTGATATGCGTCTGTTCTAAATCTTCGGACAAACTCTCATTAACTATGGCAAACCCATGGTTCTGTGAAGTTATTTCAACTTTTTTGGTTGTTAAGTCAATCACCGGTTGATTGCCTCCCCGGTGCCCAAAGCGAAGTTTAAAAGATTTTGCGCCTAACGCCAGACAAAGAATCTGGTGCCCAAGACAAATCCCGAAAATTGGTTTTTTCCCGATTAATTGCTTTACACTATTGATTGCGTAAGGCACTCCTGCCGGATCTCCGGGTCCATTAGATAAAAAAATACCATCAGGATTAAGAGGTAAAACTTCATTTGATTTTGTAAAAGCCGGCACCACTGTTACTTCACAACCGTGCTGTATAAGCATTCTCAAAATATTTTTTTTAATTCCAAAATCATAAGCAACAACTTTAAACTTTTTCACTGAAGAATGGTTTTGACTATAACCCTTTCCCAGTTCCCAGGTTCCCTCGGTCCAGGAATATTTTTTAGAACAGGTAACGTTCTTAACCATGTCTTTTCCAACTAAACCTGAGGATTGGCCGGCTTTTTCTACAAGGCTTTCCGGGTTTAAGTCTGTGGTGGATATTACTGCTTCCTGGGCTCCCTTGTTCCGTATGTGGATAGTTATGGCCCTGGTATCAACTCCTTCTATTCCAATAATTTTATGTTTTTTTAAAAATTGATCTAAAGAGAGTTTTGACCTCCAGTTGACGTGAATACCGCTGTTTTCTTTTACAACAAAGCCTCTGGCCCACGGTCTTGCAGATTCAAAGTCTTCTGAATTAACGCCATAATTACCAATAAGCGGATAAGTCATAACCACCATCTGTCCTTCATAAGAAGGGTCTGTAAGAATCTCCTGGTATCCCATCATACTGGTATTAAAAACCAACTCACCTACTGCTTCTCCAGTAGCCCCAAAAGAGCGCCCTTCAAATATTCTTCCGTCTGCAAATGCCAGTAAAGCTTTCATTATTTTTTATCTGCACAATCCGTGGTTATTAATCGTTATAGTGATTTTTAAAATTGTTCTAAATATCTGTTTATTTCCTATCTTTTTTATTAGTAACCATTATTACCTTATTCCCTCTTATTTATCTCTGCTATATGCTCGGCAACCACATTCTGGGGACAGAGTCTAATAAATATGCTGAATGAAAAAAATAAAATAGCCAAATCGTCTGCAAATCCAAATATCGGAATAAGTAAATCCGGTAGAAAATCAAGCGGGGAAATAAGATAGACAAGAGCCGCTAAAGGAATTAATTTTATGCGAAACGGGACTCTCCTGTCCTTAAAGAGCCTCCATATGAGTTTAATCCAGAATGGAAGCGTTCTGAATGAACGAAAAATGTTTAAAATGGTATACGGGGATATTCGTGACATAAATGGAAAAAAACTGGTCTATTTTTCAACCTATTATATTGGACTATTACAAGATATGCAAATAAGTGCCTTTATATAATTTTACCTAATTTAAATTAACTTTTTAAACAGTTGCGTATGACCGGATAATATTATGAAAGTAACTTTTATTTGTCCATTTCAGTGTTGAAGAAGAACTTATGAAAATTTACAGGTAAAAGAATTGATAATAAGAAGGAAAGCACTATTAAAGCAGCTTCGAAACATTGTACGCGACTTTAGAAGAGCTCAAAGAAGAGTTAGCTTCTTAATGTTCCAATCAGGTCTTTGATATCCCCTATCTTATCCTTTTCACAATAATTTTTAATCCCTTCAAGAATTTTAACTGACATTGAAGGATCAATGAAATTGGCGGTGCCAACTTGAACGGCGCTAGCGCCGGCAATGATAAATTCCAGTGCGTCCTGAGAGTTCATAATACCGCCTATACCTATTATCGGTATATTTACTGTTTTAGCCACCTGCCATACCATTCGCAAGGCAACAGGTTTAATGGCAGGACCGGAAAGACCTCCGGTAATGTTTGCCAGCATGGGACGGCGTGAATGAACATCTATAGCCATGCCAAGTAAAGTATTGATAATAGATAAAGCGTCAGCTCCCCCATTCGCGGCAGCCTTTGCCATAACAACAATATCCGTGACATTAGGAGATAGTTTAACAATAAGTGGTAAAGAGGTAATTTTTTTTACTTTTCTAACAAGCTCCTCCGTTACTTTGGGGTCAGTACCAAAGGTAAGACCGCCTTTTTCTACATTTGGACAAGAAATGTTCATTTCCAGGGCGGCAATTTTTGCAACGTCATTTAATCTTTCCGCTGCAAGGACATATTCATCCTGAGTATCACCAAAAAAATTCACAATAATATTAGTATTAAACTTTTTAAGAAGAGGAAGTTTTTCATGTACAAACACCTCAATTCCAATATTTTGCAAACCAATGGAATTTAACATGCCGGAAGCGGTTTCGACTATGCGGGGAGGGGAATTTCCATAAGAGGGTTTTATGGAAAGCCCTTTGACTACTATCCCACCTAATCGGTTTAAATCAATAAAATCAGCATATTCCAGGCCATAGCCAAAAGTTCCGGAGGCAGTTAATATTGGATTTTGAAACTGAATCCCTGCTATTTCAACTGATAGATTTATGTTCTCTTTTTTACGCTCTGTCGACATGAATTAGAAAAAAAAGGTAAAGGCAAATTTTTATCAGTAAATTTCGTTTGCATCAAAAACAGGCCCGTCAGTGCAAACATTTTTATATGATCCCTTATTCCCCTGGGTTACTTTAATAACACATCCCAAACAAGCTCCAAAGCCACAGGCCATTCTCCGGTCAAGGGAAACCTGGCAGCGAATATTCTTCTTAGCAGTTAGTTCCGATACTGCTTTAAGCATCTGGTAAGGACCGCATGCAAAGAGCGATGTTTGACCGTTCGCTTTTTGATCAATAAATTTCCTTAAAGAGTTTGTCACAAGCCCCTGGTTTCCAAGAGAGCCGTTTTCTGTTGTAATACTGATTTCAGTATTTAATTTTTCAAAATCATTGATGCATAAAACATCATTTTTGCTTTTTCCACCGATAAAAAGATAAGTCTTTAAATCCGTTACCTCCTTTACCATTTTTTCTGCTAACAAAACGAGCGGGGCAATCCCAATGCCCCCTGCTACAAAAACTGCTATTTTAATATTTTGCGGAATCGCAAAACCATTGCCAAACGGACCTAAGATATCCAGCTGCTCTCCTTTTTTCATCTTCTGCATTATGGCAGTGCCCTTACCTACTACCTGGTAAAGGAGTTCCACGCAAGGGTTATTATCTTTGTTTGAGATTTTATAAATCCCCATGGGACGGCGGAGCAGGGGATCATAATTATCACCAACCTTCACCATAATAAATTGTCCGGGTTTTGTATTCTCGGCTAACTCGGGGGAATGAATGACAAGACGAAAGTAACCGGTAGAGATTTCATTATTTTCAACAATAGTTACAAACATTTAGTCAAGATTATTGCAGAAATTCCATTCCGTAGCAAGTGGGGCAAAACATATAGCCACAAGTTTTTGGAGTGAATAAAAAGGCGCAAATTAATATTGACTTGATTAATCGCTATATATTTTATAATATCGAATTAAGCAATCATTAAATATGCAAGAGGTGTAATTTATGGCTCAAGCAACTGCAGAAAGGAAAACTTCTTTCAAAAAAAGTGTCAGCAAAAGTGCGGTAAAGTACGAAAAACTTGGAGAGATGCTTAGGAAAGAAGGACAGATTACAAAAGATCAGCTGAATGAAGCTATTGCAGCACGAAAAAAAATTGATGCCAAGATGGGAAACGTCCTTATTCAACTTGGATATATCGATGAAGATACGCTTTTGTCGTTTCTCAGCCGTCAGCTCAATTATCCTATAGTCAATATATCTGAATTAATGATTAACCCGGCTACAATGAAAATTTTAACTTATGAACAGGCTAAACAATACCTGGTGTTTCCAATTCGTGTAGCCAACGATGTGTTAACTCTGGCTATGGCTGACCCAACTGATAACGAAGCTATTGAAGAGACTCAGCTTTTAACCAAGCTTTCTATTAAAGCAGTAGTTTCAAAAGAAAAAGATATAATTAATGCATATAAAAAATATTACAAGATTAGTGAAGAGGAGTACAAAAGTTTTTTTAAGGATATTTCAAAAGATGGAGGAGAACCAGCAATAGAAATTAAGGAAGTTGATGATATCGGTTCCCTTGTTTCTGAGGCTGCTGATGAGGTAACTGTAGAGGAAGAAGAGGAAATAAAAGATGAGCTGACCGCAGAGGCAGCGCCGATTATTAAACTGGTAAATGGAATATTAACAAAGGCTGTTAGACTCGGAGCCAGCGATATTCACATCGAACCATATGAAAAGACGTTTCGTGTGAGATACAGACAGGATGGAGCCCTTTATGTCTCCCTTAACCTTCCTATCCAGATTAAGAATGCTTTAGTTTCCAGGTTTAAGATACTATCCAATTTAAATATTGCCGAAAGACGAGTTCCACAGGATGGCAGAATAAAAATGCGTCTTGGAAAGAGCAAATCCGTTGACTTCCGTGTTTCTGTTTTGCCGACTTTATTTGGAGAATCCATTGTTCTTCGTATTTTGGACAAGGGCAATTTAAATGTTGATCTCACAAAACTTGGTTTTACTGTTGAGGGATTTGCAAATTTCGAAAAAGCTATTAAGCAGCCGTTTGGGCTCGTACTGGTTACAGGTCCGACCGGTAGTGGTAAAACAACCACGCTTTATTCCGCAATTAACTCTCTTAACAGTGTGGATACGAAAATATTAACTGCTGAAGACCCTGTTGAGTTTAACTTTCCCGGCATTAACCAGGTTCTGGTTCGAAATGAAGTGGGGATGACCTTTGCCGCTGCCTTGAAGTCATTTTTAAGGCAAGACCCGGAAATTATTCTGGTAGGAGAAATTAGAGACGCGGAAACAGCTGAAATCGCCATCAAAGCAGCTATGACAGGACACCTCGTTTTCAGCACCCTGCATACTAATGACTGCCCTTCAACAGTAGGAAGAATTATAGATATTGGCATCCCGGGGTACATGGTGTCCTCTGCATTGACCATGGTAGTCGCTCAGAGATTAATGCGTCGCATTTGTGTAGACTGCAAAGAAGAAGACCCTAATGTCAAAAAAGATAAACAGTTTTTAATAGGAATAGGGTTTGATGAAAAAGAAATTGACGACATTAAAATTATGCGGGGTAAAGGGTGCCCTAAATGCAACGGAAAAGGATACAAGGGTCGTGTCGCGGTTTATGAAATTATGACGGTTACAGAAGAAGTAAAAAAAGCTATTACCGCCCAGGTCCCGGAAGACCAGTTGAGAAAAACCGCAATCAAGGAAGGGATGATAACTTTAAGGATGGAGGCTATCCAAAAGGTCAAAGAAGGAACAACTACTGTGGATGAGGTTTTAAAAAATACAGTACTGGTTAAGGAAGCTCTTCCTGGCTATCTTTTAAATCCAGATGAATTAATTTTTGAGAACGATGATTTAATTATTAACGAAGGAAATACGGATACCAATTTTTACCAGTTAATGCAGGGAAGACTGGAAATATTAAAGGATGGCGTCAAAATCTCGGAAATTTCCCAGCCAGGAGAATATTTTGGAGAGATGAGCGCTCTGCTGGGGACCGCAAGAAACGCTACTATTATTTCAAAAGGAAAGAGCATTGTTAAGGTGTTTCCTGGTGATAAAATAAGAGAGACATTGGACAATTATCCGGACATTTCGTTTAAAATTATTAGTTCTCTTTTGTCGAGATTAAATGATGCTACTAAAAAACTTGCAGTGCTCGGGGAAGAGCACATTCTGTGATGATAAGACTTCGGCTGTCTCTTTTCAGTTTAAGAATCGTATATTGCTTGTACCCTCGCTGCTGAACGCGTACTTTTAAAATTTTTCTCTCAAAACAACAATTTCGATCCTTTGATTTTTTACTCGATTTTCCGGTGTAGACGGGAAACGGGGTTTAAATCCTGCATATCCGGAAGGAATAAGACGTGAGGGAGAAATGTTCCCTGTGTTGATAAGGAACCTGACCACAGCGCCTGCCCTGTTTGCGGAAAGTTCCCAATTGGAAGGAAATTTTTCTGATTGAAACGGCACATCATCGGTATGACCTTCTATAATTATCTTATAGGATGATTTTTTAAGGATCTTCGAAAAATTTTTGAGAAATATTTCAGTTGCTTCTAAGAGTTCGGTCTCTCCTGATTCAAAAGCAATAAAGCTGCCGGCATAAATCACAATTCCTCGAGGGTCTTTAGTGATGACAATATCGTCTGTCAGGTTCTCATTTTCAATATAACCTTCTATTTTTTTCATGATGCTTTCGAGAGTTTCTTCTTCTACTGCTTCAAATGCCCCTTCCCCACCCCCAAGGGCATCTCCGACACGCCGCATCATTTCCTCGTATTTTTTTGGATCCGGACTTGAGATAGATAATAAAAAAATAAAAAAAGTCATCAGCAGAGTAGTCATATCGGCATAAGTAAGTATCCATCCGGGGTCGTCATCTCCGCCCGATGAACTGAAAAAGCCATAGTTCTTCTTTTGTCTTTTTGCTATCTGTCCGGGTTTTTCATCTGGCATAAGTTATCTCAATGTTTTAGAAATCATCCTCCGTAGCGGCAGTAGCTCCGCCTCCCCCTGCCGCGGAGCCAAATGCATCTTCACTTGACGGTCTTGTTTTTCCCCTTGTTTTACTCTGTTTGACTGCGCGATCAAAATGCTTTGCTCTGAGATGGGGCGGCAGAAACGAATTTAATTTTCTTTCTATCATCCTGGGATTTATCCCAGCCTGTATCATAAGAATCCCTTCTATAATAATCCTGGTGGTTAACGACTCGTCCTCAGATCGGGATCGAAGCTTTTCCGCAACCGGAAAAAAAAACAGGTTAGCCATCATCGCACCATAAAAAGTAGTCAACAAGGCCACTGCCATGCCAGATCCCAGTTGTTTCGTGGCATCCTCACCCCCTCCTCCCAAACCTCGCATCATAGCGACAAGCCCTATCAGGGTGCCTATAAGCCCAAACGCCGGAGAAAATTTCCCTGACGTGTGGAAAATATGAGCCCCGCTCCTGTGCCTTATCTGGATAAAGTCCGATTCTGTTTCAAGAACATCTCTGATGACTTCCCCTGGATGACCGTCAATAATCATTTCCAACCCCATCCTTAAAAAACGGTTTTTAAGTGTTTTCATATCTTTTTCCAGGCTCATCAAAGATTTTTGTCTCGCCTTGACAGCCAACCGGACAATCACAGCAATAGCCCAGAGCGGCTTTTCAATATCCTTCCTGAAAACTTGCAACGATGCCGACACCACTTTCAATACTCTCGGCAAAGGAAAGCTTATAAAAAGAGCCGCCAGGGTTCCTCCCATAACAATCATCAAAGCCGCAGGGTTTATAAAAACTGCGAAGCCACCCTGTTGGATTATTGCATAAAATAATAGCGCTGCACCGCTGATTATTCCAAAAAAAGTCGACATGCCATTGAAGATACTAAACTTTTGAGCAATTTACAACTAATTTTTGCTCAGTAATTATCAATTAAGTCATAAAACAAGTTCATAAAAAGAGCATTTTTTACCAAGATAGCATTGATTATGTTATATATTTATTATATTGTTAAATAAAACAAAAAAAATATAAAATGAATATTAATGCATTGATACAGTTCTTAGTGAAAGTGGGTTTATGGGTCGATATAAAAACAATAAAGGCTTTAGCCTGATCGAACTTTTTGCTGTTTTAGGAATTATGATGATTTTATTAATATTGAGTTATTCAATATTAAGAACTCCAAAAGAAAAAATTGCCTGCAAGAATATTTTCTCCGCCATGCAATTGGCAAAAATGAGAGCTATTAGCACTGGAAAAAGCGCTTATATTGATTTTGATATGGATGGTGGAGATGTTTCCGATAAGCATTATACTGTTTATTTGGATACGGATGACGATAAGGATTTTGGAGAAAAAAACAATGCCAATGGTGAAAACGAATTTACCGCATCTCATTTTACAATGCAGGATAGCTGGCTAAATTCAGGCGGTGAATCATTTACTGCAGTTGCTCTTCCTTTTGGGGTTGCATTTGGACTTCCCGCCACAAATCCTCCGTCTTCAACCCCAACGAATGGCTCATTTTCATCCGGGGTTTTAGCTGATGGAGTTGGTTTTGCTGGCGGATCAAAAAGAATTAAATTTTTGCCAAAAGGCATACCATCCGGTTTTGGAGGAAGTGTTTATGTCTACAATATTAATGATTCTATCGGCAGAAGCTGTGCTGTTATAGTGGCTTCAACCGGTATTATTAGAATGTGGACATGGGACGGAACCAAATGGAATGAATAAACAAATTGATTTTAAGACCGG
This sequence comes from uncultured Nitrospinota bacterium, assembly GCA_964394335.1. Lineage (GTDB taxonomy): Bacteria > Nitrospinota > Nitrospinia > CAJXCL01 > CAJXCL01 > CAJXCL01. The sequence continues at coordinate 56,784 of CAYMVZ010000001.1, read as the reverse complement.
TACTTTGCAGATAACTCGAAAAACTCAAGAGCCATTTTCAAGATTGGCTCGAGTTGATCGAGGAGAACCATATTGGGACCATCACTCAGGGCATGATTCGGGTCCGGATGAACTTCCATAAACAGAAGATCTATCCCAACCGCAGCAGCACCACGGATAAGGGATGGAATAAACTCCTTCTGGCCTGTTGATTTATCACCAGCGCCGCCCGGCAATTGGACGCTATGCGTCGCGTCAAATACAACAGGATATCCCATGCTTCTCATGATGGGGAGTGATCGCATATCTACTACTAAATTGTTATACCCGAAAGAGACTCCTCGCTCCGTAAGCAGTATATTTTTATTACCGCATTGTTCTATCTTTACAACAATGTTTTTCATCTCCCCGGGAGACATGAATTGCCCTTTTTTTACGTTTACAGGCTTTCCGGTTTTTGCGGCCGCAAGCAACAAGTCTGTTTGTCTGCAGAGAAAGGCCGGAATCTGAATTATATCAAATACCTCAGCCACCGCATCAGCCTGTTGCGGTTCATGGATATCCGATAGAACAGGGATACTCATGCGATCCTTCACTTTTTGCAATATTTCAAGCCCTTTTTCCAATCCAACGCCTCTATATGAATTGATAGAGCTCCTGTTCGCTTTGTCAAAGGAAGATTTGAATATAAGCGGAATATCAATTCGTTGTGTAATTTCTTTTAATTTTTCCGCAGTCTTCAAAACGAGCTCTTCTGACTCAATAACACATGGTCCGGCTATCAGCGCAAGTTTGGAATCCCCGCCAACAGAAAGGGTATCTGTAATCTTTATCTTTTTGACCATAAAAGTAGTGTGGGAAAATCCGTTTCAAGTGAAAGTGTAAATATTCCACATTTGATTCCCAGTAGCCTTTTGCTGCGGGGAGCTTCAATTTATCGAAAAAACATCATATCATATACCTTATTTATCCGGCAAATAGTGATTTTTATATTATCTTTTATGAACTTTACGGCTTTGTGGTGAGCTTCCATGAAAATTTAACTAATGTTCCAATTAAATCCACTATAGAGAGGGGTGGCTCCGAAGGAGACGGGGTGTATAACCTCTAAAGAGGGTGCCCCATAAAATTTAGTTTCTCTTCCCAATTTGTCATCCTAAGCATATCGAAAGGTTTCTATCTATGCTTCCACCTCACAAGGGTCGCCCTAACAGATTATGTGTAATACCTTTTACTTGACTAACCTCACAATCGATCCTACTGTAGAAACCCTCTTTGATTTTTTTTTAATTTATGTTATTATCTGATTTCTTTATTATATAATTTTAACCAAAGGAGACTTTTAGTTTGGCAACTCATAAATCAGCAGAAAAACGGGCACGGCAAAACAAGGTAAGAAGCATCAGGAACGCAAGCAAGAAAACAAGGATTAAGTCCACCCTGAAAAAGCTGGATGATGCTCTAAAAGGCAATAATAAAGCTGCGGCAGAAGAGACACTGAAGAAGGCATCTTCTCTGATTTCTAAAGGAGCATCAAAAGGCGTTTTGCGTAAAAGAACCGCTTCAAGAAAAATTTCCCGCCTTTCCAAAAAAGTCAACGCGTTAGCTTCATAGTTAAATACGACCGCTATTGGATTTTAATATATTGCTCGTATTTGCCCTGAGCAGAGCGAAGTGTCTTCTTCAAGAGATCCTTCGTCGTTTTAGTCCTCAGGATAAGCAAAGGTCTATGACCAGCGATTCCATAATAAGGACGGGAGATCGGGCTGTGGATTTTAGTTCTACATCTGCCTGCAATAGCCTCTCGAACGCGTAGATAAGGTTTTCCCGGGTAAATTTTCCTGCCTGCAAAATGATCTTGCCCACAAAATAAGTGTGAACTCCAATTTTGTTCGATATTTCAGTAGGGGAGACCTTTTTTTTGGTTAGCGCCTTGGCTTGCCAGATTAACCGGAATTGTCTCGTAATCATCCCGAGGGTCTGGAGAGGTAGAGCGCCATGGGACAACAGGTTTTCCATTTTACTTAGAGAATTGTCAATACTCTTTTCCCCAATTGATTCGGTGAGATCAAAAATAGAATCGACTTTAGGATTTCCTGCAACCAGCTGAACTGTATCCGAATCAATTGATTTTTTTTTCCCGGCATAAAGAAATACTTTTTCCAATTCCGTATTTATTCGTTTTAAATTATTATTAAAAGCATCTGCCAGGTATTCTGATGCCGAGGAATCAATCTGATAGCCGTTTGTTTTGGTTCTTTCCGTTATCCATTTTGCAGTCTGGTATGTTTTTAATTTTTTAAAGTGAACGGCTTTTCCTGTTTTGGAAATGTTTTTAAAGAATTTTTTACGCTGGTCTATCTCACTGGCTGTAAATATTATGCACGTTTCCTTATAGGGGGATTCTAAATAATTGAGGAACTGCTGGTTTTCCATAAAGGTCTTCTTGGCTGCGTCAACTCTTTTTACTATTATTACACGGTGCTTTGTCATAAATGGAAGTGTACGCGCTGTGTCGAGAATTTCTGATGGCGCACTCCCTTCGGCATGATAAATATTGAAGTTAAAATCTTTTGAGGATGGATCAACCAGGATTTTGATGGCTTGTTTTAATGTGTCTTCAATAAGATACTCTTCAGAACCGAAAAAAAGATATAAAGGCGAGATTTTACCTGATTGAATCTCTTTCAGTATGGCATGTTCAGTCATTCTTTTATTTTACCGCAGGGCACGCAAAACACGCAGAGATTTTAATTTATCAGAAACCTTCGACAACAATGCCGATCATTTTTTCTGCAAAGTCGCTGGAGGCTTCATCAATTGCCTCAATCCGGGCCCTTTCAGAGGATAGCAACGCGGATGAAACTTCATAAGTCCATTTGCTTTTGAATGTCTGGTCTATTAAAAATTTATTTTCAGACGTGTCTTTTACCTTCACATCGATATTCATGATTACCCAGTATTCCGTAACATTATCATTTGTATCAAAAGAGACGGGTCTTAACTCATAGTGGTTAATATTACCTGTAAATATTAAGTCTGCATTTTTTTTACGCACTACCCGAAGCTTGCCATTCTGAATAAATTCTTCTCTAACTTTGGCAGTTACATTTCTTTCAATACCTGGTTCGGACGTGTTATTTTTAAAGACAGGGATAGCAATCTTATTTGCGCTTCCTGCAACCCCGGAACCTGTTCCCACTAAACGATAACCACCACAACCTACAGAAAGCATGATCAAAAGGTATAAAATCAGGCGTGTATTTTTTTTATCACGGGCATAACGTTTCATTATTAGTTCATGTTCACCGAAACAATTTTGGACACGCCTTTTTCTTCCATTGTAATACCGTACAATCTTTCCGCAAAAGACATGGTTTGCTGGCTGTGTGTTATAAGGATAAATTGAGTATTATTTTTCATTTCCATAAGCATTTCTTTAAATCGTACTATATTTGCCTGGTCAAGGGCTGCGTCAACTTCATCCAGCAGACAGAAAGGATTTGGCCTAACAACAAAAATAGCAAACAACAGGGAAATTGCCACCATAGCTTTTTCACCACCTGACAATAAGTCGAGATTCTGAAGTTTTTTCCCGGGTGGTTTAACATAGATATCAACTCCTGTTTCTATTAGATCACTATCAGAAAGAATCAGCTCTGCCTGACCTCCCTTGAAAAAACGGCTGAATATTTTTTTGAAATTTTCGTTGATTAGTGCAAAAGTCTCTGAAAACTTCTTTTTTGTGGTGGTGTTAATTTTGTCTATTGTTTTCTGCAGATCTGCGATAGATTGCTGGAGATCTACCTGCTGGTTTGATAAAAATGTATGACGTTCATTCACTCTTTCGTACTCTTCCAGGGCGGCAAGGTTGACTTCGCCTATTTTATTTAATCTTATTTTCATCTCTTCCAATTTAGCTTTCCCCGTTTCCAGATCGAATTCACCGGTATCTATTTGAAGCATTTGTTCTTTTGTCACGAAGAATTCATCCTTTACCTTTTCCACAAGGTATTGCAAGTCTTTTACGATTTCAGCCCGGTTGACTTCAAGGCGGCTGACCTCTTCACTCACTTCTTCCTGCTCAGCCTGAGATGATTTAGACCGGATCTGCAGTTCCTTCAGTTCCAGCAATTTTTCTTCCAGTGTTTCTCCTATTTCGACAACTTTTTTTTCAAGGCCATTTTTTTCTATTATTAATTGGTCAACTTTTTTTTCACTTTTTTGTATTTCCAACATCAGTTCCGATTTTTTATGTTCATATTCTTTTTTCTCGTTTTCTTTTTGTTCAACGCGGTTTTGCGTTAATTTCATATTGGACTCAAGCCTTTGAACATCAAGCAGAACATTTTCTTTCTTCCCTTTAAGAGAAGTCCTTTCTACGTCAATACTATTTACTTGCTGGGTTAAGGATTCCAATTCTGATCGGATGGATGTAATACTTTCTCTTAAAATTTTTATTCCCTCTTCTTTTTTTGATTTATTGTCATTGAGTTCCCTTAATTCAATTTTCAGTTGTTCCAGGCGCTCACCTAACTCTTTTTCCTCTCGCTCGCACTGTTCCTTTTCAAATTTACATGTTTCCACTTTATCACGAGCTCGCGCAGCGTTTTCATTAAGCTGTTGATTCTTTTTTTCTTCAACACGGAAATCCAGTTCTGCCTGATTGTTCTTTTGTTCTAATCTCTCCCGCTCGTTCTCTATGCTTGCAATCGTTTCTTTTATGGAGTTTTGCTTTTCTTCCAACAAATTAACCTGTTTTTCTAATTTTTGCGTTTCTTCTATCAATTCAGCAATTTTTCGCTTTTTTGTAAGAAGGCTTGCTCCATTATTAACCGGCACACCGCCTGTAATTGTCCCGTGAGAATCGATAACATCACCTCCTAAAGTTACTATTGTGCAGTTATCTCCCATTTCTTCCCATAGAGAAAGCGCGGACTCGATATTTTGCGCGACGACAACATTTCCCAGTAAGTATTCCATAACTTCTTTGTATTTATCTTCATAATTAATTAGATCCGATAGCTTTCCAACAATACCTCTGCTGCCGTTAAGCGACAGTGCAGGCTTTGACTGAAGTTTAGGTTTTAACAGAAAAAGAGTGGAACGACCTGAATCAGTTTCCCTTAAATATTGAACAGCCTTTAGAGATTCATTTTGGGAATCCATAATAACTCCCTGGATTTTTTCACCCAGTACGGCTTCAAAGGCAACTTCGTAATCTGAAGGGACTTCAACAGTATTGATCAAAATGTCATGAATTCCCTGAACCCTTTCATCGGCGCCCTTAGATTTCATTAAAGATTTTACTCCTTCGTGAAAACCCTCAAAATTTTTATAAAGTTCATTCAATGAATTCAGCAATGCTGTATTTTCAGTGAAAACACTTCTTGTCTTATTCAAATTGGTTTCCACTTCTTTTAACTGGTTTTTTTCGTTTTCCAATTGTAAAACAAGAACTTCTTTTTCTTCTTTTGCTTTCAGAAGGTTTTCTTTAGCTTTAGATAATGATTCCCTGTTTTTTTCAACGGCATCATTAAGCCCGGTAAATGCTTTTTCTGATTCTGTCAGTTCATTAAATAACTTCTCTTTGTTTTGCTCTAAGATGTCACGGTGAGTAGTAAGGGATGCTTCATTGTTTAATATATTTGAGTGAACATTGAGAATATCCACCAAGTCTGTTTCCAGGTCTTCGAGATGGTCTGTTTTATCCTGAAGAGAGTTTTTGAGTTTTTTCAAGACATCATTTTTTTCACTGAACACTTTTTCTTTTAAAGAAAGTTCATTATCGAGTACTTCCAGATTTTTTCTTTGATTTTCGATTTCCTGATTAATATTTTCAATATCTTCCTGACATTTTTTAATATATTCTTCCGCTTTTTTCCCGTTAGTTTCGTGGTCTACGATCTGTTTTTTCATCATGTCGATACGGGTTTCAAAGTTTTCTATTTTTCCTTTGATTTCATAATTTTGTTGGTTAAAAAGGTTCAATTGTCTTTCCGTTTCGTCAGTTTCAGCTTTATGTATTTCGATTTTATTTTGCAAAGATGCGTTTTTGGCAATGAGCTCTTCCTGCCGGTCTTTTTGTCCGGTTAATTTTTCTTCCAGAGCGTCAAATTTTTCTTTCTGGTTTTTGTATTCAATAGAAGAAATGGCAAGACCCAATTCCCTGGCTTCTTTTCTAAATTTTTTATAAACCTCAGCCTTTTTGGCCTGTCGTTTCAAGGAGCGTTTTTGTTTATCCAGTTCACTGACAATGTCGTTAATTCTAAGCAGGTTCTGATTGGTATGTTCCAGTTTTCTGAGGGCCTCATTTCTTCTGTGCTTATATTTCATAATTCCGGCCGCTTCTTCTATCAAGGCTCTGCGTTCAATAGGCTTAGAATTAATAATTTGAGCTACATGATCCTGCTCTATGATTGAAAATGATTTGGAACTAATGCCTGTATCTAAAAATAAATCAATAATATCTTTCATCCGGCATGGAGTTTTGTTAATAAAATATTCGCTTTCACCGGATCGGAAATAACGGCGTGTTACTGTCACTTCATCCAGCCCGTCAAGACCGGTAAAAGAGACTTTGGCCGGGAGATTTCCCACGGTCAGTGCTACCTCAGCCATTCCGATAGGGTTTCTGGAATCGCTGCCACTAAAAATCAGGTCTTCCATCCTGCTGCCGCGCAATGTTTTTGTGCTATATTCCCCAATGACCCAGCGTATAGCATCTATAACATTACTCTTCCCACAACCATTAGGGCCGACTACAGCAGATAAACCACCGGGAAATTCCAACTTGGTGGAATCAACAAACGACTTAAAACCGGTCATTTCTAAACTTTTTAAGTACATTGTTTTCCCCTCTATTTTATTGTGTAAGAAAGATAATTTTTTTTACAGCTAATTTACTAATTATATGGCTTAAATTTAAAAAGTAAATAAAAAAACACTACAAATTGTATAAAAAAAAAAAGAAACTACAATATGTAGTGTTTTGTTTTTTTTTTGAATAGTAAAATCCTTTATAATTATTATCAGGTCTTCTGCGGAGCAGGAAAAAGGGTGTATTCCCTTCTCGGTAGGATTTTGCTGAAAGTTGATTGCTCTATTCAATTCCTGATCCCTGTCAACTGACATCTGACAACTGATATAGCGGGGTGCGTAATGCTGAATTTTTTTGACAGAATGACAAAGCTTAGCTGTGCCATGTCATTGCGTATTAAGCTGAACTCTAACCGCTCATAGCTGTCTGCTAATGGGAAACCGCATCATATTTGAATATTTTTTCGCTGTTTTCAGAGTACAACTTCCGCAATACTTTATCCGGCAGGAATATACCATAAATCTTCCACTCGCCGGTAGGCGGGAATGGATGTTTGTAATAATCAAAATATTCATCTGCAGTCTCTAAAAATCGGTAATATATTTTGTACCTTGGTTGGACGGTTTTACCGGGGTAACGATCTGTTCCGAATAAAATACGATCCTGGTACTTAATGAAAAATTTCCGTGCTGAATAAGGTTGTCTTCCCAATTCTGCCACTCTGCCAGAGATATCGACATAAAAGTTTGAATATTTATCAAGCAGTTCCGATAAATATTTCAAATCCTCTGCGCTGTTCCCAATGTGAGCCCCTATAAATAAGGTGTTGGGATGCTTAGCAATAACATTATTTCTTTGCTTCAAAATCGAATCTTTTGATGGAAACTCATTTCCATAAAAACTCCAGTCCGGATGACGTTTCAGTTGCAGCCAACGTTCATTGAAGCGATCAATTGGCTCAAAATAAGCTGCCGGATCAGCTACGTGGATGAGAACAGGCATCCCCAATTCTCCCGCTTTCGTCCAGATCGCATCTAAACGAGGATCATCAACTGGTACAATCTTGCCTGATTTATCTTTGATGCTTAAACCAAGACTCTTGAAGATTTTCAATCCTTCCGCGCCTTTGGAGTGGGCTTCTTCTAAGAATGTCGACATTTTTTTCCCGAAATCTGCTTCATCTATTCGGGAAAAATCTATATTACACATGATAATAAAACGTTCTGGGGCAGAATTTTTAAACTTCTGAAGAATTTTGTCAAGCTTTTCACCCCAACCGCCGCTCAAATTAACTACACGTTTTACACCTAAAGCATCCATTGAACGCAATATTGCTTCTGGATCCTGGTCAAGACCAAAGTGAGTGTGAATATCGACAACAGGGTATTTTGCCTTTGAAATAAGATGTTTTTCGGTTACCAGTGTTGTCGTTGGGCGATAATCCTTTAGAACCTCATCGCCAATATAAAGGGCTTTTCCTATGTTAGGATTCGGATAAACTGTACAGCTACTGCTAAGAAACAGGGCAACCAAATATAAAAGGGGTTGAAATCTACTCATGACTACACTGAGACACTATGTTTAGTGTCGGACCAAGCTAAGAATTATTAATAATAAATTTGTAGTGATATTAATATACGCAGTGGGCATTGAACTATTCAATCATAACAACGTGACATAATCAATATCTCCATTTTGGTTTTAAAAAACAAATAAGGACTAAATGATTTGATAGATATAGTTTTAATAAATTTGCCCTGCAAGCTTGATCATGTATCCAAAGAAGAAAAATATACTAAGGAAAGCATATTATTATTTACATTTTTTCAACTGAACTATTAGAAGATAGATTCCCGCTTAAGCGGGAATGATAGTAAGGATGACACAATTGTCATTCCCGACTTGATCGGGAATCCAGAGTAAACTATTTTGTGCTCCTCTTAGTAAATGGCATTTTAGAGATTTGCTATGAAAATTTTTTGCAGTAATGCCAGTTGCTCTGAACCTCCTTTTTTGAAAAATTAACCTTTTTTGATTTTAGATCCCGCCTCTGATAGAATGAAAGTACGGTTAAGGGATGGTATCCGCAAAAAGAAGATGCCATCAATATATGTTTCAACGCCATGGACAGACTTTTGATTCGACTGAACTATGGCAAAAAAAAGGGAGGGAAATAGTGAGAATATTTGTTGGTGCTCTTAGCTACGAGTTGAAAGAAGACGAGCTGAAAGCCGCTTTTGAAACTTATGGGAAAGTTGAATCCGCAACTATTATTGTGGATCGAGATAGCGGCCGTTCCAAAGGTTTTGGTTTTGTGGAGATGCCTGAAAAGGAAGAGGCTTTGAAAGCCATTGAAGGACTTAATGGTACTGACCTGGGTGGTAAGACTATTACCGTCAATGAAGCGCGTCCAAAGTCCAAGGGTAAACGACCAGGTGGATATGTTGGACAAAGAAGCGGTTACGGTGGCGGACGTGGAGGTGGACCTGGTGGCGGACCTGGTGGCGGCAAGAAACGTGGCGATTTTGGCGGGAGCCGTCGTGACAGGCCTGGCGGAGGACGTGGAAACCGCTAATTATTCCTCAGCAAAACTAAATTTCTAAGAGCCGGAAGGTGGCAAGCATTTTCTGGCTTTTTTTCGTTGCCATAGAGTCAAAAACAGACTTGAGACTTTTTGATATAACTGTAAATTGAAAATTTTTTCCTGACACCTGACACCTGACACCCGACAACTGATTTATTGATATTTGACTGCTGCTTTAAAATATATGTAGTCAAGGAAAGATGACCCCTTTTATCTAACGACACGCGTAGGCAGCGTGAAACTTAACTGGAATGCGATAGAATATCAGAAAAGCTTTGATAGCTGACAAAGCATAGAACGGCGACAAGCTGTTTCACGTCTGTCTTGATGCGATGGTTATAACTCCTTACCTTTTAATCATGCGTTAAAATCTTATCAGCAGTGAAAAATGCAACTTTCCCTTTTTTCTCTTTTGCCTCATATTTTTTTATTATACTAATATCCTCCATATTTTCATAAAGCTCATATAAGGATTTTTTTATTAATGCTGACTTATCAGCATGAAAATGGTCCGACAGTTTTTTTATTATTTTTTCTTCCTCTTTGTTAAATCTAACCGAAACTACCCCCATTTTTTATATACCTCCTCGCGTTTAGCTAATGAAATTACATAGTAATTTTTCTTTTCGACAAAAAAAAAGCTCTATACTTTCCTTTCCTCAATCGATAGTAAGTTTTTTCCCCCGATGACTTTAATTTTTTAATATCAAAAAGAGCTAAATCATTTGTAATATCTAAAGAAATAAACACATTATCAAATCTTTTAAATACATTTTTGGGGATAGTTCCTTTTTTTACGGCCTTTTTGATTTCACTTTCATAGAAAACCATACGGCATGTTTACAATGTATGACATCTTTTGTCAAGTGATTTTGCTATTGAATTAGGAGTTATAACCATTGATTATAATGCGATATTGCAAATTTATCCAATATAGGCTGATATTTTTGCAATTCTGCAATGGGGGTACGAATTAACACAGGCAGGTAAGACCAAGGAGAATAACGAACCCCAGCGATCAGTGCTCAACTAGATTCCCGATCAGGTAATGTCATTCCCAACTTGATTGGGAACCAGAATGACATAAGGGGCGAGTACACTAGGGATTAACACTCCTATGATGAACTCTAATCCTGATATTAGACTGTCCGAAAATGTCATTCTGAGGCTTTGCCGAAGAATCTCCTACTGGCAACGTATTGAAAACATGAGATTCTTCGCATCGCTCAGAATGACAACATGCTCCCTTTCATTGTTCTCGGACAGCCCGATTTTAAGAGATTTTAAATCCATTGGAGACCGGTTCTAAGCCCATGTCTTTGATCATCTGTAAATCGTCCTGATAAGCCCTGCCTTTGGTAGTCAAGTAATTTCCTACCATGGTAGAATTTGCTCCGGCGGCGAAGATCATTGATTGAAAATCTCTCAGGTTATGCTCTCTCCCCCCCGCAATTTTTATGTCTTTCGCGGGGAGTAGAAAACGATAGATGGCAATGATCTTTAGAATCTCAAGCGGCTTTAATGGAGGAAGGTTTTCTGTCCCGGTTCCCTTAATGGGATGCAAAAAATTTATCGGCACGGAATCGACGTCTAATTCTCTTAATGTAAAAGCTAACTCTATTCGCTGTTCAGGAGACTCGCCTAATCCAAAAATTCCACCGCAGCAGGTTCTGAGGCCGATGGATTTTGCTGTCTTTACTGTCTCGACGTCTTCTTCATAGTTATGTGTTGTGCAAATTTTCGGGAAATAACTTCGCGCGGTCTCGAGATTATGATGATACTCTTCAAGACCCGCTTCTTTTAGTTTTATTAATTCGACACGGCCTAACATTCCGAGTGAAGCACAACGGTGGATTTTGCCGTCTTCTTTAAGTGTTTTAATGGTCTTGCAGATTTCATTTAATTCCTGCTCTGTGCTAAGTGTCTTGCCGCTTGTAACTATTCCAAACTTCTGAGCTCCATGGCTTAAGGCTTCATCAGCCTTTTGAAGTATCTCTTCACTATTAATCAAAGGGTATTCATCAATGTTTGTTTTAAAATGGATAGATTGGGAACAAAAAATACAGTTTTCCTGACAGCGTCCTGACTTTGCGTTTACAATAGAACAAAGACTGATTTTTTTACCTTTAAACTTTTCCCTGATACGGTTAGCAGAAGCAATTAGGTCAAAAATATCCTGGTCATTCAGGTTGGAGAGAAAAACAGCTTCTTCATTATCAAGCGGCCGGTTTTCTATTGCTTTAGATTCCAGCTCCTTGATGATTTGATAATTTTGTTTTGCAGTTTTCATATTTATAAATACTTTTTCTTATTAACCGCAGAGCGGCAGGGCCGCAACCACAATTGAAGCTCCTCGTAGCAGAGCTTCAGTGTAGAGTATGATTTTATTTTAAGTTCACTCGCTAACCCCGCAGCAAGCTGCGGTGAATGCGCTCGCTAAACACTTTCGGTACGGAAAACCGAATTGGGCAGTTTCCTAAGGAAAGCCGCCCGAAGGGTTGAGGCCATGTATGGCAGAGCTAAGCTCAGCTTTGCCGATAATCAAAATTACAACTCCCTCTATCCCCCTTTTTTAAGGGGGAATTTAGGAAGAGAATTCCCCTCTAACAAGAGGGGTGTCCCGCCGGGACGGGGTGTATTAAAAAACTTTGCAGAGCTAAGCTCAGCTTTGCTATAAAAACACAATTTAACAAGTTTGTAATACAGAATAACATAGAGCGGCAAGTTGTCGCAACCCAAAGGGCTTCCGCCCAAAGTTCTTAACCGCAGAGGACGTGGAGGACGCTGAAATTAATACGAATAAAAAAAATTTTTTTCCTCTGCGTACTCCGCGGTTAAATTATTATAGAGATTCTGATATTAAATTAAAAAATATCAAAGAAGCCAGTTTGGCTGTGTGTTGATCAATGTCATGTGCGGGAGATAACTCAGCTACATCCATACCTATGACCTTATTTGAACTTAATATTTTCTTCATGATAGGGAAAAAATATTGAGGAACCAGACCGTTTGAAGCCGGTGCACTGACTCCCGGGGCAAAGGCGGAATCAAAAACATCGAGACAGATAGTCAGGTAAATGAATTCATTTTTTTGAATAAAGGTTTCGATTTTAGTTATAATTTCCGTTTGCCGCTCCCTTTCATTAATCTCATCCGCAATAATATATTGAACTCCTAATTCTTCGGCAGTATGGAAAAGTTTTTTTGTGTTTGCTGTTTTTTGAATTCCAAGACAAAGATAATGAAACTGCTCTTGTCCGCATAATTTCGCGATTTGGAGAAAAGGCGTTCCTGAAGTTCCCCGGTTATTTTGAAAAGCTCTCAGATCGAAATGAGCGTCAAAATTTATAATCCCTATGTTCTTTATTGGTTTATTGTTTTCACGAGAGTGAAGAAAGGAGTGGATTCCATGAAAATGACCAAACGCAACCTCATGCCCGCCTCCGAGAATGATAGGAAAAAACCCGTTGGATAATAAGATTTGAATTGCAGTGGATAAGGCAAGTTGTGTGGAGAGGAGGGGTTCGCCGGAAGTTATTGCGCTCTCTTTATAAAGGATATCACCGGCGTCCAAAACCAGAGTCTCTTTTTCATTAAAATGTATCGGTATATCAACAAGCGCTTTTCTGATGGCACTCGCGCCTTCCCTCGCGCCAGTCCTTCCCTTGTTTCTTCGGATTCCCTCATCACAGCAAAATCCGATGAGCGCAATCTTTTTATACTTTTCAGTGGATTGACAATATTGGGTTGCAACCTCTGTTACATGAAGTTCTTTGAGATCAAGAAACTGAATAACTTGATGCAGCCTCAAGCTGTTTTCATCCGGGTCAACCCGCCCCTGCCATCTATTTTTGTCTGGTGGTTTATAATGTGGTTTGAAGTTCATTTTACTTTTTCCCCATTTTTCCAGATTCGATGTGGTTTCAAACTACCCTGATGATACAATATCTCACGATAATCGCTACATGGATAGGCAATCATATCCGCAAGATATCCTGTTTTGATTAGGCCCCGGTCATTCAATTCCAGGGCTTTTGCCGCTCGATTTGTCAATGCGGAAAGGGTTTCTGCCGTTGTGAGTTTTTTATCAGCACCCAGCATGGAAGCCAGCGTCAGCAGATCTCCCATGGGAGCGGACCCGGGGTTCCAGTCGGAAGAAATTGTAACTGTGAGTCCCGCATTTAGCATCTTACGAACAGGCGCAAAGGGCATTCCCAAACCTGTGGACGCTCCCGGCAGAACATTTGCAATAACGTTTGCCGATTTGAGCATTTCAAACTCACGATCTTCAGATGTTTCAAGATGATCAGCACTGATTGCTCCCACTTTTGAAGCTACTTCAGAACCGCCTTTGGAAAATTGATCCGCGTGAATGGTGACGGAAAACCCACTTGCTTTCGCCTGTTTTAAAAATTTCAGGGAAATTTCCGGGTTGAAAGCGCCCTCTTCTATAAAAATATCGACTCTATCGCTCAGGTTTTCGGATTTGATTGCGGGTAATAATTCGTGAAGTATATAGTTAAGATATTCATTATGATCCTGAAACTCTTCAGGTTTCACATGGGCGGCCAGGCATGTTGGTACTAAGTCAGGCAGGCTTCCCTTTTGATTAAGAGCGTGGATTGCTCTCAACATTTTCAGTTCCGCGTCCTTTGTTAATCCATATCCGCTTTTCACCTCACAGGTGGTAACACCCCTGAGAAGGTGGGTTCGGGCTCTTTCCATTAGACTTTGTTCTAACTCTTGTTGCGACGCGGCTCTTGTTTTTCTAACGGTGTTTAAAATTCCTCCTCCCTGTTTCGCGATTTCAAGATAGGATTCTCCCGATAGCCTTCTTGCATAATCCTCTTCTCTTGTACCCGCGTAACAGATATGTGTATGAGCGTCAATGAGCCCCGGCATAAGAACCGCATCCTCCTGAAGCTCATCAACCTTAATCTCCGGGGAATGGGATGCTTTTTTAGAATTATTTTTGGGAAGAATTTTTACAATGTTTTGATTCTCAATCAAAACACTGCCGTTGGAAATAATCTCAAGGGAGTCATCACGAATGGGACCGGAATCAGGTAGCCTGTCCATCGTCAGGATTTGTTTAAAAGGACCTATTATAATCGAGTTGTTCATCTATATTGCTAATCCAAACGCTTCTGCAACTTTTATGGCTTTTTCATAACCCGCATCCGCGTGTCTGATTACTCCGGTAGCAGGATCATTATATAGAGTCCGTTTAAGACAACTTTCCGCTCGTTCGGAACCATCCGCAAGAATAACCAGTCCAGCGTGCTGTGAATATCCGATTCCTACTCCTCCTCCATGGTGAAAGGAAACCCATGTAGCTCCTGATGCAGCATTGGTTAATAGATTCAGAATAGCCCAGTCGGAAATTGCATCTGAACCGTCTTTCATCCCTTCAGTTTCTCTGTTCGGTGAGGCAACAGAACCACAATCCAGGTGGTCCCGGCCAATGACGATAGGAGCAGAAATCTTTTTTTCTCTCACAAGCCGGTTGAATTCAAGTCCTGCTTTTTCTCGTTCTCCCAGTCCAAGCCAGCAGATTCGAGCGGGTAGTCCCTGGAATGCAATTTTCTCTTGAGCCTTTTTAATCCATAAATGCAGATGCCGGTTTTCAGGGAATGTTTCCAGTATAGCCCGGTCGGTCATTTCTATATCTTTTGGATCTCCCGATAGAGCAACCCAGCGAAAGGGCCCTTTTCCTTCACAAAATAGAGGACGTATATACTCCTGAACAAACCCCGGTATATTGAACGCGTCATTTTCCCCACCCTGTTTGGCAAATTCTCTCAGGTTATTCCCATAATCAAACGCGACAGCTCCCTGTTTCTGCATTTCAAGTATTCCCCTGACATGTGTTGCCATTGTATTAAGAGATCTTTGCTGATATTGTTCGGGATCGGTTTTTCTAAGTTCAATTGCCTCTTTCAAACTCAGACCTGTGGGGACATATCCGTTGAGAGGATCGTGAGCAGAGGTTTGGTCTGTAACCACGTCCGGAAGGATATTGTCATTCAGTAGCTGATGTACAATATCCGCAATATTGGCGACTAATCCCACGGAAAGAGACGCTCCTTTTTCCTTTGCCTCTAAAATCAGGGATTTTGCTTCTTCATAAGAGTGGGTCATTTTGTCAAGGTATCGGGCATCGAGCCTTTTTTGAATTCTGCTTGCATCCACATCCACTCCCAAAAACGCGGCTTCGCTCATGGTTGCCGCGAGCGGTTGCGCACCACCCATTCCTCCCAGACCTCCACTTAGCAGGAACCGGTTTTTAAGCGTTCCTCCGAAATATTTTTTGGCACAGGCGGAAAAGGTTTCAAAAGTTCCCTGAACAATACCCTGGGACCCAATATAGATCCAGCTTCCCGCGGTCATTTGACCATACATTATCAGCCCGCGTTTTTTTAATTCATTGAAATGTTCCCAAGTTGCCCAATGGGGAACGAGGTTGCTGTTCGCGATAAATACTCTGGGTGAGTCCGGACCAGTATTGAGGATGCCGACCGCTTTACCGGACTGAATCAGAAGACTTTGATTCTCCTCTAACAATAAAAGGCACTGGATTATTTTTTTCAACGCTTCAGGGTTTCTGGCCGCCTGACCCGTACCTCCGTAAATCACCAGATCTTTTGGAGATTCCGCGACCTCTTCATCAAGATTATTGAGAAGCATCCTTAGAGGTGCTTCAGTTTGCCATGATTTGGCATGAAGCTGGTTTCCCCGCGGTGCTTTATAGACAGGATGTGAAGCGTATTGAGAAAGAAAAGTTTCAAAGGTTTTTGAATCAATTTTACAACTCATAACAGTTCCTTAATGCTTGCTTTAAACAAATCATCATTTGAAACAAATTTCGTTGCCGTTTCAATATAGTCTGACATTACCGTATCTTCTTTTAAATGAGGTATTTTTTTTCGGATTGAAGAGTGAAACCTTTCAAGGATTTCACTGGATTGAACCGGTCTTCTAAAATCAAAAGCTTGAGCCGAGCACAATAGTTCAATCGCAAGAATTTTCTCCAGGTTCTTCACAATGGTCAGGGCTTTTCGTCCGCTGATCGATCCCATACTTACATGATCCTCCTGCCCCATAGATGTTGGAATACTGTCCGCACTGGCAGGAAAACAGTTCGATTTATTTTCACTGACCAGGGCGGCAGCGCAGTATTGGGTAATCATAAAACCTGAATTTAGCCCGGATTCTTTCATCAGATACGTTGGAAGACCCGCATCTCCTCCAAGAAGAAGGTAAGTGCGCCGTTCGGAAATACTGCCCAGTTCTGAAGCCGCCAGGCTGACGTAATCCAACGGCATGGCAAGAGGCTGGCCATGAAAATTCCCACCGCTTATTGTGTCTTCAGCACTGAAGATGATAGGATTATCAGTAACCGAGTTCAGTTCACACACCAGTTTTTCATTAAGATGATCAAGAGCGTCTCTGGAGGCGCCATGCACCTGGGGGATGCACCGGACCGAGTAGGGATCTTGAACTCGTCCGCAATGCTCATGTGATTTAACAACTTGAGATCCTTTTAGAATTGTTCTCATTCGTTTTGCAACGGTTAGTGCTCCGGGGTGAGGCCGGAGCTGATGGAGTTTTTCAACAAAGGGTTTATGAGATTCCAGCATCGCTTCCAGGCTGAGTGCTCCAATAAGGTCTGCATACTCCAGGCAACGAGCAAACTTTTCGGAAACTGCAATTGCATGTGCTGAAATAAACTGGGTTCCATTAATTAAAGCCACCCCCTCCTTGGGCCCCAGCGTTAAAGCTGAAAGTTGATGCGTTTTCAAAACATCCAGAGCAGGAAGATAGTTTTTGCCGTTTTCCGAGAGCATACCCAGGCCGAGCAAAGAGAGAAAAAGGTGAGCTAATGGCGCCAGGTCACCTGATGCTCCAACGGAACCCTGGGCGGGAACCAGAGGTATGCAATTATGTTCAATGTGCCAGCAGATTCTTTCGACGACTTTGAGAGAAATTCCTGAATAACCATAGCAGAGAGAATGAACTTTCAGGATCAGCATGAGTTTTGCGAGTTCATTTGTAACAGGTTCTCCCACCCCTACGCTATGACTTTTTAACAGGTTTTCCTGGAGCTTTCTGATATCTTTTTTAGAAATTTTCCTGGTACATAAAGACCCAAGCCCGGTATTGATGCCATAGACAAGTTTTTCTCCTTCAGCGATTTTTTGAACCGCATCATAACTTTTAGATACATTTGAAACGGCTTTATCCGATAGAATTCCCTGCATTTCATCTCTTGCAAGTTGAAGCGCTTTTGTGATAGTTAGTTGATCAAGACCATATTGAAATTTTTCAGTCATATCGCTTTCCCATTTGAACAATAAAGACGATAGTCTGATTAAATTTTATCATAAATCATGAGGGAAAACCTTTGGAAGATTTGAAGAAAGAGTCGATATTAATCACAGCAAGGAGCGCTGAGATCGCAGAGTGGCCACGGGTCACAACCACAATTGAAGCTCTCCGTAGCAAGCAACAGAGAAGCTTCAGTGTAGAGTATAAATTTATTTCAAGTTCGCTCACTATTCCCGCAGCACGCTGCTGAGAATGCACTCGCTAAACACTTTCAGTAGGGGAAACCGAATTCAAGTCTTCGTAGCTACTCTCCTTTGGGCGAATCTGCGGAGCCACGCTTAGCGGGGCGGAGCTAATTGGACGGCTTCCGAAGGAAAGCCGTCCAACGAGTTGAGGCCATGGAAGGCAGAGCTAAGCTCAGCTTTGCCGAAATCAAATAGATTCTCTTTTGGGTAGGTGCAGTATATAAATCGTGTTTACGCTTCCTGCTGTTTTTTAATCAGGCGGTTGACAGCACTGAGATACGCGCATGTGGTTGCTTCTATAATATTCGTTCCCGCGGCTTTTCCTCTCACCTTTTGCTTTTTATGCTCTACCTGGAGGTTCACTTCTCCTAACGCGTCTCTACCCTTTGTTACAGCGCGGATTTCATAATCGGACAAACGGCATTTGAGCTTAGTAATTTTATCAATGGCGTTTAAAATGGCATCCACCGGTCCGTCACCGGAAGCCCTGGCGCTTTTGATTTTTCCATCATAAAACTTTAAGGTAACATTCGCGTCGGGCGTGGTCTCTGTCTCTACCAGTATCTTGAATTTTTCAAGGGAGAAGTATTGGATTTCTTCTTTGCCTAACTGGTCTTCTATGATTGCGCGCAAGTCTTCATCATAAATTTCTTTTTTTTCATCAGCAAGAATTTTAAATCGTTCAAAGGCAGTGTTCAGTTTTTCTTTTGACAATTTAAATCCCATTTCTTTCACCCGTGCTAAAAAGGCGTGTCGTCCGGAATGTTTACCCATTACGAGGTTAGATTTATCCCATCCCACGTCTTTAGGGTCCATAATTTCATAAGTGTTTCTTTTGGATAAAATACCATGTTGATGAATTCCGGCTTCATGGGCAAAAGCGTTTGCTCCGACAATTGCTTTATTTCGCTGCACGTGTAGTCCGGTCAAATTAGCCGTCAACTTACTGATGCCGACAAAGCGCTTTGTCTCAATTTCTGTTTTCACACCAAAATATTCTTTCCTGGTTTTAAGACCCATGACAAGCTCTTCCATAGCAGCATTACCTGCTCTTTCCCCGAGCCCATTGATTGTACACTCAACCTGGCGCGCCCCGGCTTTCACCGCGGATAAGGAATTTGCAACGGCAAGGCCAAGATCATTATGGCAGTGGACGCTTATTATGGTTTTTTTTATATTGGGTACGTTATCAACGATGTTTTTAATAAGCTCGCCAAAAGGACCGGGAAGGGCATAACCTACTGTATCAGGAATATTTACCGTGGTAGCGCCTGAGTCAATAACAGCTTCCACCACCTCATTGAGAAAATCCTGCTCCGTTCTGGAGGCGTCTTCGGGAGAAAATTCAATATCGTCAGCAAATTTTTTTGCGTATTTTACCGATTGAATAGCCTGCTTGAGAATTTCCTGTTTTGCCTTTTTGAGCTTAAATTCTCTGTGGATTTTAGAGGTGGCTAAAAAGACATGGATGCGAGGTTTTCTGGCTTTTTCGATGGCTTTAGCGGCAGCGTCAATATCCTTCTTGAGCGCGCGAGCCAATCCAGCAATAGTAGAACCTTTGACTTCCCGTGCGATAGTGCTAACTGCTTCAAAATCCCCGGGAGAGGCAATTGGGAAACCAGCTTCAATAACGTCAACTTTTAAAAGCGCAAGCTGCCGCGCAATCTCCAACTTTTCGCCGGTGTTTAAACTAGCTCCTGGACATTGTTCACCATCTCTTAAGGTAGTGTCGAATATAACGATTCTATCTTGTTTCACTATAAGCTATTATACTCTGAGAAATCTTTTTTTTGAAGAAGTTTATATCCACCTTAGTCCCTCAGAGGGGATTTAAGGGATATAATTCATTTTGGTTGCAGTTACGGTGTGTCAGGCATGCAGGACTTTTTTAATTTATTCTTTTTTTTAATTTAAAGTCTTTCGTTATATTTAATAATTTCGATCTGAAACTCTTTGTAGCTTGATTAGCTTCGGAAATATCAGCAATCACATGAGGAGTTATAAAAATTATCAATTCTGTTTTACGAAGTCTGTCTGACTTTGCTTTAAAAAGTCGACCAAAAAAGGGTATATCTTTTAAAATAGGAACCCCGGTATTAGAATGGCTTTTCGTTGTTTCCATTAACCCTCCGATAACCAGAGTTTGTTTATCTTTTACAACGACATTGGTATCGGTGCTGCGAGTAAAAAAAGCGGGTTGAGAGAATGATGCGGCTTCATTAACATTACTCGATTCCTGACTGATTTCTAAAGCAACAAAACGGTCTCTATTGATTTGAGGAGTGATATTTAGCTTAATGCCAACACTTCTATACTGAATAGATGTTTCAGTCAAAGGCTGTCCTGCTGTTGGCGTGGAAATGGTTGATGTCTCAATCGGTATGTCATTGGTAATATTAATAGATGCAGGTTTATTCTCGGAAGTTATAAGAATTGGATTTGATAATACATTTAGCTTAGAATCTTCAGCAAATGCCTGGAGCAAGGCGGTAAAATTTTCTGATTGCGCAACAATAGAAAACCCCTGGCTCAGGACAGCTGTCGCAGACTGCCCTAAAACTGCCCCAACGGAAACAGATTGAGACGCTGCTGCAGAACCCACAGCAAGACTTCCGGTTTTAAATGCCCAGTCAATCCCTGCCCTTGTTTGGTCATCTATAGTCAATTGTATTACCAGCACTTCAATCATCACCTGCAGAGGCATTAAATCAAGTAGCTTAATAGTTTCCAATATTGCAGGATAATTCCTGGGAAGCGTTTTAACTATAAGCGCGTTGGTAAACTCGTCCGCGACAAAAAGGATTTCACCGACAACGTCTTGTGATTGAAGGGTTTTGACTTTAATTGACGGTTTTTTTTGATAAGGTTTAGTTTTACCTTTTACTTTTTTTTCTTTGCTTGCAGTTTTTTCTTTTCGAGACCCTTTTTTGCTTACTCTAAACCTCTTGTCCGTTACTTCTCTACTGCTTGTCAAGGTGTCTGGTTGATATAATGTAGTTAAAAGCGATGCCAGGGCACCAGCTTTTGTATTTTGAACGTAATAAATAAAAGTTTTTTCTTCCAGGCCTTCCATGGCAGGAGTATCTAATATTGAAATCCAGGATTCGATATTAGGTAGAAGTTCTGAAAAAGGATTGATTATTATTAAAGCATTTAATCTTTCAACTGGAACAAATTTCAAACTAGAGCCCGTCTCTTGAGCGGTGTAGCCTAATGAATCAAACATTTCAGTTAAAGTACTTGCTATTTCTTCCGCATCAGCATGTTCCGCAAGGACTAACCTTACCTGTATTTTATCCAGCGTGTTTATATCTAATACATTAATTATTTCTAAAATCCACTTAATATTATTTACAAAGTCAATAATAATCAGACCACCTTGATCAGGAGTTGTTAATAAGGTTCCTTCCGAGGTCATCATAGGGGTAATAATTTCTTTCAGTGAATCCGGTGTAACGAAACTTAATGGTATTATTTGTAAAATTTTCTCATTTGTCTCAGGAATAAGTGTACTGTCTTTTCCTATAAAGAGTTTAAAAGGTCTATCTAATTTTGATATCCAGAACTTGATGTCTGGAAGAAGCTCTGGAAAAGGATTTACAACTAACAAGGAGTTTATTTTTTTAATAGGAACAAAATTTATTACAGAGGAGCTGTCAATGGATGTATTCCTGGTTGGAGCCCTGGGTTTAGCCTTGGGTGCAGGTTTAGCTTTCGGCGCAACTTTCGGTTTTGCTCTGGACGGCCCCTCTGAGGCATAGCCCATTGAATCAAATATTTCTTTTATATCTACCGCGAATTCGTTCACATCAGAATGTTTGAGAGGGAAAAGCTTTACCTGCAAACTTTCAGCAGATTCTACATCTATTATCTCAATAATGCCTAACAGCCGTTTAATATTGGTGGCCGTGTCGATAATCATCAGATTATTAGTTTCAGCAACATCTAAAAAGCTGGCATGCTCGGATAATAAAGGGGTGATAATACTTTTCACTGAACTTGTGGAAATATGTTTTAAAGGTATTATCTGAATAATTAATCTGTCCCGTGACGGAACAAGGGAGCTATCTTTACCGAAAAATATATTTAGTGATTCCTTTTTAGCTGACTCAACCGGCATAAAGCGATAAAAATTTCCTGTTTTTATAACTGTTAAATTGTTTAATATTAGTATCTTTTCTAAAATATTAAATAAATCTTTAACTTTGGCTTTTTTAAATGTTTGTAATGTTATTTTACCGGATATGCCTGGATCCAAAATATAATCGATTTTTAACAAATCACAAAATGTGATAATAATATCTTTAATGTCAGTTGATTCAAAGTTTAAAGAAACTTCTTTTTCAATTTGAATATTTTTTGGCACCTGGGGTTGTTGTATTTTTTTCGGTTTTTTTTGCGCGAGAGATAATACTTTCGACTCCATTAATACGTGTTCAAAATCACCTGTGATGGTTTCTTTTTTAACATGCTTTTCAATTTGTTTGTCTTTCTTAACTTCTGGAGATTTCCCGGAAATATTTGAAATAGCCTTTGAAATGGAATCCAGAGTTTTACCAATTTTTTGCTCTTTTTGTTCTTTGATTTCTTCTACTGGAGAAGCATCTTTCTCTGATTTCTCGATTACTTCAACCGTTCTTTTCTCCTCTCTTTGTCTTATTTTTTCTTCCTCAACTTTTCTTTTGGTTTCATCACTCGGTTTTTGAACAATTAGCTTGTCTATGGCAGATTTTTTCTCTGCACATGAGGAAGATAAAACTAAGACTAAACAAGCGACAACGCATATCAAAATTTTATTGCGACCTGCGGTCACGCGATCGGTATTAATCACTCTGATTTATCCTCTTCATTTTTAATGAAAGTGTTTAGCGAGCGCATTCCCAGTAGCTTGCTAAGGGGAGCTTCAATAATTTGATTTTTTTTAGCTGAGATTTTTTTTAGCAAATCCATCTATAATAAATTTAGTTTTTAATTTTTCCGGATCTCCGGATTTTACCAGCCGAATATTTACATCTCTAACAATCAAAAACTTGTCTGAGTTTTCAATTTGATAAATAATATCTTTAAGCTCTCTTAATGTTGAATCAACAGTTATTTCAATCGGAATTTGATAAAATGCTTCCTTTTCAATAGGCTTATTATTTTTAATATTTGTTACTGTAGAGCGTGCTTTTTTAATAATGTCTTCGAGTATCGCTTGCAACTCGGATGCTGCTAAAGAAGGCTTGGCACTAACCAATAGAACCTTCGCCATTCTATCAAATTCTTTCTTAATGTAAACTACTCTTTTCTTAAGTTGATCATCCCGTTTAAGAATAGCTTTATATCGCTTAAGGAGCATTCCTTTTTGTTCAATTTTACTCTGAATCTCTATATGTTTACTGTAGATTGGTTTAACAATCACTAAGTATAATACTGTAAATCCAAAAAGCACTCCTCCCACATATAAAAAAATTTTTTCTCTACTGGTCGTATTCATTTCACCGTCAGACTTTTTAATGGAAGTTTCATTTTAAATTGTTCTCTGTCTTTTACATGGCTAATGGAATCAACAAAATGTACATTAGTGAAAAGGTCCGATTGCTCTAAAAGAGGAACAAGCTTTGAAGTTGAATCTGCAGTGCCTGTAATCACAGCAGTACTTTGTTTTATCGCTAAATTTTGCAGCCACACGTCAGGAGGAAGAATTGTTGTTAATTCTTTTAAAATTATTAAGCGGCTTGGATTACTCTTTTGGATCTCTTTAAGAAAAAGCTGTTGACGGCTTATTTGTTCATACTCCCGCTCAAAATTATCAGCTAATATAACTTCTTTTTTAATTTTTTTAATTTCATTTTCTATCTCATTTAAAGTCAAATATTCTTTAAAAAAAACGCTTGCAAAAGTTGTAAAAAGCACGAATATAAAAATGCCTGAAAGGATCAACATTGTTTTTAAGCTATGATCCTCCGCATATTTCTTAAGCGCTTCCGGGAGAAAGTTTATATGAAACTCACTTTTTATATGATTCTGAATGCCAGCGCCAATTGCATTAGCAAGAAAATTTCTGTCCTTTTCGGAAATATCATAACTCCTGCTTTGAAGCTTAACCAGGGGATCCAATATTTGTACTCTCCCCGTTATACCCTGTTCCAAATGCTTTTTTATGGACTCGGTCAACAAACCCCCACCACTTAGATAAAAACAATCTATAGTTTGTTCTGAAACAATTTCCCGGCAACTGGCAAGGGATAAATTAATTTCTCTAATTAAAAACTCTGTAAAATTTCTGGCAGCAGTCTCTAATGCAACGTTAGATACAATTTTTTCTAAAAGGAATTTTTTCCAGGCATCATTTCCCGATGAGGGTATACTCCTCGTATAAACAACCGAGCCGTCTAAAATAAAAGAGATGTTAACACCCCTGAAACCAATTTCAATAACTGCATTAAGAATTTTCCGGTCATATTCAATAAAAGAAAGCAGATTAAAATTTGATACAGTAGACAAACTAACCAATGAAGGAATTATGGAGGCCTCTTTCAGAAGATTAATAAAGTGGTCAACCTGAGATTTCTTGGAAACAGCAATTAGAACATTATACAAATTTTCGTCTCTTTGCTTTATAATCTGGAAGTCGTAATAAATCTCATCTTTTGTTAAAGGCACATGCCTTTCAATTTCATATTCTAAAATATCTTTAATATTTTCTTTTTTAGGAGTTGGAATATCTATATATTTCAGAATAATGTCATGTCTTGGAAAACAAAACGCGCCCCTGATGTTTTTTAGACTGTTTTTTTTCAAAAAATTATTTAAATTAGCTATAAATTGACGTTCTGATTCATCTGACCCGTTTGAGCTGTTTTGCCAGACATGATAGTCAAGTAGTTCCATGCCTCGCAAAGTTTTTCCTAATAGGGCTATTGAAGTTATTTCTTTTTGGAAATCAATACCAATGGATTTTTCAATATACAATTGCTTCATACCATTACTTTATTTTGTTATCATTCCAATATTTTGAAAGTATCAATGATTGGTTTCCATGACCAATTTTTTCAAATGTAGCTTTTATGGTTCTTTTTATTGGACTATCATTTAAAAAACCTGTTGATTCAACAATAAAATGACTTGATTTAGAATTATCGTATTTCCCGTTTTGCATTCTTGCAAGAAGAATTACTTCAGCTTCGTCGGGAGGGTAGAAAATCTCCAGCAAATTTTCATCAACGGTATTAGGATTTATAAATTCGATATTCTCAACTGTTAGCATATCATAAATCCCAAGGAATTCTTGACCTGATTTTTTGTTTTTTTTCGTATTTTCTGTTCCATATAAAATTTCCTCAGTCATGCCTTTTACCCAGATCAGTTCTTCAACCGAATCAAAAAAATCATTTTTACATTCATAAGGAGGAGACAAAGTAAGATAGTAATCATCTTCTGCGCCATTAAAACGATGCAAGTCGTCTTTATCCCGCCAGTCCATTATTGAATCGGCGATAGTATCTCTTAAGCTTCCTGCACCCATTCCTGAGAGCTCTAATATTTTTATGATGGTTCGTCTTGGGATAATATTTAAATTCGGTTTCCCATTAACGTCTTTAATTGAGTACGAAAACCCGCCGGTCCCTAAGTTAATTTCTTTTCTGTTCTCCGAACTAATTAGATTCACCACATTCGCTCTATCGGATGCATTCTCCTCTAATCCTTTAACGGCAAAGTTTTCTGTATCCTGAACGTTTTCTTTAAAGCTTTTTCTACCAAATACAATCTCCCCCTCTTCATCAAGAGCATGGAATTCTGCATCCTGGAGAATTTCTGTAATTGCAAGGTTTATCCCTGCTTGAGCAAGATAATAGCTCGCGATTTCTTCTTTAAAGTTTTTTGTAGTATTAATTTCTGTTCTGGTTGCGTGCGTAAACTCCGTCGCAATAGCAATTAATAGAACCATAATCCAGAGAGTCATTATCAATGCAATTCCTTCTTCGAGATAAAATAACCTGTGAAAATATAATCTAATGTGCGAGATGCCTTGCAAAGGTGTGGAGATCTTTTGTGGTTTTAAAAAACTCGATAGAGAACATAATGCCGCGACTTTGCGTCTCCACAAAAGATGGTTTTGATCGCTAAATTGTTGATGTTTATTTGTCAATGCCATCTACTATTCTATGTTAATAAATCTAAATTCCATTCCTGCGTTTAATAAAACTATGAAAGGTGGCAGATAAAATGTTTTAACCTTATTATTGAATTCTTCCCTTTCTGTTTCCATAGCTATAGTTATTTCAACAGCTCTGGGTAATTTATCCTCTTCAATTGACGAGAAATTTGCTACCCATTCTCCATCATTCTCAATATCGCGATTTGTGTTATTTAACATAAAATATCTAAATCTAAGGTCACTGACATCTTTTGCTAATGTGATAGATCTGATTTTTTTCTTACCGGATTCGATGAAAGGAACATAAGGTTGAATAATTTCTTCCCTCATTATCAAAAGATTTTTATCTTTTTCGAAATAAAAAGAAACCTTCCGCAATTTATCCCCCGAAAGGGAAAGATCACTCCTTTTTACGGATGATATAAAACTGATAAGATTCGGTTGTCCTTGAAAGTCAAGTTTTTTATCGTCCTTTTCATTATCCTGTCGGAAATAGTAAGGATGTATTGAGCTGATCTCCTTTTCCATCAAATCCACGAGGTATTTCATTCTGTATAAAAAGTCCACTCTTTCATCACCTGTTTCCCATGCTTTGATTCCAAGGCGGAATGCTCCAAAAGCTAAGACAACAATGATAGTTAATATTGTGAGAGTTACAATCAGTTCCAGAAGCGTGAAGCCATCTTCTACGTCTTTAAAGAGAGTCTTAAAATGTCTATCCGTTTTTTTTTTCACAGGGAGTTCTATTTAATGATTAACTAATTCAGTTTCCGCTTATCTCAGCCTTTATCTCCGCGCCAGAAATGTACCTCTTTACAGTATATTTTACGCCGCTTATCTCATATTGAACGTACTCGCCTTCTGATTGAGCGCTCGGGAGATTCTGCTCTCCAAATTGCTTACCCCTTGAAGGAGCAAGTGCTCGTGAATATATGCCGAGTAAGAAGTCTTTTGATGAAGGATTTGCCATCACCGAAGATTTTAATGTAACAAGTTCCATCTCACGTTGTCCATGTCTGGTGTCCCAAAATACTTTTAACCTTACTTTATCAACAAAAACAGATTTCCCTGTATTCTCGTCTTTCAGATTTTCAAATTGAGGATGTAATCCGGCAAGATCATAATTTTCCACTGAAAGTGACCAGTTATAGCGTTCGTCTTGCTCAAACACACCCTCTTGATTAATTAAAATGTTGAATTTAGATTCAAGTTCATTCATTTTATTTTGAGCAAGTATCGCTGCCCTCAGGTAATCATCTGAAACTTTTATTGAACGTAATCCCCCTGAAAATAGCTGTAAGATAGTAACAATACTAATGCCCATAATAGCCAGGGAGACTATAACCTCTATTAATGTAAATCCTCTTGCAGAATATAATAATTGGTTTAAACCTCTCTTGAGCCATTTGTTTTTACTAAAACTCTGTAAAAAGACTAAAATATTCATTTTTTTTAATTTTGGAAAAACCGTATGCTATTTTTTTACAATTTTAACCCTACCAGTAATTTCATCAAGATGGATTTCATAATTACGTTCTGAGTTCGATTCGTTTCTTTTTTCCAAATACACTATTACATCAATAGTATTTCCTTGAGGATAAAAAGGAATTTCAACAATACCTTCTTCTATAGTGGATAATGCTGCATCAACTTTTTTTATTATAATTTCTTTTGAAGTATGTCGAATATTGACAGCGGCTTCACGAGCATCTTCAGCATCAAAGAAGTCCTTGCCTTCCACATTTTCTACGTCTGATGAAATCCAATATGAAGAATTGTCTAAGTCTACATAGAAATAATATGGTTTTTTAGTACTTATTGCCTGGCTTCTCGCGAAACGAAATGTTGTAGCTAATTCTTTCGCTGAAGTTTTGAATCTTGTTTTAGTTATAGATGATATTAAAAGAGGCATTGTGAGTGCTGAGAGTAATCCTATCAATACCAACACAACAATTAATTCAATCAAGCTGTAACCAGAGGGAGATTTTTTAGAAAGGTATTTCATTAATACTAAATATTGCTGTCAGCAAGGAAAGAACTATAAAACCCACGATACAAGCCATTATAAGTATCAATAAAGGCCCTATTAAAGAAATAATATTTTTAATCGAAACTTCTATCTCATTATCAAATATATCAGAGACTTTGAATAACATCTCCTCAAGATTCCCTGTTTCCTCTCCAATAGAAATCATGTGGATAGCGAGAGGAGGCAGGGAATTACTTTCTTTTAGTGGCCCTGAGATTCCTTTTCCCACCTTAACTCCAGAATGTATTTTCTCCAGAGATTGCGAAATGACCCTGTTATTAATAACCTCCTTAACTATTAATAGACTCTGCAAAACCGGGACACCGCTTTTAATTAAAGTTCCAAAAGTTCTGCAAAATCTGGATATTTCTATTTTTCTCACTAAACTACCAATATAAGGAATTTTCAATACCCGGGTGTCCAACTGGTATTTGCCTTCTGGAGTATTAATGTAATGCCATCCCAAATAGCAGGAAAGGATGATAAAAAAAAGGACAATCCACCAGTAGTTAGAGAGAAAAGAGCTCGTGCCTATTAATACTGCGGCAGCAAGAGGAATAGTTTGTCCAATATCTGAAAAAATTTTTGCGAATTTTGGAATAACAAAAATCATTAATACGACTACAGCTGAACCGCCAATTAATGCTAACAATGCCGGATAAATCATGGCAGATTGTATGTTTTCTTTTAGCTTTTGAGTTTTCTCCAAAAAATCAGATAATCTCTCGGTAACTTCACCTAAAACTCCTCCAGTTTCTCCAACCCTCACCATGTTTATAAAGAGTCTCGTAAATATTTTTGGATATTTAGTAAGGGCATCGGCAAAAGTACTGCCGCCATGCACCTTTTCCCTTAGAGTTTTTATAACATCTCTGAATTTTTCTTTTTCCGTGAGATCGGTTAAGATAAACAAGCTTTGATCGAGGGTGATTCCAGACATTAACAGTGTTGATAGTTGCCGGGTGAATAACATTATGTCGTTATTGCCGGCCTCTTTAAATGGATTGGAAAACGACAGACTGTAGGAACTTGGCAAAAACTCCTTTTTCTGTTTAATCTCAATCGGTAAAACATTCTGTTTTTGCAAAGCCGCAACAACCTGTTGTTTTTCTACCGCATCAATTTTACCTTTAATGAGTTTTCCATGCCGATCTGTTGCTTGATAAGCAAAAACAGTCATAGTTTATATTTCCTCTTCCAATGTAACCCGGTAAATTTCTGAAACAGATGTAACACCATCTTTTACTTTTTGCCAGCCGTCTCTTCGCAATGTGGTCATTCCCAGTAATCGCGCTTTTTCCTTGATATGTACAGAACTTGTTTTATTAAGAATCATATCATGAATTTCCTCATGAATTAAAAGCAGCTCATAAATCCCTATTCTTCCTCGATATCCCGTTCGGTTGCATTTTTCACAACCTTCTCCTTCATAGAGATTATTAACATCTAAAATGTCTTTTATTTCTGAATCCATTTCCTCCAAACTCTTTTTGCTAATTTTAGCAAGCTTTTTGCAATGGGAACAGATTTTACGAACCAGCCTCTGAGCCAAAACTCCTACCAGGGCAGAAGCCATTAAGTAGTGTTCAATTCCCATGTCTGAAAGTCGCGTAATTGCCCCTGCAGAATCATTGGTATGCACAGTGCTAAAAACCATATGACCGGTCAACGCTGCCTGAATCGCTATGTCCGCTGTTTCGGCATCTCTTATTTCCCCTAACATTATAATATCCGGGTCCTGCCTAACAATGGAGCGAAGACCGCTGGAAAACGTTAAGCCAATTTGAGGTTTAACGTGAATCTGATTTACACCGTGAAGTTGGTACTCAATGGGATCTTCAATGGTTATTATTTTCTTTTCGGAGGAATTTAATTTATTTAAAGAAGCATATAATGTCGTTGTTTTTCCACTCCCGGTAGGGCCTGTGACCAGCAGCATACCATAAGGTTTGCTTATGATGTTATCAAATCTTTTTAAAGAATCTGCGGGAAATCCAAGTTTGGTCAAATCTAAAACCACATTCCCGCGGTCCAGTATTCTTAACACTACACTTTCACCATAAATGGTAGGAATTGTGGATACCCGCATATCTATTTCTTTACCTGACACCCTGTGCTTAATACGGCCATCCTGGGGCAAGCGGCGCTCGGCAATATTAAGTTTTGCCATAATCTTTATCCTGGATGTAATAGCATTCTGAAGTCGCTTGGTAGGAGATTCCATATCATGCAACACACCATCAATACGATATCTAATTCTCAAATCGCTTTCAAAAGGCTCAAAATGAATATCGCTGGCCTCAATTTCTACAGCCCTGCTGATAATTAAATTTACCAGTTTAATAACCGGCGCTTCAGAAGCCATGTCTTTTAAATGCTCCACATCTTGTGAATCAGAGGAACTCAAAAGTTCTAATTCCTCTTCTCCCATGTTTCCCACTATTCGTTCCATGACAGATGCACCGCTTCCATACCAATGTTCAAGCGTTTCAATAATATCTTTCTCAGGGGAAAGGCAAACTTCTACATTGAAGCCGAGGGTCAATTTAAGGTTGTCAATAGTATAAAAATCCAATGGATCTACCATGGCAATCGTAAGCTTGTCTTTATCCAGTTTTACAGGCAAACATTTGTGCTCAATTAAATAGTTTAATGGAATATTTAAATCTTCAATGGGGACAGGAGACTCGGGATAGTCCCTTTTTTTAAGACAAGCGATATTCAGCTGCTTGCTTATAGCTTTTGTTAGATCTTCTTCATGGATATACCCCATATCTACCAAATATTTTCCGATATGGTTTCCGCTCGTGATTTTCCTGGTCTGCAATTCTTGCAACATTTTTTCGGAAATCATTTTTTCTTTCAGCAAGATTTGTTCTATTGACTCAATTTTGTTATTCATATATATGTCTAATTACCTGAAATATGTTGCCGTGGATTTATTATTACCGCTCCGGACACATGAGGAAATGGTTCTTCAGGAGGCTCCCATTTTTTAACAGCGGCGCCTAAAAGATTTTCTCCTTTTAATTTGTTCGGTTTACTTAATATTTCTTTTCTTTTTATTCCGTTTTTATTCATATAAAATTCATACGATTTACCTTTAGGGTCAATCAGCACTACTTTATCATTATTAATGTTGTTAATTTTGTACTGCCCGATCATATCGTATAATTTATACCCTTTCTTTTTTATTTCCTTTTTTTCTGAAGCTTTAGGCGTAAAATATTTTCCTTCAAGAATCGCCCTCTTTGTAAAGATGCTTCCTTCAAGAATGCCGCTGA
The DNA here is from genome assembly GCA_964394335.1 of uncultured Nitrospinota bacterium. Classification (GTDB taxonomy): domain Bacteria; phylum Nitrospinota; class Nitrospinia; order CAJXCL01; family CAJXCL01; genus CAJXCL01. The sequence goes on along the minus strand of CAYMVZ010000001.1, from coordinate 25,372 downwards.
CTGTTATTTCGGGAGGAGGAGTAAGCTTGGCCGGTGGCGGTGGCGGAGGAGGCGGTGGTTTGGGTGCCGGTGGGGCTGGGGGAACCCACTCCGCGCGGCTCGATCTGAATAGATTTTTTTTAGGAATAACCTCATAATCCGATAATAAAACATTCCTCCTTTTTGAAAAAAAACCGCTTTTTCCCCCCAGGTTGATTTTGGCTAACTTTATACCTGGTTCTTTAGCCGGACTGAACCAGATTGATGACATCTTTCCCAGGAAAAATAATATACCAATGCAAATAATCAGGTTCGGTATTGCAAACTTTTTTCTGAAAAGATTAATTAATTGTTCAATTTGTGTCATACACTATTACTTGTAAGAATTATTTAAGGAAGTTTTTTTAACAACTTTTTGCTTCATTGCCACTAAGACACAAAGACACAAAAAAATCAGGAGAAAGGAAAAAAAGAGGAGAATAGGAGAGAGTTGCATAAGGCGCTGAAAAAAACAAGAATTAAACAGCGTCTAAATTTTTTTTCTTCACATCTCCCCATGCTCCATTTCTCCTTTCCTTTGTGTCTTAACGTCTTCGTGGCTCTTTAGTGCTGTTAATTATACCGCTTTTATGTTTTCCTCACAAACATATTTGTGAAGTTGAAGTTGAAAACGGGCGTTGACATTTTCCTCTAAAATCCAGTTGGCCAGATCTTTACTTTTTAGTTGGTTATGATTTGGAGAAAATAAAATAGTACATAATTTTTCCAGATCTTTTTCTTTGATTACTTTTACTGCCCAATCAAAATCTCCTCTGCTGCTAATTACAAATTTGATTTGATCCTCAGGTGATAAATATTTAAGGTTGTGCCAATCCGTATTGTCAGAAAACCCGCTGCCCGGACACTTAATATCCATTATTTTTATAACAGATGGGTTTACATTTTTTAGACTTACCGTTCCATTGGTTTCCAACAGCACAAAAAAATTTTTACTTACAAGTCGATCAAAAAGCTCAAAAACATTATTTTGAAGAAGTGGTTCTCCCCCGGTCACTTCAACTAAGTTACAATTTAATTTTTCGACTTCCCTTAAAAGATCATCAATTAGGAATTCCCTGCCTTCGTCATAAGCATACGTGGTGTCACAATATTCGCATCTCAGGTTGCAGCCGGTTAGCCTAATAAAGGTACAAGGAAAACCGGAATAAGTGGATTCTCCCTGAATTGATTTAAATATCTCATTTACTTTCAGCGTGTTATGACCGTTGGCTCCTTTAGCTTGAGGGAGTGATGAATTGTCCATTAGTAATTTTAGGCCTTTTTTTAAAAACGGTATATTATATCATAAACTTTAAGGAATATTATGCTTTATCGAATCCGCCTGACCCCATTTATTTTGCTATGTGTACGCAGTTTAGCGCGGCATGGCCGCAGCCAAAAAGCTATTTTTGATGGGATGGTAGGATGGGCATGAGAAAACTTTTGGTATGTTAGGGTGAATTCCTAAAAAATTTGCTTAACATTAGATAATTGTTGAAGCTCCCTGCGGGAAAAAAAACAGGAATGCACGTGCTATCCATGTTTAAATATCTGAATAATAAGCTTTTTGGGCTATTGACAATTTCGTTGTTTTGGTTTAAATTGTCTGATATAAAAAAAATATCAAGTGAATCCACTAATGGTCAAGCAAAGCATTATTGAACTCCTAAAAAAAGTTCCTTTATTAGAAAATCTGCCCGATCTTAAATCTTTGGCAGAGGCCTGTGAAGAAGTTTCTTTAAAACCGGAAGAAATGCTCTTTCAAGAAGATGATCTGGGAGATGCAATGTACATCATTTTGACAGGATGCTTGAAAGTTTTTAAAAAACATAAAATTATAGCCAGTTGTTTTGCTGGAGAACATGTCGGAGAAATGGCCTTGTTGGGAAACAAATATCGTTCCGCTTCAATTAAGGCGTTAATAGATACTAAGCTTATAAAAATTAGTGATAAGCCTTTTCACAAGTATTTGACTTCCAATCATGCCACATTGATGGATCTTCTTAAAACAATGTCCAGCCGGACCAAAGAGGATTTAGAAATTTTGGATTCGGGCTACCAGCAATTGGGCCATCAACAAAAAAGGTCAAAACGCTTTAAGAGCATTTTGGACGATGCCTCAAATGATTTCTTCGTAATGGACGCAGAAAATTATGAGATTGTGGAGATAAATTTGAAAGCAGCTCAAAATACAGGATACTCTCTGGAAACTTTAGAAAGTTTAAAGCTATACGACTTGTTTGCGGACGTAAGTGAAGAAGAGTTCCTGAAGAAAATAAAACCTTTGAAATCTGAGACCCAAACCCTGATTTCATTTGAAGCTCAAATTGAGCGGCAGGATAAGACATTGTATCCTGTAGAAGTTCGGTTGCAGTTTTTAGATATGGAAGAACCTCCTTTATTGTTGGCTGTTTTAGAGGACATATCCGAGCGTAAAGCAACAGAGCGCCAGATAGAACAGATGATTTTGATTGACAGTTTAACGGGTCTACCTAACCGAAATTTACTTAAAGACCGGTTCGATATGATGTATGCCCATGCGTCCCGGCGTGATAATATATTAGCTATCCTTTACATGGATTTAGACAATTTCAAAAATATTAACGACTCTCTTGGCCATCAGGTTGGAGATGAGTTATTAATGAAAGTGGCTAAACGTCTTAAAGTCTGTCTTCGTAAGGAGTATTCCTTGGGTCGCCTGGGAAGGGATGAGCTTATTGTCATGCTGGCCAATTTGAGTGACGAGGACGAAGCCGAAAAGTTGGCCCGAAGAATTGCTAAAACCATGGAACCTCCTTTCGACGTTAAAGGTATAGAACTTAATTGCAGTTTTAGTATCGGTATCTCACTTTGCCCCACCGATGGAAAGGATATGGAAACGATATTTAAGAACGCCGATATCGCTATGCATCGCGCCAAAGAAAGAGGAGGAAATACCTACGAATTTTTTACTGCTAAGGGACATTAAAAGAAAAGCTATTAGGAATTAGAAAATAGGCTTGAGGAGAGAGAAGCTGATGATGAAAAAGTTCAAGATCGTTGAGAGGTTAATAAACGGCATATATTTGCAACCGACCCTGAAGCAGCGATAGTAAGGTATGGGAAGACCAAACTTCGCTATCAAACCCATAGGAGAGTGGATTTAAGAGTTGAACAAACTATTTTCCAATACAAAACTCATTAAATATTTTATCTAAAACCTCATCTGAGTAAGACTGTCCGGTTATCTCATCCAAAGAATTTAACGCCTTTGAAACATCAAAGGTAATGAATTCTTCAGAAGCCTTTTTCACGCAAGCGTCTTTGGCGGTTTTGACTGACTCTAATGCCTTGTCTAATAAATTTTTGTGACGCACATTGCAAATTACGGTTTTCTCTGTGTCCAGGCCAGCCTGATTATCGGTGATCAATTGTTTTATCCTGTTTTTTAATTGATTGATTCCAATATTTTTCTTCACCGATATTTTTAATATTTTTTCAGACGCTATTCCGGAAATTTCAGATATTCGTTTTGAATCAACCTGCTGCTGTAAATCAATTTTGTTTAAAACATACAAGCATTCTTTGTTTTTTTTATTGATGGTGCTTATAAGAAAGATATCTTCTTCAGTCAAGTCCTCGGACGCAGGTATTATTAATAAAGTAATATCCGCATTTTCAATTAGTTCGTATGATCTTGCTATCCCTTCGGACTCAATCTCATGGTTGGATATGTGCTGCAAATCTGTATATTTGTTTTTTTTTAGCAAAGGTTTTGTTAGGCAAGAGGGCGGTGGCCCTATTTGATTTTGGCCATCCCTGGCCTCAACCCTTCGGGCGGCCTTTCTTTGAAATCCGTCCAATTCGGCTTTCCTGCCGAATTGTGGCTGTGGCCCTGCCACCTTGCGGATACCGGCAGTATCAAAAATTTTATACGTCACCCCTTCTAATGACAGCTCTTCTTCAATAAAATCCCGTGTGGTGCCTGGATAATGTGTAACAATAGAACGATCTTTTTTAAGCAGCAAATTAAACAGGCTTGATTTGCCTGCGTTAGTTCTTCCGGCAATAACCACCTTAATCCCTTCCCTTAAAAGACGTCCACTACTGTATGAATCAACCAATGATTCTATTCTTTCTTTTGCGTCTATAAGTGATTTTTTTATTTCTTCTAAAGGCTGGGTCGGAACATCTTCCTCTGAAAAGTCAATAGACAGTTCCAGCTTTGAAGATGCGTCTACGAGAAGGGATCTAATGCTTTCAATCTCATTTGAAACAGAACCGTTCAGCTGGCTTACTGTATTAAAAAGACTGCTTTCGGTTTTAGCATTTATAATGTCAATTACAGCTTCCGCCTGGGTGAGATCAATACGACCGTTAAGAAACGCTCTTTTGGTAAACTCACCGGGCAAAGCCAAGCGCGCGCCCTCTTTTAAAGTCAAATCAAGAACTTTCGACAATACCGCCATCCCGCCATGGCAACTGATCTCCACAACATCTTCCTTTGTGTAAGAATTAGGGGTTTTCATTATAGTAACCAGCACTTCATCTATCGCTTTTTTTGTAGAGGGGTCTATTATTTTGCCGGGATAAACTTTATGAGAGACTGAAAGAGCATTTATATTGCCGTTAAGACAAACAAAGGTTCTTTTTACTATCTGGAGAGAGAGAGTACCGCTGAGCCGGACTATTCCTATGCCCCCCTTTCCTAACGGAGTGGAAATGGCAGAAATAGTATCTTCGGTATGCATTGACGTATTTTACTTTATTAACGAGACAAAAATCTTTTTATAATATCCCTCACCTTCGCTTTGTGTATTCACATCATTATCATCTTGAAGGCTTTCATGAACGATTTTTCGCTCGTAGGCATTAAGCGGAGGAAGAGAAGACGCCTTTCCTGATTTTTTTGTGTTTTCCGCAGCCATTTGGCCCATTTCGATCAGCTTTTCTTTTCTTTTAGAACGGTAATGGTCAACGTCAATTATTATTTTAGGGTTGTCCTTGTTTTTTGTATAAAGAATTTTATTAATCAAGTACTGCAAGGAATATAGGGTCTCGCCCTTTTCCCCTATAATTCTTCCTGCTTCATCAGTGCTGATATTCAGAATAATATTTTCTTTTTCATCTACTTCCTGCGCTATAGTTGCTTTACAGTCCATCATTGAAAGCAGTTTATTCAATATTTCAACAGGTTCCTGATTTTTCGTTTCTGCTTCCGTGGATTCGCCATTTTCATCTTCTTTGTTAGATTTTGATTTAAAAAACCAGCCCATATAAAAACCTCCTTTGTTTTAATAATCCATACTGTGTGTAGAAAAAGGAATTTCTACCAACGCATAAAAATTGAAGCTCCCCGCTGGAGTTTCTTCCTGCAAAAGCAGGAACCTCAATGACAAACTATTTCCCTGAAACTATTTTTTAACAGCAGCATAATGATTCATATAATATTGCTGCGCTATAGTCAAAACGTTGTTCACTATCCAATAGATAACCAGGCCAACCGGAAAATTCAAAAACATAAAAGTAAAAAGCACAGGCAGGAACTGCATCATTTTTGCCTGCATCGGATCTCCCATGGTTGGAGTCATTTTCTGCTGAACAAACATTGATGCACCCATCAAAATTGGAGTAACGTAATAAGGATCTTTTTCCGAGAGGTCCTGTATCCACAGCATAAAAGGCGCCCCCCGGAGTTCAATAGAGACCAGCAAAACATTATAAAGCGCGATAAAAACAGGGATCTGCAATAGCATGGGCATACAGCCGCCTAAGGGATTGACCTTGTGCTCTTTATAAATCTTCATCATCTCCTGGTTTAACATTGCCTTGTCGTCTTTATATCTTTCCTGAATGATCTTAATATACGGCTGAACCTTCTTCATTTCATTCATGGATCGAAAACTTTTCTGGCTCAAAGGGAAGAAAATGATTTTTATAACAACAGTAATCAAAATAATTGCAACCCCGTAATTATGTGTATAGCTATAAAAAAACCTGAGAACTTTTATGAGTGGTTTCACCAGCCAGCTAAATTTGTTTCCAAACCATCCAAAATCTACAGCCTCCTCAAGATGCACATTATAAGATTTTAAAATATTTTCTTCTTTGGGTCCGGCAAATAAAGTAGCGTTGCCGCTCATTGAGCTGTTAGAATTATTAATTAACTGTAATCCTACCGAAAGTTTACCATTTGGATTTTTGCCGATTCTACCGCCGTTAATTCCGTTATTAGGGAGCAGCGCTGTCACAAAATACTTGTTCTGAAGGCATACCCAGCTTAAGTTACCTGAAAAAATAAATTCCCTGTCGAAATCATCCGGGTCATGTTTAATTACAAGGTTGTTTAAATAAGACATGGGACCCGTAAAAACGAATTCCCTTTTCTCATCTTCATTCCCAAACCCCGGCCCCCAGTTGAAGTAATATTTTTTATCAGCCAGGGTTCCACTTCGATCAGTTATATTCGCATCAAAATCAATCTGATACCGGTCATAATAGAAAGTAAAATCTTTTTGAATTTTCATGCCGGACGGGGTTTCTAACGTGAAAGAAACAGTTTTTTCAGGAGAAAATTCTGATAATGTAATGGACTCCGCCTTTGTCTGATAAACACTCAAATTTACAACGTCCATTACACGGGTATCAAAAGCGCTCAGGTATGGTGGCCTTACGGAATCCTGAATTTGGTCAACGATTTCGAGGGGCTCTTTTTTTTTGTTTAAATACTTTTTCAACTTTAAGTTTTTAAATGACGCACCCTCATTGGTAATGACAATTTTATATAAGTCTGTTTCTATAAAAATATCTTTCGTTTCTTCTGATCTGACAACTTCTACATCAGAAACAGTCGGGATTTCTTTTTTCAGCGGCTGTTCTATTTCCTCTTTTAACGGCATTTGCGGGACAACTCTTTGTTTTTCAAAGCTCTTTTTTTCACCTTCTTGCTGCTGAATTCTTGCGATGTTTTTAGCTTCTTTCTTACTGATATAAGCACCCCATGCCACAAAAACAGCGAAGGACAGCACAATAGCTAAAAGTAACCTAAGTTCCATAATAAACTGTTTACTTCCTCTCTTCTTTTAAAATTATTGGATCATAGCCACCCTCATGAAAAGGGTGACATTTGAAAATTCTTTTAATGGCTTGTAGCAGTCCTTTAGCAAATCCAAATTCGTTAATCGCTTCCAGGGCATACTCGGAGCAAGTAGGATAAAAGCGACATGACGGTGGCAAAACCGGTGATATAATATATTGATAAATTTTTATAAGGGCTGCTGATATTTTTTTTAGCATTTATTCCCGGTTTTTCTGCAAAGCAGTCAAAAAAGATTCCCGCAAAAACGTGAAGTCAACTAATTCTGTACCTTGACCAACAACAAACAGAATATCTCTCATCTCCTCAAAATCATTTTTGCTATTCCTGAAAAGCTCACGCACCCATCTTTTTATTTTATTTCTATAAAACGCTTTGCCGGCTTTTTTGTAAACGATGATACCAATCCGGGAATATTCCAAGCTCTGCTTGAGGATGTATATTTTGAGGGGACCTTGATTGAAGCGCAGATGTATCTTTTTTTTTATCCGCTTAAACTCAGATGAGGTTTTAAGTCTTTCATGTCTGGAAAAACGATTATTTTTCAATTTCAAACAGCTAATCTTTTTCTGCCTCTTGCTCTCCTCCTTCGCAGGACTGCTCTACCCCCTGTGGAACTCATTCGCGCCATAAATCCGTGAGTTCTTTTCCGCTTAATAACGCTTGGCTGATAGGTTCTTTTCAAAAAAATCTCCTGATAAAAAAAGCCAGATTAATCAAATTGATAAAAACGGTCTAATAAACTCTCAGTGAATCTCCTCGAAACCGCAATTTTCATACTAACAAGGCGGGATAGAGCTGTCAAGGCTAATTGCAGGTTTATTGCATTAAGTAAATACCAATATCCCTATTCCTCGCACTATATCTCAACATCAAAAAATCCCTTAAACGCAAATCCCGTGACGATTGATGAGACAAAAAACAATATGAGCCAGTGCGTCTTCCATCCAAAAAATCCAATTTTATTGGATGGATAATTTATCGCTATTTCTTTTACCAATGAATTTTTGCTAAAAGGCTTTTCGCCCGGATTTAAAAGAATGTCCCAGAAGTTTGAAACTACTTTACGGGGCGACACCGGTTTAAATTGTTTTTCTGAGGCAATAATTTTTTTTTGAAATGTAACACCCGATGTTTTAATTTTTACGGTATGCACACCCGGCTCTTTTACCCTGATCCTCCAATTTACTTCTCTTGTTTCTGAAATCCTGAGAGGCGGAGTTTCTATGAATATTCCATCATCTACTTCGATTTCCACGTTTGATAAACTATCGGTTTCTTTCTCTGACAATTTAACTGACAAAATAGCGGCTTCTTCCATCTTCAGCGGTCGGTAGCCAAACCAGAAATTCAGGTGAATTAGCATAAAGACCATTGGAAGGATTAAAAAAAGCATGGGTCTTATAAGATGTTTTATATATTTTGCGTTATAAAGCAGTACGTTCATGAACGCGGACATCAGAATAGCCAGGTCATCTTTAAAAATACGCATTTCCATCAAGTGCGCTTTTATTTTTTCCTTTTCTTTTCTTATCTTGTCCTGATGGGAGGTATACCTAAATCCCAAAAGCATAAGGATTCCTGTCAACACAGAAATAAAAAACAAAGGCCAAAAAGGAGCAAGAGATTGAAAAGGGAGAAACAAGATAGAAAAAAACTTATTTAAGATAAAATTGAAATAATACATTTAAAGATAACCAAGCCCCTTGAGTCGCTTTGAAATCTCCTCTTCATCTTCATCAGAAGTAGTTTCTTTGCCTCTCAGCTCTTTTTCCAGAATATGGGCAATAAACTCTTCTACAGAGCTGTACCCTCTTTTTTCAGCGACCTGTTTACATCTTTCCAGCAAATCTGCATCTAATTTGATTTTATTTCCAAACATTTTTACTACCTCCCTCTTACTTACCTTTATTTCTTGTTTTTCCAATTGCTAATTGTTAAATACCCTCTTTCCAACCATCCACTCCTGTTTAGGAATACCAAACTCAGCTAATATTGTCGGCGCAATATCATATAAAGCCGGATTAGCAGATTGGATTTTCTTATTAGAAAGAAGAATCCCCGGCACAAATTTAGCTTCAATTAAATGATCACCGCTCCATTTATCGACATTATCTTTTAAAAGTCCCTTAGGAAATTTGCCTAACACTGTTTCAGTAGATGCGCGGAAACCTTTATTGTAGCCAATAATAAGATCAGGGGCTTCTTTTACATATTGCCCTTTATATATCTCCTCAGCTCTGTAAACCCTGGAAATTACCTGTTTCCCTGTTTCCAAATCACGAATGGCAAGCAATTTTTTCGATATTTCCTCCATTAGCGCATTCTTCTCAACTCCGGGTTGCACTATACCATTTCCTTCCCGCCCTTCAAGATTCAAATATAACCCGTTAAATCCCATGCCGTATGCACGGGTTTGAGACCAGTCGACATTCTGCAAAAAACCTCCCGCCAAATCATTAACAAGCGAAACATATCCCTCATTTTTAAGCCATGTGTTGAGATTGAAGCTCCTGTAAAATGGCGCAAAACCATGATCGGATAGAACAATGATAGTGGTATTGCTATCCAGTATATTAAGAGCTTTTTTAAGGACAGCATCTGCTTCCAGATATATATTTTCAATTACCATGCGATGTTCAGTCGCTGGTTCATGAGCCGGATGATCTAAATCCATAGTCCGCCAGAACATGTGTGACAGTTGATCCACTCGTCCGAAATAAAAAAACAGGACACCTTTTTTAAACCGGCTTAACTCATGATCGAACATGTCCAGTTCTTCGTTAAAAACAATTTTAGCCTGTTGAAGAAACTCGCTGTCATCAAAGATTTTTTCCGTTAATGCTTTTGTATCCTCCGGTATTCCCTGGGTATAAAAATAGCCTATTTCTTCGTACAGTTCCTCCGAGTAATTAACAGGTGTTGAAATGGGCATTGCCGGAGAAGAAGGATCAATATTAATCGGCGTGATATATAATTTAAAATCCGGATGAACCTCTTTTAAATAAAAACGGCAGATGCCTCTCACACTTTCCAAAAAAGGAATAAGTTCAAAGTCCAACGCAACCCAATCACTCCATTCCCCTTCTTTAAGTAGAATTTGATGATCCTGAACAGTGATTTTGGCCACAGGATTTTCCGGATCTAAATAAACTGAAAAATCAATAAAGGTTTGCGGTTTACTTTTTTTGAATACGTTTTGTGGACCAAATATTTTGGCTTCAACCTTATCATTCATTACCCTGACGGGGAAAACCTTGCCCCCGGAAACGTCTTCAAATTCACCTGTGTCTCCATCAGTATAAAAAGAAAATGTTCCATAAGTTCCCTGGATATCAGGAGTTCCCATGCCGGAAAGTTGATTCACCGGAACATTTATTGGCGGAAAATTTGCCGGAGCTCGAAAAATTGTAGTTGGCACTCCATAATCTTCCAAAACTTCCCAAAAAGCTTTCCCATGTCTCAATAACGTGACTTTTCCGCTTGAAAGAGGTATTACCCAGTCTCCTATGGTAATCTTTTTTTTTGCGTCCTCTGTTTTTGAAGTCGAAAGATAAGGAATCATAGTCTTAATTTCTCTATGGATAAAGTCAAAAATACCGTGCCCGCCCGGGTTCATTCCTGTTATAAAATTAGACCAGGCTACAGGGCTTTGCGGTGGTATGCTTGTCTTAAGAGGTTTGAAGTCACCTGCTTTCATCAGGCGTTCGAAATTCGGCATTTTCCCCTCCTGAACCAGGCGTTCAAGAAGTTTAGGGTCCATTCCGTCAAAACCGATTACCAGTACTTTTTTTTGAACATTCTTAAAAGCGCTTTCACTAAAACCATAATAGCCAAGTGATATTACAAACACTATCAACGCTAATATTTTCCAGTTCAAATTTTCAAAAATGTTTTTTTTCTTCATCAAACCTATAATTATAGAAACTGCGACTCAAGTAATTATTATTCCTAAAAAGAAGCCAACTATGGAGCTCCTCCCGGCGTTGCTTATAGCAACCACCTGAGATAAGCTATGGCAATTCAGGCGCATTTTGCAACAACTCAAGGCAAGCCTAAAAAAACAAATTACTATGGTGAAAAAATGAAGAACTAATTTATATACCCTAGCGCTCGCAACCTATTTTCTGTATCTTTATCTATTTTTAATTTACCAGTATTCTTGTTATGAAATTTCATGTAATTTATTCTGCCTCCTTGCTCCAATAGTTCTATTTCTTCAAGCATTTGTTTTTCAATATCCCTGTTTTCTGCAATAATATTATTTTGTTCTGCCGGATCTAATTTAACGTTAAACAAAAGACTCTGCTTTTCTTTTGCTAAATTTGAAACCTTCCATTTTCTATAATTACCGGAAGATAAAGTTTCTTTATTCGCTTCTTTTCTTAAAATAAATTTATATTTGTTGGACATAACTGCAATCCGATCTCTTACAAAGTGTTCCTCACTAAATGCATAAGGCCGCTTCTTTTGATAAGATGAAACATCTCCATTAATTAGCGGTAGCAAGCTTATTCCCTGGGTATGTTTCGGTATTGTTATTTTTAAAATATCAAGTATGGTAGGGTAAATATCAATCAACATTGCTTTTTCATCAATTATTTTGTTCTGTGGAATTTTACCCGGTAAGTAAAAAATAAGAGGAATGTTTATTAAAGATTTATATAAATACCTGGAATGACCGTTAAATGGATGCTCAAACTTTTTATGATCCCAAAACTCTTCCCCATGATCACTCGTAAACACAATTAAGGTGTTATCCAGCAGATTCAATTCCTGCAAATCATTTACCAGCAATCGAACAAATTTGTCAGTATATTTAATCGAGGAGTCATACTTGTCTATTATATACAGCTTATGATCTTTTGGAGAAATAATATCCTTAAATGTTCCCACTTCATGATTCTCATCATAATCATGAACATCAAAAGCATGAAAAAACAAAAAGAATTTCATATCATGGTTTTCCCGTATCCATCTTGATAAAGGCTCGTACGATTCATTAATATGAGGCCATTGTTCGTTGTAAGTATAAAACCCTTGCGAGAAACCATAATCAGAGCTAATATGTCCACCGCCATTAAAGCTTGCAGTAAAATATCCATTATCTTTCAATCTTTCCGGCAAAGTTTCAATGATTTCGGGTAATCTTTCTTTATGATTTTTATATTTGCGCTCATATTCCAAGCCTATTCCATGAGAGGAAGCAAAAAGAGACGTGAAAATAGACATATGAGACGGCCGCGTCCATGGCGCCTGACTTATAGCATTTTTAAAAAGGGTTCCATGGCTAGCCAATTTATCAATAAATGGACTGGTAATTTTTGAGTAGCCGTAGGAGCTCAAATGGTCTGCTCTTAATGTATCAATTGAAATCAAAATGACGTTAATATCATTATCTTTTTTAGGCTTAAAAATTACGGGATTGCCCCAAAAAGCAAAGTTTTTTAAAAATACTCCTCCATCTTTTTGGGTTCTCTCATTTTGAAACATTATTTTTACTTTTGCCCCTGCATACTCAGATAAATCTATTCTCTCATTGTGCCATCCTTTATCTAAAGCATCCATGGGGTTCAATTCCTTGTTAAATATTTTTTTTGCTCTACCATTTTCTCCCTCAATTAATACTTCAAAAAGATGAGAATAACCTTCTTTATCCAATATCTGAGGCGCCAAAGCATAACTAAATATCAATATGCCATTTGGAGGAATATTGATGTCGTAAGAGAAAGAACCTGGATAAGGTAAATATAAAGCTTTCCGAGTGTCACTATTTAACTTTACTTTTTTGACAAATTTATTAAACCTTGGGTTTAAACGAAAATCAGTATTTTTATGGCCCTCATTAAAATCGAGATATAGATTTTCCTTCTCAATCATTCCAATTGATTTTCTCATTTCGCTTAATGATCGAAAGCTTATATTTTTAGTAAAAGAATAATTTTTAAAAGAGGCATTCTTTAAATTATTTGCATATAGCCCTAATCTTTTACCATTTAAATCATTACTTTCCAGTGAAACTATGAATTTAAACTTTCTTTCCAAAAAAACTGCAACATAGTTTTTCCAAATTAACATTTTTAGGGAATACCATTTATCATAATCCAGTTTTTCCCCAAGAATCTTTTTTGTGATTTCCCTATCTGCCAGCCCGTTATTTAATGTAAAAATCGACAGGGAACCATCCATATTTAACGCAATACCATATCCAGAACCTTCCGAGTATCTAAAGACTACTCCTGCTTCTGGTAAAGGGTTTTCAAAGGTTTTGGGAAAATCAACCTTTTTTTTAAATTTTATATTTCTAAATCTAACAATATGACCATTGCCTTTGGCTAATCCAAAAAGCGCTGGCCTGTTTTGGCGGGTAAGATGGTGTCCTAATGCATCAAAAAGAGTAAATATTTTAACATATTTAGCGGACAAACCTTTTATGTACACAAGAAGATAATCTTTATAAAAAACAGCTGTAAAATTAATCCAAGAATCTTTTCTGATTAATTTAAAGACTTCCTCTGGGATTTTTGAATGAGTAATATATCTTCTTCCTTCTTCTCCCTTAGTATCTGAAAGAATAACAAAACCATTGAAATCTATGGTGATAAAATATCCCTCCTGTCCGCTTTCCGAAAAAGAAATAAAAACACCTCCTTCAGAATATTCTTTTCCTAAATTAATTTCAGTCTGCATTATTCCTTCAAAAAAGGGTTCCAATTCAAATAGTAAGTATTTGGCATTTTTTGAAAGACTCTTTACCTCAGTAAAATACTTTTCTTCGGGGAGTGAATTTTCCACAAGAAAATCTTCTATGTGAAACCAGTTTCCATGAACAGCTTTAATATTGCTGGTCACAACATCCTCCAGGTTATTAAAACTATTATATTCAAGCAAAGTGTCAAGCGTTCTTTCTGTTTTGGTTTTAATATTTTCTGCGGGTGAAGCATCAAATTTGATCTCCGCACTGATGATCCCATCATTTATTTGAAGTGGATCTAATGATAAAATGCTGTTTGTATTTTGACTCCTTCTCGAATATTGTATAAGTGTCTCTGTTGTCTCAGTTTTAATGGCTTGCCAATCATCCTGACCGTTTTCTGAAACATTCTGCTGATCTAATGATTCAAATATTCCTGTTTCCATTTCTATAGCAGAAAAGTTCTCATTTTTCGTAGAAATATGAATATTTGCTTTTTCTATATTTCTAACAAAATCATAATGAGAAAAATCATTATTATCTTTCGTGCAACCATTTTGAATAATCAAAAAGGTAAGACAAATTAATAACAATATTTTTTTAAAATCATAGTACATTTTACTCTCCTTCTAATTTAATAGAATATAAATCAATTGCTAAAATTAAAAATTGTGAAAGTTTTTTAAATAATTTTTTACTGTACTTTTACTCCAAAAAAAACCTCTCAAATTTTTATGTCATTTATGCGTTCTTTCCTGTCATTCCCGCGGGAATCTGTTTTTTAACATTGTCAACTTATCTATTGCGTTTACTAAATAAAAGGCTTTCCTTTCATATAGGAGGGAATGGGGATACCAAACAACTTTATTATAGTGGGTGCGATGTTTTTTATGTCTGGGGATCGTGTATTAATTTTTTTATTTACAAAAAGTACACCAGGAACAATTTTCGGGTCAACAGCGTGGTCTCCACTCCAGTGTCTGGTGTTATCTTCAAACACCGATTCTGTCACCTGCCCGGTAGCACATGCCCATGAAGTTCTGTAACCTGCGTTATAACCAACTAAAAGGTCGGGTGCGTCAGCGGTGTAAGGCCCGGAATATATGCTTTCCGTGTCTCTAATTTCCCGGATTGCTGTTTTTCCTGCATCTTCATCTATAAATCCTGATAGTTTTTGTATTAACTCCTGTTTTAAGTTTTGCAGTTCATCTCCATCGTTAACAATTCCATGCGATTCCCTTCCCTTTCTATTTATAAAAATCCCTGCCAGGGCAAGAGAGAACGCCCTGGTTTTTTTCCAGTCGACATCCATAAACCAATCTCTGCTTATGGTTTTACCATCTTTGAGAGCGAGATATCCGTTTTGAAAAAACCATGTGTTAAGGTTAACCCCTCTTTTAAACTGAGTAAACCCATGGTCGGACATAACCATAACAACAGTTTTATCGTCCGTCTTTTCTAAAACCCTTTGAAGAAGTTTGTCCGTTCGAACATAATAATCCTCAATTACATTTTCATATTTTTTTGTTTCCTTTCCATTGTTTGCAGGATGGTTTTTATCAAGACAGCGGAAGAACATATGCTGAACGCGATCTAAAGTATCAAACACACAGACACAAAACCCTTTTGGAGACCTGTCTAATACTTTAAAGAACATATTTTCACGCTCCTCATAAAGGAGATCGGTCTGTTTTAAAAAACTATTTTCATCAATAACGCCTTCATTCAGCGCCCATGTGTCTTCAGAAAGTCCTAGAGTGCCATAACATCCTGTCAGTTTAGAAAGATACGTAGCGTAAATAAATGGATGCGATATCGGGAGGGCAGGTTTTTCAGGATCAATGTTAATGGGTGAAACATAAAGTTCAAAATTCGGAGTTAAACTCTTTATATAAAAACGGCAAATTCCAGTGATTTTCATTCCCAGACCAGGACGGAAAGTTATTTTGATCCAGGGTGAATAGGTTTCAGGTTCTAACTCAAAACTCTGGCGGCAAATATTGATTTCAGCCTTTTTATTATCTTTACTAATTTTTATGGAAAGCGGAACTTTTAGCTCGTCTCCCTCCTTAAGAAGAAAATTATTAGGTCCAGAGACATAGGTATCAATCGTATTATCTTTCAGTGTAACAGGGTGACGTGCGCCTCCTGTTTCATTTTTCACATATGTTCCGTTCGTAGTATAAAAAGAAAACATACCTTGAGATCCTTTCAAATCCGGTACGCACATCCCGGATAAGAGTACACCATGAAACTTTTCCGGCGGAAAAGTAATCGGAACACGAATAACAGAACTGAAAACACCGTATTCACCCAGGATTGTCCAAAAGGGCTTACTCTTTCTTAAAAGTTTCACCCTTGGCTTTCCAAGAGGAATGTTATACTTACCAAGAGGAACAACTTTTGAAGCTGTTCCTATCTCAGCGGAAGAGAGCATGGGTAAATAAGTAAGTGGGTTCCGCGTGAAGAAATCAAAGATGTTATGGTAAGAAGGGTCAACTCCTGTCATAAATGAAGACCAGGCAACAGGAGAAATTGGCGGATTACTTGAAGACAAGGGAAGAAATGTTCCCTCTTCCTTTAATCTCTGGAAAGTTGGAAGTTTCCCCTTTTCCATAAACTTTTTTGTCAGTTTAGGATCCATGCCATCTAAACCGACAACCACCACTTGCTTGATTTCGCTTTTTACTTTATTTTGTCTTATCTTCCGGACTGACGCTTTAAAAGCAAACCGAAAAGGCCAGGTAATAAAGTAAAATACCGCTAAACAAAATGTGATGAAAAGAATAAAAAAGGAAGATATAAAAGCAAAGCCCGCTCCCGGCCCAATATACGCTTGAGCATTTTCTAACGAACCAAACAGCAAGATTACGATAAAAAAAGAGTATTTTAAAATACTTTTTGTAAATTTCATAAAGACAATGCTATTTGCATAAAATGGTATACTAAAAGGGGTCTGCTATCCCTAATAAATTTTGAATTATTAATGGCGCTGCTTTATATTTAGAAATATTTACTGGGTTTAAAATTCTCTTTAAGGTCTCATTGATTTCTTCTTCACGATTTGGATAATAATAATTTGCCAGCTTAAGATATTTTTTGCCAGCATTTAAATATTTTAAATCTGCTGTCAAACTATATTTAATCAGATACGTAAAACCTAAATTGAAATAAGGTGCGGAGTTTAAATGTGGCATATATATCATTAGTTCATGCTTCGAAAGAAACCTTTTGCCATTTTTTTTATCAACAATATATTTTAGTTTAGCCGTCCCACCTTTGATGTTTGTTGGAGTGTTGATAAATTTTACATTAGAACCCCTTTGAAAATTTTCATCAGCTTCAATTACTTGAATCGTTTTATTAAAATAATAAATTGCTTTATCTATATTTCCTTTTAGAGCAAAAATTACACCTAAATTATTAAATGCTCTTTCTTTATTTTTATTCGCTTTTATAAACATTTTATAATAGGGTATTGCTTCGTCTAACTTACCATTTTTATTTAATCTATTAGCTTTAACAAAATGCCAAAAAGGAGAACTTAATGCTTCTCTTTTGTTTTCAGGCAAAGAAAAATCCACTTTTCCAAAATATATATATGCTGTCCCAATTTTATGTATTAGTTCGGGCTTGAAACCAAGTGGGAAGTAGAAAGGCAAATTTTTAGATAAATTAAGAGGTTTTATAGTGACAAACCAAATGCCAAACCTATTATTTTTATCAACCAGAAAAGAAAGCCGGTGATTCTTGTAATAGTTCTTAAAGTAAGTTTGAATGCTGTTTCCATAGGGGAGAGATACTTTTTCTGAGGACAATTTTACAATATAAGAACAATTTAATACTATATCACCTTCTTTAATTCTCTTGCTGACATATTTATTGACTCTTTTTAAGTCCGGCAAACCTACTAAAGAGAGCAAAAAATCTTCAGACCATGCCCCGCGAGCCTGTAGTAAGTAGCCAAACAACAAAATTCCAGTAAAAAGTGGATAGATATATTTGAATTTCAGTCGAAATAACACAAACAGTTGAAAAAATCCACAGGATATTAGGATTAAGTAAAACGGGAGGACGAATGAATAATACCTCGCTTGATAATTAGCCAAAACAAGCTGTCCGGAAAGCAAAGGAAAAACTAATAAAGAAATGATAAAATAAAAAACTTTCCTGTTTTGCTTATAAAGGTAAACAATGCCTAATAAGGCCAATCCAAAATAAATAATGTGGCCAAGCGTTGTATTTAAGTTTAACATTTTAAATAAATCTAAGCATACATTTATATCTATTCCTATATATGGGTGCTTCCATACATGATCATGACCAACTATCGAAAACTTCTCTATAGGGTATTGTCCAGTTGTTATTTTTGAAACAAAATTATCGATAATAGACACACCCCTTACAGAATAAAGATAAGCTAACAAACAAAGTGAAATAATAAGGGTTAAAAACATATTGAAACATTTTGTATAATATTTTTTTGAAAAAAGATTTCCTGAATCATTATAAAAAAGAGCCACTGCATAAAAGCTATATATTGATGTGGTAAATAGAGTAAAAAAAGAATTTAGCGCTGCAATTAGAGCAAAGGCAAATAAGTATTTCAGTGATAAATTATTAGTTGCTCGGTAGAAGAAAAAAACTGCTAATGAGGAAAAAAAAATAGATGAAGAATAATGTAATGGATCTACAGAATATTTGATGTGAATATGAGATACTGTTAAAAGGAAAGCTGCGAGCAAAGCCTCCTTTTCTCCTATCCAATCTTTGCAGAGTTTATATAACAATAAAATCGTTAAAGACCCGAAAAGGAGCGAGGGGAATCGAATATTAAATTCACCGTCACTAAAAACATTCAGTGTAAAATGTGAAATAATGTCGTTTATCAACACTGAAGAAATACTGTAGTCAGACGTTATTATATCAAAAAAAGGTTTTCTTATTATTTTTTCAAAGTGATATCTATCAAAGAAACTATGGACTGTACCACCTAATGAAATGTCAGCTAATGGGAATCGTAAAAACAAAGCAAATGCAAAAATCAACAACAGGATCAATCTTGGCTCTGCACTTTTTATTTGAATAATATTCTTAATCTTCATTTAAAAAAATATTACTTGAAAAATGAAAAAGATATATTGCGAAAACTGTTGAAAAACTTTTCAAAAAAAACAAACTAAATTTTTTTTGCTGAATCGTTATTTAAATATTATTTTTATTTAATTCTGAATATTAACACATTTTTTTGCTATTTTTAGAATGGAAATTGCAACTATCTTAGGTGCAAGACCACAATTCATTAAAGCTGCTGTTGTGAGTAAAATAATTAAACTCCAAGACAAAATGGAGGAAATTATTATCCATACCGGTCAGCATTATGATGATAAGATGTCTAATGATTTTTTTGATGAACTTGAAATACCTATGCCCATCTATAACCTTGGCATAGGATCATCTTCTCATGGTGAACAAACAGGGCGGATGATTTGTGAAATAGAAAAAGTTCTCTTAAAAGAGAAACCTCATTTGGTTTTACTGTATGGTGACACAAACTCTACCCTTGCCGGAGCTCTGGCTGCTTCAAAGATTCATATAAAAATCGTACATATTGAAGCGGGACTTAGGAGTTTCAACAAGGCTATGCCGGAAGAAATAAACAGGCTAATAACAGACCGGGTTTCAGATATTCTTTTTTGTCCTACAGTAGCAGCGGTGGAAAATTTAAAAAATGAGGGAATTAAAGAAGGTGTTTATTTGGTTGGTGATGTAATGTGCGACTCTATATTACAAAATAAAGTTTGCTCTAAAGTAGAAAATAAAATTTTTAATAAATTTAATATAAACGGAAAAGATGTCGAATCAAGATACATTTTAGCAACAATTCATAGGCCGGAGAACACAGATTACATTAACAACCTTTCATCAATTTTTAAAGCCATGAGTAAAATGAAAGAAAGAATAATTCTGCCGTTGCATCCAAGAACCCGCAATGTAATTAAAAATGAAAATTTGTTTTATGGAGATAATATAAAAATCGTGGATCCTCTGCCTTATAAGGAGATACTTGGCCTTGAAAAAAATGCCTATCTGATATTGACAGATTCCGGGGGAATTCAAAAAGAAGCGTTTCTATTCAACGTACCATGTATTACGTTAAGAGATGAAACAGAATGGGTTGAAACTGTGGAAAACGGCATGAACAAACTCACAGGCCATTCTGAGAAAAGAATATTAAAGGCATATAATGAATTTTGCAGGGATGGAGTAAAGAAACTTCCCGATGTTATGCAATTTTATGGAGGTGGAAATGCTGCATATAAAATTGTGGAAGTTTTTAGTAAAATTTTCTTGAATGAAAAATAAAAAATGAAAAGAGTGTTAATAACAGGTGCGGCAGGTATGATTGGATCGCACTTGACAGATACCCTGCTGGAAAAAGGCTATTATGTAATCGGAGTTGACGATTTTTCCGTAGGAAAAAAAGATAACATAGATCACCAATTGAAAAACAATAATTTTTTATTTCAGAAAATAGATGTTTTGGATTTTTTAAAGCTGCAGGAAATTTCACAAAAAGTTGAAATGATTGTTCATTTAGCAGCCAAAAAAAAAATCGGGGATGATGGTTCAGGATACACGACACTTACTGTAAATGCTAAGGGAACGGAAAATGTGTTAGAACTTGCAAAAAAATATTCTTGTAAAATTATTATTGCTTCCACATCTGATGTTTATGGAATGTCTACTGATCTTCCCTTAAAGGAAGATGGGGACCTTTTGTTAGGCCCAACCATGATCAAAAGATGGAGTTATGCTGTTTCAAAACTTTATTGTGAGCAATTAGCATTTGCATATTTCAAAGATTTTGGAGTCCCTATTATAGTTTTAAGATACTTTGGAGGGTTTAGTCCCAGGGCAAGTTTTTCATGGAGTGGGGGACACATACCTCTTTTTATTGACGCAATATTAAAAAATGAAGAGCTGATTATTCATGGAGACGGGAAGCAAACCCGCTCTATGGGATATGTTACTGACTTAGTAGATGGAACTATCCTTGCTATGGAAAATTCATCCGCTATTGGACAAATTATTAACATTGGTAATGACGAAGAAATGAGTGTTATTGATACAGCTTATTTAGTCAAAGAGATTGCCAATACCGGGAATGATTTAAAAATAAAATTTATTCCTTTTGAAGAAATTTTTGGCAGATATAGGGATATAATGAGAAGAGTTCCAGACCTGACAAAAGCAAAGGAACTGCTCTGCTATAAACCTGAGGTATGCTTAAAAGACGCAATTAAAAAAACCATAGAATGTAGAAAAAAAGAATTGGCATGAAGATATGTTCATATAAATTGCGATGTTAAATGAAAAATTTGGAAAATTGATGATTTTTCAAGTATAGACCATTTAGTTCGCAATTCCTTTCTATTAATTATTAGCAATCAGTGCTATGAATTGTAGTTAATAATTTTTGACAATAAACTATGAGCAAATTTGTTTTAGTTTATCCAAATATAATCCTTAAAGGTATTTATAAAGATATTATTAAAGGAGTTGCTGTGCCTCCACAGGGGATTTGTCAAATAGCAGCGATATTACGACAAAAAAGGGCATAAGGTGAAGCTGATTGACGCTTTAGTTGAGGCCTTATCCGCTAATGAGGTTGCGGAGAGAATTACTCATGACTCTCCAGATTTTGTAGGTTTTTCTTCTACTACAATGCAAATATATTCGGCTCATAAGATTGCTAAAGAAGTAAAAAAAAACTACCGCAAGTAAAGACTTTGATCGGAGGGCCTCATGTTTCCGCGTTGCCTGAAGAGACCATGCAAAGACTTTCTTTTTTTGACTATGGTTTTACCGGAGAAAGTGAACATGCTATTGTAGAGTTTGTCGATGCTTTTTCAAACGGTAAACAGTTCGGCAATATAACAGGATTGGTTTATAAGGAAAATGAAACAATAAAAGTAAACCCTAAAAGAGAATTTATTGCAAATTTAGATGGCTTACCTTTGCCTGCGTGGGACTTATTGCCAAACTTAGCAGAGAATTATCAGCAGTCAGTTGCAAGAGTTGACAGCGTACCGGCCGCTTCCGCTACCACTTCCAGGGGATGTCCCTGTAAATGTATATTTTGTGCCAGAAATGTTTATGGTATTTCTTACAGGGGGCACAGTGATCAATATGTTATTAAAATGATAGACTTTTTAATTGATAATTACGGTATAAAAAGTATTTCATTTGAAGATGAAAATTTCACCGCAACTAAAAAACGCTTGCGTGCTATCTGTGAGCGATTGATTGAAAAAAAGTATGACCTGACCTGGAGTTGTGCCGGTAGAATTGATATGGTTAATGAAGAAAGCCTGTATTTGATGAAAAAAGCAGGTTGCACATCTATTTCTTATGGAATTGAAAGCGGTAGCCAGAGAATATTAGATATACTGGGGAAAAAATTGAGAGTAGAGAAAATATGTGAGGGTATTAAAAATACTATTAAAGCCGGTATTAGAGCAAGGGGATATTTTATTATCGGCAATCCCGCTGAATCATTTGAATCCATAAAAGAAACTGAAAAACTGATAATGGGTCTTCCATTTTCTGAAGTGCAAATGTCTTTCATGACGCCTTTCCCGGGAACCGACCTTTATGATACCGCAACTGAATATGGCGAGTTTAATAACGACTGGGCAGAACTTAATATATGGACCCCAAACTTCATTCCGAAAGGACTGAATAAAGAAATTTTGATAGCAGAAGAAAAACGGATTATGCGAAAATTCTATTTTCGCCGAAAAGTCATAGCTATGTATCTTCAAAGGGCTTTGTCGCCCAGGTATTTTTTTAAATATTTCAAAGACAGATGTGCAGTTCTTAAGTTTTTATTAAAAAAATAAAAATTAGCAAAGTGATTATATTTATTATTCCGGCATATAATGAAGAAAATAATATTGGTTTACTCCTGGAAAAGACGAAAAAAAAAATGGGAGAATTAAAATATGCTTATAAAGCAATTGTAGTAAATGATGGGAGTACGGATAAAACCGAGGAAATAGTGGAATCATTTAAAGGCCAAATACCTGTTAAGATTATTAGCCATTATCCTAATAAAGGCGTAAAAGAGACTTTTCTTATTGGATTTAATGCTGCTCTGAAGATTGCTGCAGACGATGATATTATTGTAACCAAAGAGGCTGATAACACAAGTGATCTGGATATATTAGAGACCATGATAGAGAAAGTTCAAAATGGAACCGATATTGTGCTGGCTTCTTGTTATGCAAAAGGTGGGAAGGTTGAAAATACTACATTAGGCCGAATTATCCTTAGCTGGGGCGCTAATATATTTCTAAAGCTTTATTTTTTTATTTCAGGGATTAATACTTATAGCTCATTTTACAGGGCATTTAATGCTGGTTCATTAAAAAGAGCTTTTTCTGCTTACGATGGAAAATTGCTTACTCTTGATGGTTATGTGGTAGTTGTTGAAATGCTGATCAAGTTAAGCCGACTTTCAATCAGCATTGTTGAAGTCCCTATGGTACTGTATTGTGATCGAAGGAAGGGCGCAAGCAAAATGAAAAAATATCAAACGATAATAGGTTATTTAAAGCTCGTTTGGTATGACTTATGGCGAGACCGCAAATTTGGAAAGGAGGTTTTGAAAAGATATTCGGTTTCGGCGCCTCTAAAACATGTCGACAATATAGATTATTAACTGAATTTCCTTTAACAGATTAGTTAATTGCTTGGCAAGTTTTGGTTTTTTTTATAACTCTTCAGGATGACTCAATGCTCTTCCGAGCTGTCCTTTCATGAACAGATTAAACGTCAGATCCCATACTCTCAAAGACAGATGCTCATTAGAAGAGGAGAACTAACCGATTAAGAAAGCGACGAAAAAATGGGAAAAAATATTTTTAAAAAAAGTATGCCATTCTAATTAATGATGATTCTTAGTTGATTGTAAACACCTTGTTTTAACTTTGCCAATTCAAAAAGAGATATATTCAATAAATATCCCATCATATGTATGGAAGTTATTTAGTTGCCTTTTTCAAGTATCATCTTTTGAAATATGAGCATTCTTCTCACATTTATTTAAGAGTCTTGATTAGATGAGTAGCCAGATCATTTGGCTTTCTATTTTCCTTTTTAAGCAAGCTAATATACTTTTTCAATTCCGATTTCACTTTAGATTCATTATTCTTTAAATCACTGTTAGCTAAAACCAAAGCTTTATAGTAATGAAATTCAGGATAATCATCCAGGGAGGTTAAACGATTTATTAACATCTTTCTTGTTGAATCTATTTGCTTAATATATAAATCTTTAATTTTTTGATTATCGATATATTTTTTCTCAAAGAAAAGGTCAGCTATTGAGAGAGTAATATAATATGCGGCGACTAAATCCCCTGTCGGTGAAAGGTGGGAGTCTGCAGGATAAAAAAGGAAGCTTAGGTTATTTTTCTCAATGTCCGCAAAAATATCTGCCAGGTGGAGGGCAGTGATTTCTTCATTGTTTTTCCCGTGGAACAGATACTTTCTTGCAGGAATAGCGCCTAAAACCTCTTCTTTTGTTGGAATAATGACTATTAAAAAATCGACGTTTTGTTTTTCAGTGTAATCTTCCATCCTGCTTATCAGTAAATGGGTTACCAAAATAGATCCTAAGGTTTTTCCATCCTCGTTTGTTACCATACTTAACGAGTTTTTAAAATCTCGATCAAACCATATTGTTTTGGTGATATTTTCTTTTTGAAAAAGAGAGACTAATTTATTTTCATCCTTAGAGCTATGTTGTTCCATTGAATTGATCACTCGATGCTTGATTAAATTTATCAAATTTGAATTTCTGCTTAAATAGTCATAAAACGGAATGGAATTAAAGAAAAATCTGATTAATGACATTGCGAATAGCTCCTTATATTCATGATATTTAAATCCTGAGGTGCTCAATTCGCCTTTGTTCTTGTCATACAGAATAGTGTCAAACATAAAATCTCTATTTACGTTATCATCCAGGTCATTATCATAAAAACAGAGGACCACCAAGTCAGGCTCATACTTAATACCTTCGTTTTCAAGGTAAATCATTTGATCATATGTTCCGGTTCCTGGCATTCCGGCGTTTATAACTGTAATTTTTGGCTGACTTAAATTTTTTGAATTATTTATAAATTTTTCAATATGAGTGGAAAACCTTTCATTTTCCAATACACCATGTCCGAATGTTTGGGAATCTCCAAGAAGTAATATTCTGTATTCACCATGTTGTTTTTGGTATTCCTTTTCTTTACCTCTTAATCTTTTGCTATTTGTACTTATTGGATATTCATATTCCATCCTTTTACTGGTTTGATGAGATTGATAATTAGCTTTTAGCGCCCACTTAATTCCAAAAAAAGGTTCTTGAAAAGGGGGTTCGCCAGAGATAGGCCAAAACATTGAAGAGATAAATTCAAGGAGTGTTAGAAACAAAATAAATATGAGAAGAGAAAAAAAAATCTCTTTAAATCTTCTTTTCATGAGAAAACAACCCTGGATACCCCGTGCGGGAGCACGGGGAGGAAA